>CAZPEV010000006.1:31664-43995 GCA_964585635.1 uncultured Ignavibacteriales bacterium
ATAAAATTATTTGCCGGGCGCCCCCGGTGTTTGGGGGGGGCGCCGGGCGTGGATGTCGTTAGTTGCCGATAGGCAAAAGCCCGCGAAGGTCAATTAAAAGGGGAGGTCATCATCCTCGGCGGCCATGTCGCTGTTCGGCGGCGCCGGCGGCGGTTCGGTCGCTCCGGCTTCGGCCCCGGCGGCCCCGGCCGCGGTGCGGCCGCCCAGAAGCTGCATGCGCTGGCCGATGATTTCCGTCACGTACCGTTTAACCCCTTCCTTGTCTTCCCAATTGCGGGTCTGCAGACGCCCCTCGATATAGACGGCACTTCCTTTCCGCAGGTATTCCTTGGCGACTTCCGCCTGCCGCTCCCATAGGACGATGCGATGCCAGTCGGTGCGTTCCTGGGGCTGACCGTCTTTGTGTTTCCACTTCTCGGTGGTGGCGATGTTAAAAGTGGCCACCGCCGATCCCGATGGGGTGTAGCGCAATTCCGGATCGGCGCCCAGATTGCCGATGAGGATAACTTTGTTTACCGAAGCCATACGTGCCCTCCATAATTAGAATGACCAATATAGAAGGTGGTCAGGGGCTTGTCAACTGTCTCCCGACAAATCGGTGTCACAAATTGATTGCCGGGCAGACTAAAACGTATATATTGGCGGAGAATAAAGAGAAAGTTATGAGAAAAATTTCCGATGTCGCCGCGGCGGTGACGCGGCTGGCAAGCTTCATTCGGACATTGACCGAGCAAGCCGGGTACTCACGCCTCGTAATCGGCCTTTCGGGCGGGGTCGATTCAGCCTTGTCGGCGGCGCTCGGGGCCAGGGCTATCGGCGCAGGAAATATCCTGGGGCTGATCATGCCCTACCGCCATTCTTCACCGGAATCGGAAGCCGATGCTGTCGACCTCGCCGCTGGATTCGGGATCAGAACCGAGAAGATTGATATTACGCCGATGATCGACGCCTATTTCGGCACCCGCGCCGTCCCAAGCCTTCGGCGGGGAAACAAAATGGCCCGCGAGAGGATGGCGATTCTGTTTGATATCGCCGCCCGAGACGAAGCGCTTGTGCTGGGCACATCCAATAAGACCGAAACCTGCCTGGGATACGCCACCTGGTACGGTGACGCCGCCTGTTCACTCAATCCGATCGGCGGCATGTATAAGCGCGAGATCAGGGAAATGGCCGCCTTGCTGGGCATTCCCCGAAAGATCATCGACAAGAACCCGACCGCCGACCTCTGGCCCGGCCAGACTGATGAAGAAGAGCTAGGTATAACTTACGAGTTGGCCGACATGATCCTCCATCGGATAGTGGAGGAAGGAGAACGGTCATTGAGTCGTTTAACGGCCTTGGGCGCCCAGGAGGCGTCTATTCGGATGATCGTGGAACGGATCAATCGTTTCGCCTACAAGCGGGCGCTGCCGGCCACCGATCTGCTCGACGGCGCAGCGGTGCCGTCGCACGTAGTTTTGGAGTAGGGCGGGGAAAATGGATCATCCCGGCCGACTATACCTGGTGCCGACGCCGATCGGTAACCTGCAGGACATTACGCTACGGGCGCTGGCCATCCTAAAGGAGGTCGATCTGATAGCCTGCGAGGATACCCGCCGGACGGGGCAGTTGTTGACCCATTTTGGACTCGAGAAGAGGAAGATCAGCTATTTTGAGCATAATGAGTTGGGCCGCGTCCCGCAGATTCTGGCGTTTTTGGAGGAGGGCAAGTCGGTGGCGGTGGTATCGGACGGCGGTAGTCCGGGGCTGTCCGATCCGGCCTACCGGCTGGTAACGGCCGCGATCGAACGCGGATTGTCGGTTGAGCCGTTGCCGGGACCGACGGCACTGATTCCGGCCCTGACCGCTTCCGGTTTGGCGACCGACCGCTTCTTCTTTGAAGGATTTCTGCCGGTCAAACCGGGCCGGCGGAAAAGGCGACTGGAAGAGGTGGCGGGCTATCCCCACACGCTGGTTATCTATGAATCGGTGCATCGGATCACCCGGACGCTGGCCGACATTGCGGCGATATTCGGCGACCGGCCGATCTGTGTTGCCCGCGAGTTGACCAAGGTCTACGAGGAGTTCCTGCGAGGCCCGGCGACCGAGGTGGCCGGCGCCTTCGACAAGCGCGCGCCCAAAGGAGAATTTGTGATCATAATTGCCGGGAAACGCGATGCTGAAGAATAAGCCGAATCTATTCGAGCGGTTCTTTGCGCGGATGCTTCCGTTCGATCATCTGACCCTTATTTACAGTTGGATCATGGTTGTGATCATCGTCAATTTCGCCCGGCCGCTCGACCGCTACGTGGGCATCCTGCTGTTTTATCTCGGCGTCACGCTCCTGATCATCCTGCTGGTGCAGTTGTTTCGCCCGGAGGGAAATCGGGTGGGGAGCTTTTTCCGCTTGTTGTATCCGATTATGGTCATGACCGCCTTCTACCAAGTCAGCGGGCGGCTGGTGCACCTGTTCGTACCCGGCTTCTACGATTACCAGATTGCGGTGCTGGAGAAGAGTATTTTCGGGGGCGATCCGTCGCTTTGGCTGGATCGCTTCTCGGGCACGTTTTTGACAGAACTGCTTTCGGCGTCGTATTTCTCATACTACTTTTTGGTTCCCGGCCTGGCGCTCTACCTGTTTTTTGACCGCCGCGACCGCGAGTTGAAACGGTTTTTAACCGCCACCTGCGTGACCTTTTTTATCTCTTACCTGGTGTTCATATTTTATCCGGTCGAGGGTCCCCGGCATTACTTCGGCGCCTTGTACGCGACCAAGCTGGACGGGCCGATCTTTCATCCGCTGGTCGACCTGGTCATCGGCCGGGGCGCCTTCCATGGCGGGGCGATGCCCTCGTCGCACGTGGCCGAGGCCCTGGTAGTGATGTTGTGCGCCATCCGGTGGTACGGCCGGAAGGCATATTTTCTTGTCGCCGTCGTCGCGGCGCTGGCATTAGGCACCATCTACGGACGATTTCATTATGTCACGGACGTCGTGATCGGGGTGGTGATCGGCGCGACGGCATACTGGCTGGTGTTGGCCTTCTATCCGCTGACCGCCGGCAGCGACCGTCAGCCCGATATTACGGATGAGGAGATTGCGCGGGAATATGTATCCGACAATATTTGAAATCGGCCCGGTCGGCATCCGCAGCTACGGCCTGATGCTGGCCCTTTCTTTTTTTGCCGGGGTGTGGTATATCTATCGCCGCTCCCGGTCTGAGCGCCTGCCGTTCGACCAGATGCTCAACGTCGCCTATGTGCTGATTTTCGGCGGCCTGATCGGGGCGCGGCTGTCGTTCGCGTTTATGCATTGGGCCGAGTACGTCCACAATCCTCTGGCGATAATCAATCCTTTCGACGGCGAGCAGTTCGGATTCTCCGGATTAAATCTCTACGGCGGGGTCGTCACGGCCGTCGCCGCCGCCTGGGTTTATGTGCGTTGGAAGAAGTTGCCGCTCCTGGCAGTATTCGATCTTTTTGCGCCGACCCTCGGATTAGGCCTGGGTATTGCGCGGATCGGCTGCTTTCTCAAGGGATGCTGCTTCGGCACGCCGACCACGCTGCCCTGGGGCATAACCTTCCCCGAAGGATCGCTTCCGTGGTACGTCTACGGCAGCCAGCCCCTTCATCCGGCGCAGTTGTATTCGTCGGCTTATGGAATAATTCTGTTTCTTATCCTTCATCAGTTGTTGAAGCGGAAGCAGTTCGACGGACAGGTGGCGGCGGTGCTGTTCATGGTCGAGGCAGTGTTCCGGCACCTAATCGAGTACGTTCGCTATTATGAAACGGAGATGAAGTTTACGCTGCTGGGGATGCACCCGACCTACAATCAGGCGATTTCAGTGCTGCTGTTTGCGACGGGGGTGGTGATGTATCTTCGGGCTTCGCGCACGCTGTATCGGCAAAAGGCTTCCTAAAGCGACTGGGTTGATTCCTCCAACTGCACCAGTTCGCCCAATTCATCCAGACTGATATCCTGGAACAAGGTGTCGAAGATGGCGCCATAGGCCTCCGCCAGGCGCTCGGCGAACTCCATCAGGGGAACGTCGCGGCCGGTTTCCTGCTTAAGGCTGATCATCAACTCCGGTTTCAGGCCGCAGGGGTTGATCTTCCCGAATTTCTTCAGGTTGGTGGTCAGGTTGATCGCCGCGCCATGATACGAAATCCACTGGGTCACGGCCACGCCGATGGAGGCCAGCTTGCGCCCCTCGATCCAGACGCCGGTGTGCTCCGGGTCGCGGCGGCAGGCCAGGCCGTATTCGGCGCAGGCCCGGATGATTCCCTCCTCGAGGTTACGGATAAAGCCGCGCAGGTCTTTGCCCCGGCGGCCGATATCGAAAATCGGATACATCACCAGTTGCCCGGGGCCATGGTAGGTTACCCCGCCGCCGCGGGTGACGCGATGGTATTCGAGACCGGCCAGATCCTTCGGGTTGACCTCGCCGCAATCCCGGCCCAGGGTGAAGACGTCGGGATGCTCAAAAGAAAAAAGGGTATCGCGGATACTGCCGCTGTAGCGGTAGCGAACCATCCGCTTTTGCCATTCGAGGGCGGCCTGGTAGGGGCGGCTCCCCAGGAAGGTCTTCCAACCGTAATACCGGGGCGGCATCAGGGCTTTCCCAGCAGAAACAGCGCGGGGTACTGGAGATACTCAATCAGCCGATGGAGGAACTGGACGGCGGTGTGACCATCGATCAGGCGATGGTCGAATGACATCCCGAAGGTGGACATATGCCGGATGACAATCTGGCCGCTACGGACCACCGGCCTTTCCTCAATCTTATGGATACCCAGGATCGCCACCTGGGGCTGGTTGATAATCGGGGTCGAGGCGGAAGCGCCGAACATGCCGGCGTTGGTAAGGGTGAAGGTTCCCCCTTGAACTTCATCCAGCTTTAATTGGTCGGTGCGGGCGCGCCGGCCGAGGTCGTCAATGGCGAGGGCGAGGTCGACGATGGTCATTCTGTCGGCGTTTGGCAGGACCGGCACGATCAATCCGCTGTCGCGAGCGACGGCAAACCCGATGTTGTAGTACTTCTTCAGGATGATCTCGGTGTCGGTCAGCGAGGCGTTGACGGTCGGGAATTCCTTGAGACATTCCACTGCAGCTTTGACAATGAACGGCATATAGGTCAGCTTGACGCCGTACGATGCCAAGAACTGCTCCTTGATTCGTTCCCGGAATTCGACCAGGGGGGTGAAATCGCAATCCTCAAAGGTGGTAACGTGGACGGAGGTTTGCCGCGACTTGACCATATGCTCGGCGATCAACTTGCGCGCCCCGGCCAGGGGGATCCGTTCCTCGACCTTATCGCCAGCGGTCGACGCCGCTGAGGGAGGATACTTGGGAAGAGCCGGGCCGGCGGCCGTGGGTTTGGTGGCAGCGGCCACCTTGGCCTGGGAAGCGACCGGAGAACGGGCCGCGGCGGCCTTCTGCACGTCGTCTTTGGTGATCCGGCCCTCGGGGCCGGTGCCGGTGATCGTCTGGGGATCGAGGCCGAATTCGCGGGCCAGCTTTCGCACCGCGGGGGTCATTCTCTCCCGCCCGCCGGTCTCGGGCGTCGGCGCCGAAACCGCCGCGGCCGGCGTAGCCGCCGGCCCGGCAGCAGGACGCGGAGCAACTCTTTCGGGGATCGCTGTGGGGGACTCTCCGGCGGCCAGGATGGTGCAGAGGAGACGGCCGACCGGCACCATCTCGCCGGGCTGGACATAAATCTTTTCAACCACTCCCTCGATCGCGGACGGTATCTCCACGTTGACCTTGTCGGTCATGATCTCCACCAGCGGCTGGTTGACTTTGACCCGATCCCCCTCGGCCACTTTCCATTCGACGATGGTGCCTTCCAGCACCGATTCGCCCATTTGCGGTACGACCACCTCAAAGGCCATAATTCCTCCAATAATCTGACGACTGATTCCGAACTATTATGCCTTACCCCGAAGTCCCCCGGCCCTCACGCGCCTCTTCCCTGCCTTTCAGTTCACTTCAAGCATTCGCTTCAGGGCCACCCTGGCGTCGGCTTTGATGGCATCGGGGACGACGATTCTATCGCAGGCGTCAAGATTTTCGACGGTATGAGCCAGGTCCGCCAGGGTCGTCCGGTACATGTTGGCGCAGACGGGACAGGTCGACCCCGACAACTCAAAGATGGTTTTGTCGGGATGATCGTGCGCCATCCGGTTGATCAGGTTGATCTCGGTGCCGACGGCGATAATCGATCCGGCCGGTTGTTGGGCGATATAGTCGACGATGAACTTGGTGGAGCCGACGGCATCGGCCCGGCTGACCACGTCCCAGGTGCATTCCGGGTGAACGACCACCTTCACGCCGGGAAGGCGCCGCCGCACGTCGATGACGTGATGGAGCTTGAAATTGGTGTGAACGTGGCAATGCCCTTTCCAGAGAATCAGCTTGGCCCGGCGCAGCCGATCGGGCGCGATGCCGCCGCCATCGGAGCGGAAATCCCAGACGACGATCTCGTCATCCGACAGCCCCGACCAGCGCCCAACGTTATATCCCAAGTTTTCATCGGGGAAGAAGAACAGCTTTTCCGCCCGGTCGTAGATATATCTGAAGGCCGCTTTGGCGTTGGATGAAGTGCAGATCAGGCCGCCCTCCCGTCCGCAGAAGGCTTTCAGCTGGGCGGCCGAATTCATGTATGAAAGCGGCCGCGTCCGAGATGCGATTCCGATCTTCTTGAGATCCTGCCAGGCGGCCAGGACGTCATCGATGTCGGCCATGTCGGCCATGGGGCATCCGGCCAGCGGGTTGGGCAAGTAGACGCGTTGGTTATCGGCTGATAAAATATCGGCCGATTCGGCCATGAAGTGAACGCCGCAAAAGACGATATATTCGGCGTCCTTCTTCAGCGAAGCCGTGCGGGAAAGCTCGTAGGAATCGCCGACGACGTCCCCCAGTCGGGCGACCTCCAGCCGCTGGTAATGATGGGACAGAATTATCAGGCGCGACCCGTGCAATCGTTTGGCCTCCAAAACGATCTCGCGGAGTTCGTCATCCGAGGCCTGGCGATATTTCTCCGGAACCATGAAATGCATGTCACACCTTCACCCGTAATAACCCATAATATACGAATACCAAGGGCATCTTATGGGCAAATATTGTCAGGCGATCATAAGGTACATCCCCGGAGGAAGGCCGTCAAGGATGATTCGGGCAACGGCCTTGATCCGGCCTATTTCCCGGTCCGATGCGACCGGATGGCATCCATCATCTCCTGATCGGGGGGCATTCCCTCCCGGGCGAAGATGATCGTTCCCTCCGGGCCGACAACGTAAACGGAGCGCCGAACGAGCAGACCACCCATCTTGAGGGCGTCGTACATCCGGGTTACCCGCC
Source organism: uncultured Ignavibacteriales bacterium (assembly GCA_964585635.1). Classification (GTDB taxonomy): domain Bacteria; phylum Zixibacteria; class MSB-5A5; order GN15; family JAAZOE01; genus CAZPEV01. The sequence goes on from CAZPEV010000006.1 coordinate 39,001, forward strand.
GCTCCGGATCGGAGAGAAGCGGAAAGGTAAACCCTTTGGCGGCGCAGTAATGGTCATGGGATTGGACCGCGGCGGGATTGATCGCCAGGATGTCGGCGCCGAGCTGCCGAAAGGCTTCTCTGTCCGCCTCAAGGGCGGCCAATTGACGATTTCACCCAGGGGTGTTGTTCCGCGGATAAAACAGAATGACGGCGTAGGGGCCGGCCCGCCGGGAGAGCGAGACGGTCGTCCCGGCCGTCCCCGGCAGGCAAAAATCCGGAGCGGTGCTGCCGACTTGAAGCATACTCTTCTCTCCTTTATGGCATTCAGGAGAATAGAACAATTTCAGGACCAGGCCGGTTCCCGGAGGCGGATTCTTCGGGCCGAAGCTATTTGAGGTCGGCCAGCGCTTTGAACAGCACCTCGTTGTCCGGTGCATCTTCGATGTCGTGGTGATCGACATAGCGGATGGTCCCGGTCTTGTCAATGACGAAAATGGTCCGCTCGGTGTGGCCATCCTCGGTCAGTACGCCATACTTCCGGGCCACCTGACCATGGGGCCAGAAATCGGAGAGCAGAGGATATTCGATACCGCCGAGCGACTCGGCCCAGGCGATATGACTGGGAATGGAATCGACCGATACACCCAGAACCTGGGTGTCAAGCGCCGTGAACCGGTCCAACTCGGACTGGTATCCGGGCATCTGGTCGCTTCAGACCGGGGTCCAATCCAACGGATAGAAGGCCAGGACGACGTTTTTGACCCCGCGGTAGCCGGACAACGTGATCTTTCCCCCGATATGACCCGGCAGGGTGAAATCGGGCGCGGCCTCGCCGACTTTCAACATGGTGATACCTCCGCAATAAGGGCTGATCCACTAGGTCTCTGATTCGACAAATTGCCCGGCCGCCGCTCCGCAAATCGGGCATACCGCTGGCGGGGCGAGGCCGTCGTCGACAAACTTGCATGTGGCGCAGATCCAACTCATCATCGATTCCATCCGGCGGTTATCCGGGGCCGATCATTCCTCCATCGGGGCGCCCTCGGAATATCCGAACCAATAATAATTTCCGCCGATAGCTTCTTTCTCGGCCTGAAGCAGTTCAAAATGCCGGTATTCCTCGTCGGCCAAATCCCGGTAGATTTGTTTGAGGTCATCGCTTTCGGCGGTCTTGAGACCTTCCTTATAAAAGGCGGTCGCCGCAAGCTCGGCCTCGATGGCCAGGTCAATGTACTGCACTTCCGACTGCAGGCCGCGCGATTTGGAGCCGTCAAAAAACTTGGACAGGGCGCTGATCCCCTCCTGGGGAAGCTGGCCGACCTCTTCGTGGTAAAGGCGCTTGAAGAGGCCGATCAGGATCGCCTCGTGCCGCTGTTCATCCTCAGCCAGCCGAGTCAACTTTCGCTTCGCATCCGGATGCACTGCTTTCTCGGCCAGGAAGGTATAAAACCTGAGGCCGTCTTTTTCGCCTTTAATCGCTCGCTTCAGCAGCTCGCGGCCGCCGATGACCTTGGGTGTCATATCATCATCCTTACTCTACACTGTCGTGATCCGCCGCAGGGGCGGTTACTTACCCTCTTCCAGCTCCTTCAACTCCCGCTGGAATTTCCGCAGGCGGTTGTAGTTCTGCTCCGCCCTGACTTTATCGACCAAGCCTCGAAAATGATCGTGCTCGATTAATTTTTCGAGTTTGGCGATTTCTTCCTTCAATTTGGTGATCTTGTCGGTCATATGTCTACCCTCACTTCTGACGTCATGGTCTGTGGCCGGCGATCATCGCTGTCATCACCGGCTGATGGCTATGCCTCCGTGGCCTTTTCGATTTTGGCCCAAGTATCGCGCAAAGAGACGGTGCGGTTGAACACGAGTTTTTCGCCGGTCGAGTCCCGCGCGTCGACGCAGAAATATCCCTGCCGCAGGAATTGGAATTTGTCCCCGGGTGAGGCCGAGGCCAAGGCGGGTTCGACTTGGCACCCCTGAATCACCTGCAGCGAAGTGGGACTGAGGCAGGTTCGGAAATCCTCGAGGGCGCCCGGATCTTTGTCGGCAAAGAGATGGTCATACAGGCGCACTTCGGCCTGGCCGGCATGAGCGGCCGAGACCCAGTGCAGGGTTCCCCGCACCTCGCGGCCGTCCGGGGTGCCGCCGCCGCGCGACTCGGGGTCATAGGTGCAGTGCAGTTCGACCACCTGGCCGGTCTGGGGGTCCTTCACGACCGATCGGCAGGTGATATAATAAGCATGCTTGAGGCGCACCTCCCGGCCCGGGGCCAGCCGGAAAAATTTCTTGGGTGGATCCTCGCGAAAATCATCCTGCTCGATATAAATCACCCGCGAGAACGGCACGGGGCGCGTCCCCATAGCGGGGTCTTCCGGATTGTTCAGCGCCTCGACCTCCTCGACCCGATCCTCGGGGTAGTTGTCGATCACCACCCGCAGGGGATGGAGCACGGCCATGCGGCGCGGCGCCCGAAGGTTGAGGTCCTCGCGCAGGCAATGCTCCAGCAGGGCGATGTCGACCATGCTGTCGCGTTTGGCCACGCCGACCCGTTCGGCGAAGTTGCGCATCGCCTCCGGCGTATATCCGCGCCGCCGGAAACCACAGATGGTCGGCATGCGGGGATCATCCCAGCCGCCGACATGCCCATCCTGGACGAGCTGCAGCAGCTTGCGTTTGCTCATCAGCGTGTGGCTCAGATTCAGCCGGGCGAATTCGATCTGTTGGGGGTGAAAAACGCCCAGTTGCTCCAGGAACCAGTCATACAGCGGCCGATGATCTTCGAATTCCAGGGTACAGATCGAATGCGTGATCCGTTCGATGGAATCTGACAGGCAATGGGTGTAATCATACATCGGATAGATACACCACTTGCCGCCGGTGCGATGATGGGTGGCATGCTTGATGCGGTAGATGGTCGGGTCGCGCATGTTGAGATTGCCGGAGGCCATATCGATCTTGGCGCGCAGGACGCGCGAGCCGTCGGGGAATTCCCCCGATCGCATGCGCCCGAACAGGTCCAGATTCTCCTCGACGGAGCGCTTCCGGTAGGGACTCTCGCGCCCCGGCTCGGTCAGGGTCCCGCGATATTCCCGGATCTCATCGGGGCTGAGGTCGCAGACATAGGCTTGGCCGATCTTAATCAACTGCACGGCGTAGTCATAGAGCTGGTCGAAATAATCGGAGGCGAAAAAAAGGCGATCCTCCCAGTCGGCCCCCAGCCAGCGGACGTCCTCGATGATGCCGTCGACGTATTCCTGCTCTTCCTTGCTGGGGTTGGTATCATCGAAGCGCAGGTTAAGCTTGCCGCCGTACTGCCGGGCGATGCCGTAGTTAAGGCAGATCGACTTGGCATGGCCGATATGGAGGTAGCCGTTCGGCTCGGGAGGAAACCGGGTATGCACCCGGCCGCCGTGCTTGCCGTTGCGGCGGTCTTCCTCGATGATATCCCGAATAAAATCAGACGGGGCGGCAGCCTTGTTTTCACTCATGCGATTATTCCTTCTCCGGCGACGACGCCGTTTCCCTGATATGGCGAACGGCCGCGCGCATCCGCGCCACCGTTTCCTGGCGTCCCAGCAGGGCCAGGATTTCGAACAGCCCGGGACCTTTGGTCAGGCCGGTGACCGCCAGCCGCGTGGGATGAATGAATTGCGCCGGTTTGGCCTCCCGGGATGCGGCCAGCTCGGTCAACGCCCGCTCGGCGGCGTCATGGGTCAATTCCGGAATACGATCGTACGCCTCCGCCAGGGCCTCAAGGAGACCGGCCGAGTCCAGCGAGAAATATTTTTCTTTTCCGGCCGGGTCATAGGCCGGCGGCGCCTGGAAAAAGTAGGCGCATTTATCGACGAAGTCGTTGAGCACTTCGCACCGTTCCTTGAGCAGGCCGATGACGTCCATCAGAAACCGCCAGCGGGTTTCCAGACCGTACTTGGTCGAAAGGCCGGCCGCGATCAAAAGGGGAGCGATGAGAACCGCCACTTCATGATTGGTCTTCTTCCGGATATGGGTGGCGTTGATATGACGCATCTTGACGGGATCAAAGACGGCGTTGGCGCGGTTGGCGCCCCTCAGGTCAAAGGCGGCGATCAACTCCGGGAGGGTGAAGATTTCGCGGTCATCCTTGGGCGACCAGCCCAGCAGGGCCAGATAATTGACGACCGCCTCCGGCAGAAACCCCTCATGCGCGTAGTCGGAGGCATTGGCCGCTTTGTCCCGCTTGGAGATCTTTTTCTTGCGGGCGTCGAATATCAGCGGCAGATGGCAGAAGTGGGGCGGGGGAAATCCCAGGGCGTTGTAAATCATAATCTGCTTGAAGGTGTTCGTCTGATGGTCGTTGCCGCGAATGACATCGGTGATGCCCATTTCATGATCGTCGACGACCACGGCGAAATTATAGACGGGTCGGCCGTCGCTACGGCAGACGATCAAATCCTCGAGGTCGCAGTTTTGTTTGACCATTTCGCCGTAGACGATATCATCGAACCGGGTCTCCCCGTCCGGCACTTTCAGGCGCACGGCATACGGCAGACCGGCGGCGATCTTTTTCTGCGCCTCATCGGGTGTCAGGCGCAGGCAGGTGCGGTCATAGCGGTAGTCCCCTTTTTCCTGCTGGGCCTTCAGCCGTTTGGCCTCCAGTTCCGGCAGAGTACAGAAACAGGGATAGGCATGAGGGGAATCGAGAATCTTTTGGAGATAGAATCGATACCGATCCTGGCGTTGCGATTGAAAATAGGGGCCTTCATCCCATTCCAACCCCAGCCACGTTAGGGATTGCATGATGGCCTGGACCATCGGCTCGGACGATCGTTCGGCGTCGGTATCCTCGATGCGGAGGATGAATTTGCCGCCCGCGTGACGGGCGTAGAGCCAGTTGAAAATGGCGGTGCGGGCGGTGCCGACGTGCAAAAACCCCGACGGCGACGGGGCGATGCGAACGCGTACCTCAGACATCTCAGGTCCCCATACAATAAAAATCGGCCGGGCCGATCAGTTCACGGCGCACAATATACAAACG
>CAZPEV010000007.1:0-20348 GCA_964585635.1 uncultured Ignavibacteriales bacterium
ACATGCCGGGCGCGACCGCCGGCGGGACAACGGCGGTGGCGAAAATGCCATCGTCCGTCAGCCCCTTCCAGAAGCGGAAACAGGCCATATCATCGCCGATCATAATCGGTACCACCGGTGTTTGGGTGGAGCCGATGTCGAATCCGAGTTCACGGAAGCCCTGGTGCATCTTGCGGGTGTTGACCCATAGCCGTTCCCGCCGCTCCGGCTCGCGTTCAATGATATCCAGGACCGCCAGCACCGCCGCCGCCGAGGACGGCGGAATTGACGCCGAAAAGATCAGCTCCCGGGCGAAGTGCTTAACGTAATGAATCACTTCGGAATCGCCGGCGATAAACCCGCCCAGGGAAGCGAACGACTTGGAAAAGGTTCCCATGGTGATGTCAACCCGGTCGATCAGGTTGAAATGCTCGGCCGTCCCCCGTCCACCGCTGCCCAAGACGCCGATGCCATGGGCGTCATCGATCATGATCCGGGCGCCGAATTTATCGGCGATCCGGCACATCCGCGGAAGGTCGACGATATCCCCTTCCATGGAAAAAACACCATCGGTAATAATGAGAATCCCGCCCCTGAGGCCGTTCTGGGTGGCGATATTCAGCACCCGCTCCAGGTCATCCATGTCGTTGTGGGCGTATTTAAAGATCTTGCCGTACGCCAGCCGGCAGCCATCGACAATCGAGGCATGATCGCTGCGGTCGATGACGATAATGTCGTCCTTATTGACCAGACAGGAAATTGTCCCCAGATTGGTCTGAAATCCGGTCGAAAAGACCAGCACCGATTCCCGCTTCATGAAGCGGGCAAGCTGCTCTTCCAGTTCGACATGGATGTCAAGCGTGCCGTTGAGAAAGCGTGACCCGGTGCAGCCGGAGCCGTACTTCAGGGATGCCTGAGCGGCCGCCTCCTTGACCTTGGGGTGGCCGACCAGCCCCAGGTAGTTGTTGGAGCCGATCATGATCATCTTCTTGCCGCTGACCACGACCTCATCGCCCAAAGCGGAGGAAATTGGTCGGAAATAGGGGTAGCACCCCGACGCCATCACCTCTTTGGCGGTCGTGAAATCATGGCATTTGGCAAACAAATCGGCTGCTGTCTGACGCAGTTTTTCAGGTTCTATCGGCACGCAAAATCCTTCTGATAAAGACTTAGAAATTAACCATTCCGCCAAAGGGTTGTCAAGCCAAAAGCAGGGTCATCGCGGATCATCAAGCCGACCGCCGACAAAGACATCGGTCAGGAGCAAGTCGGCCCGGGCAGCCGGATATTCATAATATTAGATGCCGATATCGCATTTTTCGCTTGACACGCCGGGGAAGGGTATTATATTTCTCATGCAACGGAAAGTGTTGCAGTAGTGGATTCTTCCTAACATCGTCGTCCCAGGCTGGGATTCCCCAGTCTGGGATTTTTTTTCGTCCATCCATACACGTTCCATCGCGGCCAGTGAAATCATACTTGCCACCCGATGATGAGTCAAAGCCGGGCGGAGGCCCATCAATCCCGGCCGGGCCGTCCCATTCAATCCTTGACAGTCAAATCTGCCCGCCATACCTTGTTGCGGCGGTGGTTGCCCTATGAATACACCCAATAAACTGACTCTCGCGCGGATTATTCTGTCACCGATTTTCATGGTGTTCTTTCTGATGGATAATGTCTATTGCCGGGCGCTGGCGCTGCTGATTTTCACCGTGGCCGCCCTGACCGACCTCTGGGATGGATATCTGGCTCGTAAGTACGGCATTATCACCGGCTTCGGCAAGTTCATGGACCCCCTGGCGGATAAAATCCTGACTTCCACCGCCTTTATTTCTTTTGTGGCGCTGGGGTACGTCAAGGCCTGGATGATTATGCTGATCATCATCCGGGAGTTTTCGATCACCGGGCTGCGGTCGCTGGCGGCCTATCGGGGGCTGGTCATATCTCCGTCGATCTCGGCCAAGGTCAAGACGGTATTTCAGATGTTGACTATTGTGGTCATCCTGTTGTATATCAATCTCAAGACCGTACTCGAAGCCGTCGGGTACACCGGCCCCTGGTTGTCGTCGCCGCTCATTGGCCAGGCAATCGACGGGCTGGTGTTGGCGACGATGGTGATCACCGTCCTGACCGGTATCGACTATTTGATCAAGAATGGCTCGATTTTGAAGGCGGTATTGAAATAGATGCGACGACTGACGACCTTTATCGCCACCGGCGCCTGGTCCGGCCTGTCCCCGGTCGTACCGGGCACCGTCGGCACCATCCCGGCCTGGCTTTTGGCCTGGTTTGTGTTCGGTCCGATGGGGCTGATGCCGGCGGCCGCGGCCCTCTTCACGGGACTGTCGGTCTGGGCCTCGGGGAAGTCGGAAGCGTACCTCGGCCACGACTCCAAAAAGATTGTGATCGACGAGTGGGCCGGGATGTTCATATCGTTGCTTTTGTTGCCGTATCGGCTTGACGTGTATCTATTCGCTTTTGTATGTTTTAGATTCTACGACGTGATCAAGCCATACCCGGCCGGACGGTGCGAGGCGTGGCCCGGCGGATGGGGCGTCACCTTCGACGACGTCTTTGCCGCCCTGTACGCCAACCTCACCTGCTGGCTGGCGATCGTGGTCCTCACGTCGGCGGGATGGTTCGGCTTTTAGGCGGCAGCGGAAGAAGGATCGCACAATGATAGCAGAAATTCTGACCATCGGTGATGAACTCCTCTGCGGCTCCCGCATCGACACCAATGCCGCTTATATCGCCCGCCGGCTCGATCTCCTGGGCCTCGACGTCCGCTATAAAAGCACCGCCGGGGACAACCTGGATTTGCTGGAAGAGGCGATCAACTTGGCGCTGCGCCGGGCGGACGTTATCATCGCCACCGGCGGCCTCGGCCCCACCGATGATGATATCACCAAGAAAGTGATCTGCAAGGTTTTCAAGCGGAATCTTATCTTCCATGAAGATGTCCTGGCCGAGATTGAAAAGCGGTTCGCCGCCCGTGGCGCAAAGATGCCGTCGATCAACCAAAATCAGGCGCTCCTCCCCCAAGGGGCTGGTTTTCTGCCCAATCGGATCGGTTCGGCCCTGGGCATTATCATCGACGAACAGGGCAAGTTCTTCTGCGCCCTCCCCGGCGTTCCCAACGAAGCCGAAATCATGATTGATGAAGAGCTGGCGCCGCTGCTGGCGCAACGGGCCGGCAACCGGGTAATCATCCGGCGGCTTCTGCGAACCACCGGCATCATCGAATCGGCCCTGGCGGAAATCATTCGGACTTTGCCTAAGATACCGGACGGCGTGTCTCTGGCTTACCTGCCGTCGTATCGCGGCGTCGATTTGGCCTTGAAAGGAACCGGGACCGTCGCCAAGGAGGTCCAGGCGGCGGTCGATACGGCGGCCGGCAACCTGCGCCAGGGAATCGCCAGGTACATTTATACCGAGGATGATCGCGAACTGGAGGAGATTGTCGGCGAGCTGCTGGTGCAGCAGGGAAAATCGCTGGCGACGGCGGAATCCTGTACCGGCGGCATGCTGGGCGGGCGGATCACCCGGATATCCGGCTCCTCGCGTTACTACCGGGGCGGAGTGGTGGCCTACGCCGATGAGGTAAAACGGGAACGGCTGGGAGTGCCCGAGACGATTATCGCCCAGCATGGCGCCGTGTCGGCCGAAACGGCGGAAGCGATGGCCTCCGGCGTCAGGGAGGCGATCGGCGCCGATCTGGGAGTGGCGATTACCGGCGTGGCCGGACCGACCGGCGGCACCGATGACAAACCGGTCGGAACGGTATTTATCGCCCTGGCGACACCGGCGGGGCTGACCTCGGAGAAATATATCCTGGGCCGACACCGAGAGGCCAACCGGGAACGGGCGGTCACGATCGCGCTGGATATGGTCAGGAAAGCGCTACTGGGTCTGTCGTGACCCTCAAAAAGTGATTGTTTTGGCACCGACCGCCGCTTTCTATAGAGAGGAAGATCGCATTAAACGACGGGACGATGGTTTCATGGTACGACTTTTTATCGCATTGCTGCTGCCGGATAGCATTAAGCAGACCCTGGGGGATTTGATCGCGGATTTGAAACCGCGGGCTCGGGACATCAAATGGGTGTCCCCCGAAAACCTTCACCTGACGGTGAAGTTTATCGGTGAAACCCCGGAAAAGAACGTCGACCCGATCAATCGGATTCTGGAAGCGGTCGTTGCCGGCCGGCCAAAGCTCGAGGTGCGGATGGCCGGCTGCGGCGGATTTCCCGATTTGCGGAATCCGCGGGTGATCTGGGTCGGGCTGGAGGGGAGCGGGCCGGCGGGCGCCTGGGCCCGCGAGCTGAACCTGCGTCTGGTGCCGCTGGGAATCGAGGCGGAGAGGCGCCCCTTTTCGCCCCATCTGACCCTGGGACGGATCCGTCAGCGGGGCGATTTTTCATCGCTGGCGGCGCATATGGACCGACTGAACTTCGATGCCGGCGTGGTGGTCCTGGATCGGATTGCCCTGGTCAAGTCGACCCTGATGCCGGGGGGACCGATTTATGCCAACCTGAACATATATACATTAACATAAAGGTGACCATTATGACACTTCAGACACCTGATCAGAAAAAAGCGCTTGATGCCGCCGTGGCTCAGATTGAAAAGCAGTTCGGCAAAGGTTCGATCATGAAACTCGGCTCCGAGGCTGTCGCCGCCGGCCTTGAGGTGGTACCCAGCGGATCGCTGGGGCTTGACCTTGCCCTGGGGGTGGGTGGGTACCCGCGCGGCCGGGTGATTGAAATCTACGGCCCCGAATCGTCGGGGAAGACCACCCTGGCTCTGCATGCCATCGCCGAGGCGCAGAAGCTGGGGGGGACGGCCGCCTTTATCGACGCCGAGCATGCCCTGGACCCCAATTACTCCAAAGCCCTCGGGGTTGATCTCGACAACCTCTTGATCTCACAACCCGATACCGGCGAGCAGGCGTTGGAAATCACCGAGACGCTGGTCCGCTCCGGCGCCGTCGACATGGTGGTCATCGATTCTGTGGCGGCGCTGGTTCCCCGAGCCGAGATTGAAGGGGAAATGGGCGATTCCCATATGGGGCTGCAGGCCCGGTTAATGTCGCAGGCCCTGCGGAAGCTGACCGGCGTAATTTCCAAATCCCGGTCCTGCGTGGTCTTCATCAACCAGATTCGGATGAAGATCGGCGTAATGTTCGGCAATCCGGAAACGACCACCGGCGGCAACGCCCTGAAATTCTACGCCACCATCCGGCTCGATATCCGTAAAATCGCCTCGATCAAAGATGGCGAGAATGTTATCGGCAATCGCACCCGGGTCCGGGTGGTTAAAAACAAGGTCGCGCCGCCGTTTAAAGAAGCCGAATTCGATATCACCTACGGTATTGGCATTTCCCGAAGCGGCGAAGTTTTGGACATCGCCGCCCATGAGAATGTCGTCGAGAAATCCGGAACTTGGTTCTCCTACGGCAAGGAACGGATGGGGCAGGGTCGGGAGAACGCCAAGAAGTTTCTGGAGGATAACGCCGACATCGCGACGGCGGTCGAGAAGGATATCAGAGTCAAGCTGGGCCTGGCGCCGCAACCGCCGGTGGCCGAGGCGGCCAAGAAAGCCTGATCGGGCCGGCCCTCAAGCGCAGCCGGCGACGGGACCCGGCCGAAAGGTCGGTCCCCATCGCCGCATCTGCTCCCGCGCCGATGTCCCCGGACTTTCCGGCCGATTACCACATAACTGTTCTTCCATTATCCGCAATCAAGAATTTCGCTCCTCCTCCGACAAGAGAATCAAGGAGATATCCGTCAATCCCAGGTCCAGATCGGAGGGTCGTTTGTTTAATCTGGATGATCTCATCGGCGAATTCGATCCGGCCACCGGGATCGTGCATATAACCGCCCGCCGTCCGATCCATGCGACGACTTTGGAGCAGGGACTGGCGTTGGCCCTGGCCTTCCGTGACATCCTGGCGCGGTACCTGATCGACCGCCGCGGCTATATGATTAGCGACTACACCAAAATCATTTTGGAGCCCGTGCATATATCGGCGTATGCCGACGCCGTGCAGAAAATAATTGATACCTACCTCCACCCCGGCGGAATCGCCCGCTACGGCCTGCAAATATCGCGGATCACCGCCAGTCTGGGGCATCGCAGCTATCTCGGGGGCAGCCCCAACCTCTTTGAAACCAAAGAAGAGGCCTATGCCTTTATCCATGATTTGATTGCCCAAGGCGCCGCCGCACCGGCCAGGCCGTAACTCCTCTCGTCGGTTTTCCCCTCACGTTCCCGCATGATCGGCCGATATGATGAAATAGCGGGTAAAAATGGTGGGCGTGTAAACTTGCCGTACGCGCAAGGGAGGTTGGCGATGTTTGGTCCGGACCATCTTAACTTAACATTCGACGACAGCCGCAGGATTCTTCATTTGGGCTACAAGGAGCCGTTCCATATCGCCACTGAGATCGATTTGAAGGCGACCATGACCGCCTTTGATTCCCTGTTGTGCCAGCTATCGGTCGAGGGCCGGATATATCTGATTATCGACATGTCGAATCTGATCATCGAACCGGAACTGAGCGAGGCCTATGCGCACTATGTCCGACACATAACCGAGACGCATGTCATGCCGGGAGGCATCGCTCGGCACGGATATCAGATTACCCGCATAACGGTCCGTCGGGGATATGCGGAGTACCTGGATGATAGTCCCAATATATTTGGCTCCCGCGAGGAAGCGTACGAATATATCTATTCTTTGATTGCTCGTCAGCAGGGCGTCCCGCCGGTTATGGCCGCGCCCGGCGAAGGTCGTTGATCCGCCCGTTCAGCTTTTCCACGGTGGCCCGGGCTGCCTGATCGAAATCATCTCCATCGGAAGCATAAAGCACCGCTCGTGAAACATTAATGATGGCCGGTCGGCTGAACTCCACGGTTCCGTTGCGAACGGCCTTCTCCAGGTCCCCTCCCTGAGCGCCGATTCCCGGAATCAGAAACGGCATTTCGCCGGCGGCTTCCCGAATGGCAACCATCTGCTCGGGGAACGTGGCGCCGACGACCAAGCCGCAGTTGCGGTGGCGGTTCCATGAGACGGCCCGGCGGGCCACGTGCAGGAAGAGCGGTGCGCCGTCCGCCTCCAGCCACTGAAAATCGCGCGCTCCGGGGTTGGAGGTCAGACAAAGGACAAACGCCCCCCGGTCGGCCCGATCAAGGAACGGCTGCACTGAATCCTGACCCATGTACGGACTGACCGTCACCCAGTCGGCGCCATAGACGTCAAAGGCCGCCTTGGCATAGAATTCGGCGGTGTTGCCGATGTCGCCCCGCTTGCCATCCAGGATAACCGGAATGTCGGCCGGGATGCGGGCGCGAATAAGCTTGAGCAGCGATAGGCCGTCCGGTCCCAGGGCCTCAAAAAATCCCATATTCGGCTTGTAGGCCGCCACGATATCGGCCGTGGCGTCAATGATGCGGGCCGCGAATTGAAACATCCCCTTGAGGGCCTCGCCGCACGACGGCGGTATTCGGCCGGGGTCGATATCCAGCCCCACGCACAGCATCGACTTTGATTTTTCGCCCGCGGCCAGAAGCTTATTGAGAACGCTCATGATTTACCCGGACCTTTCCTATGAGTTCATAAAGGGAGTCCAGTTTTCGCCTCGATAGGTAGCGGGTCAACCCCTCAATGATGCTCATCGTGGTGTCAGGGTCGACGAAGTTGGCGGTGCCGACCTGCAGGCCGGATGCCCCGGCCAAGTGAAACTCGACGGCGTCGGCCCAGGTGGCGATGCCGCCGAGGCCGATGATCGGCAGATCAACTGCCTGGGCAACTTTGTAGATCATCGCCACCGCCACCGGTTTGATCGCCGGTCCCGACAGCCCCCCTGTGATATTCGACAGCCGGGGCGCCCAGCTTTCGGCGTCGATGGCCATTCCGACCAGCGTGTTGATCAGCGACACCGCCGCCGCGCCCCCTTCTTTGGCGGCCTGGGCGATGGCGACGATCGAGGTCACGTTGGGCGACAGCTTGGCAACCATCGGCCGCCGGCAGACCCCGCGGACCGCCTGAAGGACCCGAATGACGGCCGCCGGATCGGTGCCGAATTCCAGCCCCCCTTCATCGACGTTGGGGCAGGAGATATTCAATTCGATCAGGTCGACGCCGGCCGCCTTATCCAGTCGGCGGCAAACCTCGACGTACTCGGCCACCGAAGAACCGGCGACGTTGACCAGTATGCGGGTGTCAAGCTTCCTGAGAAAGGGCAGCTTTTCGTCGATGAATCGCTCCACCCCGACGTTGGCCAGCCCGATGGCATTGAGCATTCCGGCGGCGGTCTCGCAGGTGCGCGGCGGGGGATGCCCGGGACGCTCCTTGAGCGTGATCGACTTGGTGACGATACCGCCCAAAGCATCCAGATCAAGCAGCGACTCGAATTCCTCACCATAACCAAAGGTTCCGGAGGCAACCATGACCGGATTCTTAAAGGTTATGCCGGCGATTTCTATTTGCAGGCTCGGCTTCATAACCGGACCTCCCCGATCTTGAAGACCGGGCCGTCATAGCAGACCCGCACATAGCGGCCGGGGTCGGTCAGCGAGGGCTTGACGCATCCCAGGCAGACACCCACCCCGCACGGCATCGGCGCCTCGAGCGACAGCTCCCCGCTCAGGCCTTTGTCCAGCGCCAGGTTCTGCAGCGCCGCCAGCATCGGTTCCGGCCCGCAGCCGTAGATGAATGCGCGGCGGCCGTCATAGTGCGCCAGATGATCGTTCACCGCCTGGGTGACGAATCCCTGGTGACAATAGGAGCCGTCATCGGTGCAGGGAATAAACCGCACCCCCAAACGACGGATTCGAGCCAGGTCGATCAAATCATCCCGCGATCGACCACCGTAAAAGAAGAACACCTGCTCCGGATCATATCCCTTAGCGACGAGCCGCCGGGCCAGAAAGGCGAGGGGAGGCAGACCGACGCCGCCGGCGACGATTATGGTCGTGACGGACCTGCCCGGCAGGATGAAGCGATTGCCGAGCGGTCCGATCAGGTCAAGCATTTCCCCCTTGGCTTTTCGGGCCAGCAAATTCGTTCCCCGGCCGACGACCTTGTGAATAAGCTCCATTCGGCCGGAGGAGGCATCGAATTCGGCGATGGAAAACGCGCGCCGAAAGTACGGATCAAGGCCGTCGCCGGTTTTCACATGCACAAACTGTCCGGGATCGATCTTTCGGGGAGAGTGAAAGCCGTCGATTGTCAGGCGGAAATACCGCCCCGCCCGGTCCAGCGGTTTGTTGCCGGCGATCCGACAGCGTTGAGGCGCGATTTTCTTCATTGCTTATACTCGGGGGGCATCGTCACCGTATAGGTATAGTAAAACCAATGATCGTACAACTCCGGAGGGATATGCCCGGCGTCGAACTTGGTGTTTTGGACCGTTTTGATAATTCGGTCGTTCAATTCCGTTGACTGCGTCGGATTCATCAGCTTGAGATCGACCACTTCGCCGTTGAAATCGATTCGAATCTGAAAATACAGCTTGTCCTCGATATTGTAGGCCACAGCTTCCAGCGGATACACAAAGGGCACCACCTCGCGAAGAAAATATTCCTTGGCCGGAAGGAGTTGGTTTCCCGCCTCATCGGTGACAAATCGAGAATCAGCGGACGCCGGTTGAGTGCTCCGGGCGGTGTCGACTGCCTGGAGCGAATCGGAACCGGGCTTGGTGGCCAACGTATCAATCCCCGGCTGCCCCGGTTTCGGCGGTGCCGGTGATGTGGCCGGCGCGGCGCGGCCCGCCCTGGAACCAATTTCTTCGTTGATCGCCGCCGTGTACGGGCTCGACGGAAAGGAATCGAGGAAGGCGGTGTACTTGTCAATCAGGGTGGAATCGCCCGGTGTCAGATACTTGTCATAGACCCGCAGCAGCGCGTATCGGGCCTGCACGCTATAGCCGGATTGGGGGAAACTGTCGGCGACATAGCGGAAATAATGTTGGGCGGAATCGGCCATGTCCAGCGCGCCGGCATACTCCTGACCCTTGGCGGCGGCGACGGCGGCGCGTCCCGATTCGGCCCTGACGCGGACATAATAGACGGCGGAATCAAGCTTTAAAAACTGCTCCAGGAACTGCTCCGCCCGGTGGTAGGTTACCGCGGCGTATCCGGTGTCGGCCAAGGTGCCGGCCAGACCCAACAGCTGTATCGCCTGCTGGGCTTCATCGGCATGCGGATATCGGGTCAGCACCTGGCGGAGAAGGCTGTCGGCCTCGAGGCTGTCGGCATAGTCGGTACGATAGATGTACGACAGCGATATCAAGGCCTGCGGCGCAAACCGCGACGCGGGATATTTTTCCACCAGGGCCGAGAAGGCATGCATCGCCGAATCCGGCTTTTCCAGGTCGAGGTAGAATAATTCTCCCAAGCGAAACAGGTTGACGCTGGCCAGGTCCAGCGCCTTCTGGTCGACCTTTCCGGTCGAATCCGGCTTAAGCTTGGCGTCATCCTCTTTGCTGTATTGCTCCAGCATCGACAACATCGAGGCCCGCCGGGTGGCATCCACGGAGACCGGCGATCCGCTTCGTTCCTCGCGGGATTTGCTGTAGCAGGTCCGGGCCAGCGGCAGGTCCTCCATTTCATACTGGTAAATCAGCCCCAGTTCGTAGTAGGCAACGGCGGCGGCATCCTTGCGCGGATTCTCCTGAATCACTTTGTTGTAGGTATCGATGGCGCTGCCGATATCCCCGTCCCAGGCGTACCCTTTGGCCATGAGCAGGCGAATCGGCCCCAGGGAGTCGAAATAGAGCTGGTTATTGGCCAGATCCGACAGCCTCTCCAGGCCGGCCGTGATCCGGGTCAGAAAGAAATCGCATTGCGCCAGACGGTACGTAATCCAGTAGTACTTGACCGTATCCGGTTTCTGCTTCAGGGCCAATTCATAATTATCGGACGCCTTGGCGAACTGATAGAGGTCGTAGTAGCCGTCGCCGACGAACATCAGCGCCTGCACCTTCTCCGCTTCCACCCCCAGCGAATCGATCAGAATCTGGAAGTAGGAATTCGACTTGGCGTACTCCTTGGCCTTGAAGTAATATTGCCCCAGGGCGCGCGCGGCCTCGGCCCGCCGGCTCTTGCTGGGATCCTTTTGCAGGATTTGCTCGAAGATAACCACCGCTTCGGCCTCTTCCTTATCCTCCATTTTGGCCTTGGCGTACAACACCCGCGATTGCGGCACATAGTCCGAGTTGGGGTAGTTGGCGAACAGTTCCTTGAATTTACGGGAGGCGTTGCTATAGTCGCCGAGATAATAATATGACGCGCCGATGATATACAAGGCATCATCCACGTACCCCGAGGTGGGGTGACGCTCCAACACGCGGGAGGCCTTGGCGATGGCGTCGTTGTACTGCTTGGTTTCGGTTCCCTGGGCCTTGTCGCGGTCGGCGGCCTTGCGCGACTTCTCGGCGGCGCCGAAATTCTGGCGGATATTATGGAAGGTGTTGAAATAAATGCAGGTGCAGGAACTGAAGCTCAGCATCAGAAAGGCGATGACAAAAAGCGGCAGGGCTCGTTTAGGCACCGGCTGACTCCATCTCCTGGATATATCCGTTCTGCAATCCCGCAGTATAGAACATCTCAAGGGCCTTGTCAAACCCGGCCGGACTGAGCCGCCGTCCCAGGCCGGGATGCCCGACCGCCCGGTGGGCCGGGAAATACTGGCTCATCAGGCTGACATATATGTCTCGCGACACCTCCCGGGCCAGGAATCGAAAGATCTCTTCCGACCCGGAACGGCCCCCCGGCAGCACCAAATGACGGATCAAAACCCCCCGCCGGGCCACCCCGCCCGGACCGAATGACAAATTCCCCACCTGACGAAACATCTCTTTGACCGCCGTCCGGTTTATCTCTTTATACCGCTTGGCGCCGGAACAGTTGCGGGCGATCTCGTCGTCGTCGTATCGCATATCGACCAGGTAGATATCGATGATTCCCTCCAGCCGCCGCAGCGTTTCCAGCTTCTGCCAGCCGGAGCAGTTGCAGACGATCGGGACCTTCAGTCCCCGTGCCGCAGCCAGGCCGATGGCGGTGACGATATGACCGAAGAAATGGTCCGGGGTAACCAAATTGATATTATGCGCCCCCCGGCGCTGGAGATCAATCATCTGGTCAGCCAACTCCGCAATCGTCATCACCGACCCGACCAACTGCTGACTTATCGGGTAATTCTGGCAGTACATGCAGGCCAGCGAGCAGCCCGAGAAAAAGATCGTCCCAGAGCCGGATCTGCCCGAGATCGGCGGTTCCTCGCCGTGATGAAGGTTGCAACTGGCGACCACCAGCTTGTCGGTCATGCCGCACTGGCCGGTTTCTCCAGCCGCACGATCAACCCGGCATTCATGCGGGCAGAGGTCGCAGGCGGTCAGCCGGGCCAAAAGCTGCCGGCCGATTTCAATCACGTGGGCCGGGTCTTTGCGGGCCGGACCGGGGTTGTTTCGTTTCGCTGACGGCATCGGCTGTCTCCAGATTCCGGCGAATATACGCATCCCGGCGGCCGATTCGCAACTGCTTTCCCCGATCCGGTCACACGATTGGGCCGCTGTCGCCGTATATTGTTGGAAATACTCGGGCAAATTGGACAAGATAAGTACCGTGCGCGTTGGACGCCCTCGTCCACCGCGAGCCTGCGCATCTTTGTCGGCGCACGGGGCGTATGTCGACCATAAATGAATACTCAGGAGGTGAAGATGTTGTCACGGATGCTCTTGATCGCGGTGGCGGCGACGGCCGTCCTGTACATTGTGCCGGCGCCGGTATCGGCCCATTGCCAGATACCGTGCGGGATTTACGATGATTCCCTGCGGATCGCCTTGCTCAACGAGGATATCGCGACCATCGAGAAATCGATGAAGTCGATTACCGAGCTGTCGGTGGCGGCGGACAAGAACTACAACCAAATCGTCCGCTGGGTGACCAACAAGGATGACCACGCCGACAAGTTTATGGAAATTGTCAGCGACTACTTCTTGGCGCAGCGGATCAAGGCGCCGGAGGCCGCCGAGGCCGCCGGTCGCGAGGCCTATTTACACAAGTTGGAGCTTTTGCACCAGATGACGGTAACGGCGATGAAATGCAAGCAGACGACCGATCTGGCCAATGTGGAGAAGCTGAAAGGGCTGGTAGCCGACTTCACCAAAGCATATTTCGCGAAGTAGCGCATTTTGTGCGTGGTGGACGCCCTCGTCCACCACGAGCCTGCACATCCCTGTCGGCGCACAATGGTGTGCGTTACCTACCTGAATGGCTTGGTTAAGCGTCATTGTGCAGACCGCCACTGAACTTGGGCCACTGGTTGTAGCCAATGGCAGGATTGTTTGCTTGCAGCGAGACGATGTACTCGACCTCTTTCCGATTGACTTCCGCATCGGACGCGGTTTCGGATTCCCAAAGAATTTCTCTTCTGATGGTGAAGTCGCGGCGTTGCTCGCGGGTGAAGTCTTTGGCAATGAGAGCGTCGCTGGCGCTTCCGAAGTAGTTGATGCTGTTGGTCAGGTCCTTGCCGACGTAGATCTTGTTGTTCGGATAGGTAATCTTGTAGACCACTTTCACTTGGTGACACTCCCGGCCGGGCGGGTGGCCCCGTCATGGTGGCATAATACGGGTCCGTCGGACAACTCCCCTGCGCTCCCGCCTGTTCAGCTTATGTCGATCAGTCTATCCGTTATCCTCTCGTGCCTATGCTAATATAATACAATTTGCTACTAAATCAATGTCGATCGCAACTCCGCCGGCATTATTGCGGGGAGTCTGTAGCTCGAAATCGTTGCGCTTGCCCGCCGCGGAGGGTCCGTATCCGCCCCAATTCATCTCGCCAATCGCTCAATATGCACCTACTTCGCTGTCGTTTCCCCCCAAATCACCAGCACTTTGATGTTAATCGCAACTCCGCCCTGCTATTTATGGACACCCGCATTCTACATCTGCGCCCACAAGCGGCCCTCCTCGTCCGATCATCCGAAACCCTCGACCCTGAAGAAGAACGACGACTGTGGGGTCCCTAAAAATGATAGAACGAACCCAATTTCCCCCGGCCCCGACGTCCATATCTGCTTGTGTGGCATATAAATGGCGTTCATTCGACTGTTTTCGCACGTGCCCTAGAATTGGGTTTGTGTCGCGGAAAACAAGCCAGGATGCCCCTTTCGCAACCCCTCTCTTACGGGAGAGGGGTTTGGAGTGAGGACGGCCCCGCTAAGAATGCCAAATCATGCAAAACAAAAAAATGATCGAACGAACCCAATTCCCAGCAGCCCCATTAATGTCATGATGTTACGGGGAAATTCCATCGTTTCGTCAGGTCTTGCCGACGCGAAGCGGCGACGCGTGGCACCCCCAAGCGCCAGCTTGGGGGTGGGAATCTATCCGTTCGCAGCGCGAAAGGTCCGTCCTAATCCTGCGACTGCTCGACCAGTTCGGCGTACTGATGAATGATTCTATCGACCGTCTCTTCCGATTCCGCCTCGGCCAAGATCCCAAACGACGCCGTCTGGCGGTCCGGCGCCACCAGCACCCAGCCGGCCTCCTCGAACACGCGCACGCCGTCGATCAACTGCCGCTCCTTGCTGGCGGTCGAGGTAATCAGCATCCGCATCACCTGTCCCTTCTTGCCCCAGGGGCAGGGGACCGACAGCGTCTTGCGGATATAGTTGGCGAACTGCTGCCGCAGGTTCCCCAGCCGGATCCCCGTCCGGGCCATCATCTCCAGCATGCGGATGACGGCATACATGGCGTCGGAGCCGACCTGGAAGTTGGGGAAGATAAATCCGCCGCGCGTGCCGCCGACAAACTCGGCCTTGCCGCGGATATGGGCATCCATCATCGCCAGGTGGTCGTTGCGCACCCGCATCACCTCGACATTGTACCGCTCGGCGATCTTCTCCACTCCCATCGAGGCGTCCACCGGCACCGCGATCCGCCGGGCGGCATGAGTCTGCAGGTACAGCTCCGTTCCCATCAAGAGCAGAAGCTGGCTGTCGATCTCACACCCATACTCGTCGATGACGATCATCTTCTCCGCCGAGGGGTTGATGATTACCCCCAAGTCAGCCTGCAGCGAGGTCACGATCGTCGCCAGTTGCTGCGTCTTGGCGGCGATGCTCTTGGCGTGCTGAGCGGCGCGGGCCGGGTTGGGGTAAGCATTGACGCCAAGGGCGTCGATCTCCAAAGCCGAGGTGATCTCCGGGAAGAACTGGCCGGAAGAGCCGTAGGAGTAGTCGATCACCAGCCGGAAACCGGCCTCGCGCACCAGGTCGGTGTCGATCGTTTGCAGAAATTCGTTGCGGTAGACGTCGAACATCCGCTCCTGCTCCTCCAGGTGCCCCGTTTCGGCCATCGAGGCGCGCGGGTAATCCTCATTGATAAACGACCGCTCGACTTTCTTCGACTTGGAGGTCGGCAGGTCCAGCCCGGAACCATCGAAGAAGATAATGTCGACGACGTTGTAATTGGCCGGATTATGGCGGATATAGATGCCGGCGGCGTACCGGCCGCTCCTCAGGGCGCGGCGCAGCACCGGCGTGGGCAGGATCTCCAGGTCGTCGATATCGACCCCGGTGGCCATCAGGCCGCACATGAGGGAGCGTTTGAGCAGGCGGCTGGCGTCGGAGGCGTCGCGCGAGGTGATGATCCGCTGCCGCAGTCCCAGCGAGGCGCCGAAGGCCGCCCCCAGCTTGACCGCCATCTCCGGGGTCAGTTCGGTCAGCCCCAGCCCGGAAACCTTGGAGTCGGTAAACAGCTCCCGGTTCCATTTCTCGCCCCAGACGATGGACGACGACACGATGGCGCCGTCATCGACTATTTTCCCCGGCCAGACCTTGCAGTTGGCCTTGATCGTGGCGCCGTTGCCGATCCGGCAATCATCGGCCACCACCGCCTTGTCCAGGATCGAGGCCTTGCGGCCGATCTGCACCCGGCTGGTGACGATGGCATTGGAAATCAGCGACAACGGCTCGACGACGGTGTCGCTCCAGATGATCGAATCGGAAATCTCCGCCTCCTCGCCGACGCTGACGCTGTCGCCGATGATCGAATTGGACAGCTTGGCTCCCTGACCGATGCGGCAACCCCTCCCCAAAAGCACCGTCCCGCCCAGACGCACCTTGTCGGCGATGGCGACGTCCTGCCGCTGGTGCAGCACGGCGCCGTCCCGCTCGATCCGCTCGGCGTTGAGCGTTAATTTGACCTTTCCGGCCAAAATATCCCGATGGGCCTCGATGTACTCATCCATGTTCCCGATGTCGCGCCAGTAGCCGTCCGTGATCTTGCCCATCAGGCGCATTCGCTTCTCGAGCATGATGGGATAGAGGTTCTGCGAGAAATCGAAATTGGTTTTGGGCGGAATCAGGCGCACCGTGGCCGGCTCCAGGATGTAAATGCCGGTATTGATCGTATCGGAAAACATCTCGCCCCACGACGGCTTTTCCATGAAGCGGGTGATGCGGTGCTGCTCATCGGTGATGACGATTCCGTACGACAAGGGATTTTCCATGCGCGTCAGCAGGATGGTGGCGTCACCCTCGTTCTCCTTGTGAAAGCGGAAGGCGGACGACAAATCAAAGTCGGTCAGGACGTCGCCGGAAATTACCAACACCGTCTCGCTGCAAAAGTCGGCCGCGCAGCGGACGGCCCCGGCGGTGCCGTAATCCTGATCCGGCTGTAGGTACTCCATGCGGACGCCGAACTTGCGGCCGTCTCGGAAATGGTTCTTGATTATCTCCGACTGGAAGAACAGCAGTGATACCACCTCGTCAAAGCCATGCTGCTTGAGTAGATTGACGACGTGTTCCATCATCGGCAGGTTGCCGACCGGAACCATCGGCTTGGGGATATTGATCGTGAGTGGCCGCAGGCGGGTTCCGAATCCGCCGGCCATGATAATCGCTTTCACGACATGCTCCTCTTATGGTTTGCGGGCCTTGGCGATAATCTGTCTTTCACCGTCGTGGCGACGTCGGCAAACGACGCGAACGGCACAAAGGAAAGACCGTGATGACGACAATAGTCGGCCAGAAATCCCTTGGCCAACAGCAGATCGGCCTCCGGCAACGCGCACAGGTCGGACTTGCCGTCACCGATAAAGACGGCGGTGCCGCCGGGGCGGCGGAGGCGACGCATCTGGATCCCCTTGCAGTTGCCGCAGGCGGTACAGGCCGGGTCATGGTGAGGCCAACTGATCTGCAGGCGGCCGCCCACCAGTTGGCCGTGGTTGGCCCTCACCGGCAGATCGCGCAGGCCGTTTCTTTCCAGCAGGCGGGTAATATAGATATCCAGCCCGTCGGAAAGAATATAGAGCGGCAGATTCTCCCGGCGGCAAAAGGCCGCGAAGGAGGGAAACGACGGATCGATGGCGAACCCGTCGATGAATTCAAATAATTCCGATTCGGCAATCGGGCGCATCAACGCCGCCTCCTGCTCCAGGCACTGCCGGGAATCGATCTCATCGGCCCGCCAGCGGCCGACCGGTTCATCGGAACGACCGTCGGAAAAATGATGAAACAACCGATTACCGACGTCCCGCAGCGAAATTGTCCCGTCGAAGTCGCAGAAGATGATTAGATCGTCGTTTCCACCGGCTGGTTTCGTCATAGGCTGTGACCGTGCTCTCTCGACCACGATCAATCTACCGGTGCAGCACGCCGGCCACAAGAAAAAACTGGCCGAGGCTGATGACAATCGCGGCCGAACCACCTTGACGCTCGGGATTCATCGTCGTAAACTGCCGGAAACAGATATGGGGTTTTGGCACATGGATTCATCGCCACGAGACCGATACGTTGCGGAGCCGTCGGACAGGATTCTTCGTAAAGAGACACTGGTCTCGGCTCCGTTGCCCGACCTGTGGGCGGCCTGGACGACGACGGAGGGAGTGACGACCTTCTTTGCCCCCCAGGCCAAGGTCGAACTCGCGCTCGGCGGACCATATGAGATCTACTTTGTCATCGACGCGCCCCCTGGCCGGCGAGGGGGGGAAGGTTGCCGGATTCTGAGTTGGCTGCCGCTGGAATTTTTGGCGTTCGAATGGAACGCCCCACCCGATTTCGGCCCCCTGCGGGATCAGCGAACGCAGGTGATCGTGCAATTCCAGACGATAGACCACGATCACGTGCGGGTGACGCTGACGCAGCATGGGTGGGGCATCGGCCCGGATTGGGACCGTCTCTACGACTACTTTGACCGCGCCTGGGCATACGTGCTGGGAAATCTGGTCAAGCGGTTCGAACGTGGATCGATCGACTGGTCGGCGAGGCAATAATAGATCAGCAGACGGCTGCTTGCCCGCAGGATTTGCCTGGATCGGAAATACCGTTTTCGGCGGGCGGCAAGGAATGCCGCCGGGATCTACGATAGTCCGGGTCTTCTCGCCAGGATCTGATTGATTGCGCCATTGAGTTTTTCCGGTTCGTCGGTGCCGATACGGCGCATCCGGCCATCAGCCAAGAGCAGCTCCACGGCGTCGAGGCCATAGATGTTGTACAAAATCCCCCTCGGGATTATCCGAAATCCCCAACCGTAATACCATTTGTCTCGAACCACCCGGCACGATTTGATCTGGACATCGGAGAAGGCTGCATGGATCAGACCCGGCCCGAAATCCACCCTTACTCCCTGGTCGTCAACGGTGACCGTCAGCGCCCCAAACAGGATGAGTACGACCATCAGTATGAAACCGACGATCAGCGCTATGACGCCGCCATGATCAAGGCCGATAACAATTGATGCTATTGCCCCCGCTACGATTAAAACGATAAAGGGCCAACCCATCAATTGGGTATGCTTATATATGTATGACCGCGATATATCCATGGATATCTCACCTGTCATATATATAATCCGCCGTTTGGAATTATTCAAGGGGAAAAACAAAAAACCCCGCCGGAGGCGGGGTTTAATAAAGCCATCATAATTCAGTACGATTCAAGGTTGGACCATTCGGCGTCTTCCAACCACTGATTTGGCCGATCAATAAAGCCGACGATGTTATCCATTGCCACCCAGTGCTTGTGCTCTTCATCGGCGATCTGGTTCCAGATCGTTTTCTGGGCGGCATCCGGGGCTTTCCCGGCCTGCTCCCGATAGAACGCCTCGGATTTAAGCTCGAGCTCGCGCGCTTTGACCCAGGCCTCTTTGACGCCAATCGGGTAGGTATCGATATGCTTCTTGGACTGGCTGAGTTTTTGGAAGATGTTCTTCGTCGTCGCCAGGATCTTGGTCTTAAAGGCGGCCTGGAAACCGGCAGCTTTTCCCGCCGCCATATCCTTGAAGACCTGGTAATGAAGCTCCTCATCGGCGGCAAGCTCTATAAAGATATTTCTCAGGGCCATATCGGTCATCTTCGCCGCTTGCTCCTGGTAATACGTCTTGCCATCCTGCTCCATCTTCATCGCATAATCAAAAGCGTTCATGGTTTCACTGACTCCTTCATGCATTATTGATTCATCTGCCCTGAAAGAAAAACGGTGGGCGGGGGTTTGTCAAGATGTCCGTCGCGATGTCAACCCAGATGTCGAGTCACGGTGTCTCTCAAGATGTCTGATCCGAAGCCACCCACCCAGCCGTTTCATAATGCCATTGTCCACCAAAACTGCCGTTGACCCAAGATTGTTCCATCTTAATTCCTCAAAAGAAGACATTTCTTGTTTTTTTTTATGAGGGCCTTGAAATTTCGGTAGGACAGCAGAACTGTTGCGTCGCACGAGGGCATCACGACAGAATGAGCCGGCCCACGGTACAGGATGCTAAGGTGTTATTGGACAACAGCAAATTATTGAAGTCATGCCGGCTGGATCCTTCTAAAGCCAGGCCAGGGTTTCGCCGAGGTGTCCGAATTTTCGTGCAAAATCTAACGTCGCTCAGACCTATGAATCGGCGACTGTTCCAGAGTGTTAAGGATAGAATCGACTCCGAGAAACGAAGAATCGCGGCCATATACCTGGCGATAGGCTGCGACCGCCCCCGCGGTATCTCCCAGGCTGAGTCGCATATGTCCCAGCCCGAACCATCCCGGAACATAGTCCGGGAACAGGGATGTCATTCGCTGAAAATGAACCGCCGCCTGAGCATAATCTTGCCTGGTGGCCAAAAAGGAGGCGAGGTTTGAGAGAATTTCCACCTGCTTTGGATTCTTTCGATCAAGATCCTCCATGATCAAAATGGCGCTGTCGATTTGCCCGATCGAGGCCATGTTATTGGCCAGGAGGAACAGCGCCTGGGGATTCTCCGGATCGGTCTTAAGGATCTCCCGGCAGGTTGCCATGGACAGGCCGTACTGGCCCCGCCTGAAATTCAATTCGGCCAGTTCAGGATAAGGGCCTTTCACCGTCACCTGAGGCGGTTTG
>CAZPEV010000007.1:20358-36909 GCA_964585635.1 uncultured Ignavibacteriales bacterium
ATATTTCGGCCGGTCTCCCTCTTTGTATGCCAGTTGGCTGACCGCCCAGATCTCGGCGTCGTAGTCTCTGATCTTGTCGGCCGCCGTGCGCAGCAGCCGATATCCCTCTATATGATCGGGGTAGAGGGCCGTCAGCTTCTTGGCATATGACACTGCCGTGTCGATCTGCCCGGCGGCGAAATAGGCTTTGGCGCCCAGAAAAAGGACGGCCGAATCGGTGGGACGGCTGGGCATCAGTTTGTTCACTTCCTCGATGGCGGCCTCATATTTTTCTTGTTCCACAAGTCTCCGAAGTTTGGCGATTCGGGTTTCGGGACTGGCTCCGCCGCAGGCCGACAACGTTATCAGGCCGATCGCGACGGCAAGGCAAGCGGCGATGATTTTCATGCCGTCAATATATGGCACCCAGCGTCGCAGGCAAGATTCTTTTTGGGCTTTTTGAGCGCCACGCCATCAACTCTGTGATCCGATTGCGATTGCGTGCCTGCCCGCAGAATCGTAGATTGCCGCCGTGCGTGATCTGAATCGATACTCACCGGCGGCGAAAATTCTATCGCTCAAGATGACCGGCCAGGTCGGGCCGAGGACATTCGGACTGCTAATGGCCCATTTCAAAACGGTCAATGACATACTCCTGGCCGAGGAAGAGGAGCTAATGGAATTGCCGGGGATAGGTCCCGGCCGCTCCGAGGCGATTTTCAAAGCCGACGGCAACCTCGATCAGGCGCAGGCGACGCTGGATAACTTGGAAGCGAGCGACACCAAGGCGGTGACCTGCCTGAATGACGACTACCCCTCCATACTGACCGAACTCAACGATCCGCCGATGATACTGTATTTCAAAGGCCGGCTGCCGGCTGCCGCTGAAAAACGGGTGGCAATTATCGGCTCCCAGGATGTTTCGGCGGAAGGGATCGGCGACGCGGTGAAGCTGGCCAAGCGACTCGTGCACGACGGGGTCGCCATTATCGGCGGCCTGGCCCGCGGCATCGACACCGCCGGCCATATGGGGGCGCTGAAAGCCGAGGGTGCCACCTACGCCGTCCTCCCCTCCGGCTTTAACCAGATTTTCCCGGCTGAGAATGAATCGCTGGCCTTCGAAATCAGTCGCCACGGCGGCCTGATCAGCGAGTACCTTCCCGACACGCCGGTCAACAGCGGTCGGCTTCTGAATCGGAACCGCCTGATCGTCGGCTTGTCTCAAGCGGTGGTAATCGGTGAAATGTCGCCGGAGTCGGTCGGCACGCTTGACGCCGCCCTCTGTTGCCATCAACTGGGGAAGCTGCTCTTTGCGGTGGTGGGAGATCACAACCGGCATCTGGACAAGCTGGCCGAATACGGCGCCATCCCGCTGACCGGCATCGACCAGTACGCCATGATCCTGTCATCGCTGGTCTGAAAGGATTTCCATGACGTCTGAGATAGTCGACAGCTACCTGACTATGACGTCGGAAGGCACCCACGAAATCAAGATTAAGGGCTCCCGCTTCATCGCTTTGGGGTACCCCATTGAGACGGCGGCCGAGGCGGCCGACATGCTGGATCGGGTTCGCAAGCGGGAGTTTGCCGCCACGCACCATTGCTATGCCTGGACGGTGGGAATCGAAGGGGAACAATTCAAATACGGCGACGACGGTGAGCCGTCGGGCACAGCCGGGCGGCCGATCTATCGGGCGATCACGGGCCGAAATCTCAAGAATGTCCTGGTTGTGGTGGTTCGGTATTTTGGCGGCACAAAGCTGGGAACCGGCGGGCTGACTCGTGCCTATGCCCAGGCAGCCGGCGACATGTTGGACAGGGCGAAGGTCGCGGAACGGTGGCTCTGCCGGCGCCTGCGGTTCTCGGTGCCGTTCACGCTGTACGATCGGATCCTGCGGCTGATAAGCGCCGGAGGGTATGGCATCGCGGCGCAGGATTTTGCCGAGGGGGTGACCATGACCGTTGACGTGCGCAGATCCAAAGCCGACCTCTTTCTTGCGCAGTTGGCCGAACTGACCGGAGGGCAGGTTGATATCATCCGGCTCGATTGAGCTTCTGGGGCTGGGAATTTCCCCGGTTGACATCTTCGTCTCCATGGAGCACCACCCCGCCCGGGGAAGGAAGATTGATGGTATCGCCGGGAGCCGCCTGATGGCCGGTGGCGGCCCGGTGCCGACCGCACTCTGCGCCTTCGCCCGGCTGGGCGGCGGGCGGACGGCGCTGGTGGCAGCCTATGGGGATGACTGGTGGGGCACTCTGGCGCGGCAGGAGCTCGGGCGCTTTGGGATCGATCATTCACGATGCATCATCAGAAAGCGGTGTCCCTCGGCGCTGGCTTTCGCCTGGGTTGAAACCGTCTCCGGCGACCGGACGATTGTCCTTGATTCGGACGCGCGGTTGTATATCCATCCCGGCGATATCGTCCTGCGGCGACTCCCCCGACCCAAGCTGATTCATCTCGACGGTCGGCATGTGGAAGCCGGCCTGAAATTGGCGCGATGGGGACACCGGGTCGGCGCTCAAATCATGCTCGATATCGGCTCGGTCCGCAACCAGGTTGATGATCTCTTTCCCTACCTTGATTTCTTCGTCTGCGCCGACCAATTTGCCTGTCACCATTTCCGCACCCGATCGCCGGAAAAGGCCGCGGCCGGATTTCGGAAGATCGGAATTCCGGAAGTGGTGGTGACATCCGGGACAGCCGGGTCGCTCGGCATCGATGCCGAAGGGAATAGGATTCATCAGAAAGCCTTTAAGGTGGAAGCCATCGATGTCACCGGCGCCGGGGACGTGTTCCATGGCGCTTACTTGTTCGGCATTCATAAAGGCTGGAATATGGCGCGCAAGCTCCGTTTCGCCTCGGCGGCGGCGGCGCTAAAGTGCCGCCGCCGGGGCGCCCGCGACGGCATCCCGACCTACAGGCAAACGATTAGATTCATGGCCGACCATGAGGAACGTCATGCTTGAATGGCTTGTGCAGCTTGACCGAACGGTGTTCCTGTTTGTCAACACGACCTTGGCCAATCCGGCGACGGATTGGATCATGCCGGTCGTCACCAACGATAATTTCCTCCGCGGCATATATGTCCTTAGCCTGCTCGCCATCCTGGCCGTCGGGCGGAAGCGGGTGATCTGGATGGTGCTGTTCTCGGCCGTCACCGTGGCGCTGACCGACCAGAGCTCCAGCGCCCTGCTCAAACCGTTATTCGGGCGTCTTCGTCCCTGCCAGGTCATGCCGGTCCATCTGCTGGTTCGTTGCGGCGCGGGCTTTTCGTTTCCCTCGTCGCATGCCGCCAATCTGTTCGGCCAGGCGCTCTTTGTCGGCCTGCTGTACAAAAAATACTTGCCATATCTGGCGGCGTTTGCTTTCCTGATAGGCGCGTCACGCATATTTGTCGGCGTCCATTATCCGCTCGACATGCTGGGCGGAATGGCGCTGGGGACAGCCGAGGGAGCGGCCATGGTCTGGCTCTATCGGCGTTTGATGCCGACGGGCGGAGTCGGACCCAAACCAGATCAAGAACCGATGGAATAATTCACCACCCCTGTGGTTCCGATGTTCGGAACGGGCAACACGAGGGAATAGATGAAGGTCAAAATTTACCAGGGGGATATTACCCGCGCCCCCGCCGACGCCATCGTCAACGCCGCCAACACCCATCTCTGGATGGGAGCGGGAGTGGCCGGGGCGATCAAACGGCGCGGCGGGCAGATCGTCGAGGATGAGGCGGTGGCGTTGGGGCCGATCGAGCCGGGGGAGGCCGTGGCGACCACCGCCGGCGACCTGCCGCATACGTACGTGATCCATGCCGCGGGCATGGGGCAAGACCTCAAGACGTCGAGCGAACTGGTTTACCAGAGCACCCTCAGCAGCCTGCGCCTGGCCGAGGAGTTGGGCCTGTCGTCGCTGGCCTTTCCGGCCATCGGCACGGGCGTCGGGGGATTGTCGATGGCCGAGTGCGCGCGGGCCATGAAGAAAGCCCTGGAAGAGTTCGCCCCGGAGGCCCAGGCGCTGACCGAAGTGCATTTCGTCATCTTCGGCAACCGGGATATCGACGAGTTCCAGGAGACGTTTGAATCGTAGCTTGCCTTATCCGCATGAGGCCATAGCATGAACGAACATGTTTGCCCCTGGTGGGTGGGGTATCTGCTGGCCAGTCCCATCAGGCGGCTATTCCAGAACCCAGAGCGTATTCTGCAATCCCACGTGAAGGCAGGAATGACGATCCTCGACGTCGGGTGCGCCATGGGGTTTTTCACGCTGCCGATGGCGCGGCTGGTCGGAGACGGCGGCCAGGTCATCGCGGTCGATCTCCAGGAGAAAATGACTCGGTCGCTCAGACGCCGGGCGCGCAAGGCGGATTTGCTCCAGCGAATCGAGACCCGCACCTGCAGCGGCACATCGCTTAGTATTGACGATCTGGAAGGCCGGATAGATTTCGCTTTGGCCTTTGCGGTCTTGCACGAGATGCCCGATATCGCCGGCGCCCTGGCGAGCATCTCCCGCTCGCTTCGTCCGTCCGGGCGGCTCTTGATTGCTGAACCGACCGGCCATGTCTCTGAGCAGGAGTTCGGGCGAACGTCGGCGATAGCGGCATGATGCGGGCTCGAAATAATTGATTCACCCCGCATCCGGCGGAGCCGCTCGGCCCTCCTATCCAAGAAGAGCAATCGTTGACGCGATCCAGGGGCCAAGTCGGACCCGGTTATTGATACCGATACTGCAAACCCAGGGGACTGGTCCTTGGCCAAGGGAAGGACGAAATATGAAGGTACTGGGCGTCGAAAAAGATATGCCCGGCGTGACGGGCGAGCAATTCGGCCCGCATCTGAGGGCGGAGGCGGCCCGGGTATGGGAGCTGTTCCAATCCGGCGCTGTCCGGGAAATCTACTTCAGCAAAGATCATCGCCGGGCGGTGCTGATGCTCGAATGTGCGGACGGCGACGAAGCCAACAGAATATTGAGTACGATGCCGCTGGTCAAGGAAGGCTTGATCGCGTTTGACATCATTCCCCTGGTTCCCTATCCCGGTTTCGCCCGGTTGTTTGCCAAGGAGTGACCGCCGGAACCAGTGGCGAACGACGAATCGGGCATCGTCACCCTGAGCGAAGCGTAGGGTCTCTGGGCATCCATGCTCCGAGATCTCTACTCCGTCGCGCTCCGTTCAGAATTACACATTTAATGCCCGGTCGATGTCCTCGTCGGCCGGGAGACGTATCTCCGGGAAGATGAAGACCCGCCACAGGCGGGCTGCGCACAAGAGCTGCCTAAGCCACTTACTCTTTACGTGCTGCATCCAAGACAGAAGCCGCCCGAAACCGATTGACAAAGAGCGGATTATGGTACATATTATTGCGGCGGGAGTCTAATCAACATCGAGTATCACATCGCGGGCCATGGTTGAACCTGCCTTATCAACAATTACATCTTTCTCTGAGGAGGTTATAATGAGACTGAAATCATCGGTCGTTGGTGCCGCCATGCTATTGGCTTTGGCGCCGACTTTTGCGGCCGACCAAAATCCTTTGGTCATGCAAAAGATGGACCTGATGCCGTTGGCCTTCACGCAAAACAACGGTCAATGGGCGGACAGCGTGCTGTACCGAGCTGGCGCCAATGGCGCCACGATGTGGTTCACTGACGGTGGCGTTTACTATCAATTCACCCGGCGTATTCCGAAACCTGATGAAACTTCTGTAGGGGCGGGCGGCCGCACGCCCGTCTTTGATGATCGTTTTGATCGCGGCCAGGACAGCCTTGAAACCATGATGATCAAAGCCTCGTTTGTGGGGGCCAACCCGAACCCACGGGTGGCTGGCCAGGCCATAATGGAATACAAATGCAACTACTTCCTCGGTAATGATCCCGCCAAATGGCGCACCGACGTTCCCAATTACCAGGCGATTCTGCTGGAGGGTGTGTATCCGGGCATTGACCTGAAGTATTATGGCGATGGCCGCCGGATGGAATATGATTTTGTAGTTTCCCCCGGCACCGACCCAAGCCAGATTTGTGTGAAATATGATGGTGCTAAATCTCTGAGAGTGGACAAAGCCGGCGGCCTGGTGGTCGAGACTAAATGGGGAAAGGTGAGTGAGCTGGCACCGATGGCCTACCAGATGGAAAATGGTGAACGGCGCCTTTTGGAGGGCTCATACCTGGTCGAATCTGACGACATGTTCAGTTTCAGATTGAGCGATGATTACAACCCGGAATTGGCGGTCATTATCGACCCGGTCCTGACATACAGTACGTACCTTGGGGGACTAGAAAGGGACTGTGCCTTGGATGTCGCAGCCGACGATTCAGGGTATGCATATGTGACAGGACTTACGAATTCGAGCAATTTCCCTATCCTCAATCCGTACCAATCGTCCGACAGTGGCGGCACAGACGTTTTTGTTAGTAAACTATCCAAGGAGGGGAGTAGTCTAGTCTATAGTACGTATATAGGCGGAAATGGTCATGAAAATGCGCATGGAATTGCAGTTGATGACTCCGGTTGTTCTTTCATCACAGGGTACACTAGTTCCACTAACTTCCCGACCGTGAATCCGTTTCAGACAGATAAAGGGGGGTGGGATACTTTTGTAGCCAAACTGAGCAATACCGGCAATGAACTTGTGTATAGCACATATTTGGGAGGGGGCTATAGCGATTTCGGAAGAGACATAGACATTGATAGTGTCGGCTGCGCTTATGTCACAGGAGAGACCTTTTCGAGTGATTTCCCTGCAGTCAATCCGATCTATTCATATAAGGGTCAATGGGATATCTTTATTACAAAGGTCGAAAAAGCCGGAAATGCATTGGTTTATAGCACATGTTTGGGTGGGACAGGCCTCGATGAAGCCGGGGGAATCTCTGTGGATAATATCGGATGTGTATATATCACCGGATTTACCCAATCCACGGATTTTCCATGTGTTAATGCTTATCAGTCAAGTTATCAAGGTGGTGTGTATGACGCAATTGTTGCTAAGATATCAGATGCCGGGAGCAACCTTGTCTTTGCCACGTACCTCGGGGGAGATAGTGCCGACGTCGCATGGGATATAAAGGTTGATCGAACAGGATACGCCTATGTGACAGGAGAAACGAAATCGACCAATTTCCCCGTTTTCAACTCGTATCAAATCGCTATAGGTGGATGGGACGCCTTTGTAACCAAATTTTCGAGTACTGGAAGCACACCCATTTATAGTACTTACCTAGGAGGGTCTGCAAATGACTATGGGTACGGAATTGATGTCGACGGGATTGGCCGAGCCTGTGTCATAGGATATACTGCCTCCTCAGACTTTCCGACAGTCATGCCATATCAAATATTTCAAGGCGACACTGATGTCTTTGTGACCAAGCTTTCCCAAGGAGGTGACAGCCTAATCTATAGCACTTACCTTGGCGGGGCCGGAAATGACTTTAGTTATGGTGGAATATTTGCGGATAGCTCCGGTTCTGTTTATGTCGCCGGAGAAACTAATTCCGAGATATTTCCAACTGTTACTCCATATCAAATGCATCAAGGAGGTTATGATGCTTTTGTAGCCAAGCTGTGCGCGGATTCGGACGGCGATGGCATTGCGGATGTTTCTGATAACTGCACAACCGTTTATAATCCTAATCAGGCGGACGCGGACGCGGATGGTGTTGGCAACGCATGCGACAACTGCCCCACCGTCTTCAATCCCGACCAGGCGGATTCCAATAATAATGGGACCGGTGACGCGTGCCTGACATGCTGTGACCTGCCAGGTGATGCCAATAATGACGGTTCGGTGAATGTGGGCGATGCCGTGTATATCATCAATTATGTTTTCAAGAGCGGCCCCGTGCCACCCTGCAAGTGCGAGGGTGACGCCAACGGCGACAATGCCATCAACGTTGGCGACGCGGTTTACCTCATTAACTACGTTTTCAAGAGTGGTCCGGCACCCATCTGCAACCTGACAAACCAAATTTGTCGGCCATAAGCCTGCACCGCGAAATGGACATGAAGAGGCGATAGTTGAAGCTCGGAAGGCTCTATTTCATCAAGACTGAAACTCAAAATGCCCCGCGAAAGCGGGGCTTTTTATTCGCCCAGTCGCATTCACTCCCCGGTCGATATCCGGATAGGCCGGGAAACGCATCTCCGGGAAGATGAAGACCCGCCACAGGCGGGGCGCGCACAAAAGCCGCTTAAGTCGCTTACCCTTCGTCTTCTTCCTGCGACGGCCTTTCCAGACGATGGCCGATAACCGTGTGATGCCCCTTAAGGATGCTGTTGACGACCCGTGCGAATTTCGCGGGCACCAATGACTGCAGGCCATACAGGTGCCAGATGTTCTTGGCCCCTTTCTTCGCGTAGTGTCCCTGTGGTTTCCTGGGTGTCATCGTTACGCCAATACCTTATGGTAGACTGCCTCTTGTTACATTCGCCATATCGGTCGTCGCCGGACGCTTCGCGATTGGCAGCACATGGGTATATTAAACCCATGCAATACGATATAAAGATCATACGGCATCTTCGCGATCGCCATTTGAGTTGGCGTGATTTATATTCCTTCTGAAAACGATTGCGCGGCCGGGTCCTTATTCCACCGCAAGCGCGAGCGTTGAAAAAACTCCCCACCGTCATTGCGAGGCGTCCCGCCACAGGTGGGACGACGTGGCAATCTAAATCCTCTTGGTAAAGCCGAGATCGCCACGACCCGCCACAGGCGGGTCTCGCGATGACGAGTTTGATGTTTTTCAGCACGCCCTAGCAGGCGGGTACCCGATCAATGGGGATTAGTCTATGCCAATATCGGCAAAGCCCAGCCAAGTGAGAGTCATATCGATCCAGGCGGCGGTGGCGGCGCGGCCATCGATGTTGCCGGCGTTGGTGATATTTCCCCAGCCGGCGTCAAGCGAGAAATAGAGGTGCCGGCGGGCATAGTCACCAAGCGGCAGGTACCCTTGTGAGCGGATCGCAACCAAAAGCGACTTTTCGACCACGCCGGTTGGAAACGGTTCATCATAGTCGCCCGCAGCGGCCATCCAGGGTTCATCCCACGGCTTATGCAGCGAACCCTCGCCATGGCGGCGATAGGCCAATTCGATTTCCGCAAACATTGTTGGTCGCGGCCAGATGCGGGCCTTGACGGACAGCGAGTCGGCATCCGGCCCCAGCGGATGGCCCAAAGGTTTGTCCCGATAAAGGTACCGATTGCGCGGATACAATTGATGATAGGTGCGATTGGTGATGCGTGTGTATTCCAGCTTTATGTCTGCGGCGCAACTCCCGATTTGTCCCGCCTTGAAGATACCGACCATTAGGCCGATTTCATTCGGTTCCTGGTCGCCCTGCGATTTGTCGTCTATCTGGAGGTCATCGATAATCAACTGGCCATAGGTGATGATCCCTTTGCCCGGCAGGATCGTGAGGTCAAATCCCAGGATGGTGTTGTCATCATCCTTGTTATTGAGCTGGGTGGCATGGAAGAACTGCAGGGGATTGAGATAATACAACTCCGGTGATCGACCCTCACCGCCGAAGAGGACCGATTCAAACAGCCCCATGCACAGGCGGTGGTGAAGGCGCAGGTCCAATCGATGGGCCGCCAAATAGCGATTGTCATTGAAGGAGTAGCCGGGAAAGCGGATATAGTCGATGCTGTCGGGGCGGCTTTGATCGAGCCGGGCGAAAAGGAAATTGAACGTCAGGCGGCCCTTCTCAAATGCCAACGATAACAGGTCCATCGGTTCGGCCGTCTCCGACAAGAAAAGATTCACCCGCTGCGGCCCCCAGAAGGGACGGAGCCGTCCAAACGTGACAGTGACATTGTCTTTGCGGAAGAAGAGTGCGGCGGTTTCGAGGTCGCCGGTCAGTCCACGGTATTTCTTGCCGGTATAGGCCGGGTCAAGCGCCTTGGCCCGGTCAAGGTCGGCGGCGACCAAAGCTCCGAAAAACCTGCCCAGCCGCCAGGCAAGACCTCCTTGAAATGAAGGGAGGTCATCGCCGTGACGGCGGCGTTCAACTCGCCATCGTTCCGTTCCGAGCGCAAAGACGCGGATGACGTCGGGATTATCATCTTCGCACAATTGGAGGGAGGGCGTTGCCAAGAAATCAGGGAACCGCCGGAACCATTCGACGTCACATGGTCCGACCGGAGGCAGCAGCGACCAATCCTGTCCCAGGACGCCGTCGCGATAGGCCAGGTCATAGTCCAGACTAAACGGCCTTTGCCCGGCAGGCAAGACATTCACCGCCCCGGCGACCAAGGGCAGGACGAGCAGAATCGCCAGCGTGGCTGTAGCAGCGGACAGTTTCATACTCGTGACTGGGTGATCATCACGCCCCGCTTCCTTTGAATACCGCCGGCACGGTTTTGAGAAGGATCTTGGCGTCCATCCAGAGGGACCAATGGTCGATGTATTCGAGGTCGAGCTTCATCCAGTCCTCAAAGTCGACCTGATTGCGGCCATTGATCTGCCACAGACAGGTCAGGCCCGGCTTGACCGATAATTTGCGCCGTTGCCAACGGTCGTACTGCTGGACCTCGTTGGGCAGTGGCGGGCGCGGTCCCACCAGCGACATGTCGCCTCGGAGGATGTTGATGAATTGGGGAAGCTCATCGATTGATGTCTTGCGCAAAAACGATCCGACCCGGGTGATGCGGGGGTCGTTCCTGATTTTAAAGACCGGCCCGGACATTTCGTTGCGATCGCGCAGGTCGCGTTTCAACCGGTCGGCGTTGGGGACCATGGTGCGAAATTTGTACATGGCAAAGCGGCGACCGTTCTTGCCGCTGCGGACCTGGTGAAAGAAGATGGGGCCGCCATCCTCGATCTTGATGGCCAGCGCGGCGACCAGTCCCACCGGGATCGCAAGCGCCAGCCCAACCAGCGCCCCAATGCGGTCGAGCCAGCCTTTCATGGTCAACTGCAACCGTTCCTCCGGCGACGAAGCATAAATCACCGCCGGAAAATCCATGAACATGGTAGGGTGGGCCTTGGCGATAGGATGGTCATATGAATCGGCCAGGACACAGACCGTCACGCCCATCTCCTCACCGGTTGCGAAGGCGCCGGCCGTCAGGGGCAAATCGGCGTTTTCGACGGCGATGATGACATAATCGACTTGGTTGCGGGAGATGATGTCGGCCAAAATATCGGGATGCCCCGCCAAGGGAATGTCGCGGTAGCGCCAGAGGCCGGTCCGATGATAATCGAGAAAACCAAGAATACGAATTCCCCACGCGGGATTATCGCTGATCCGGTCGGCGGCTTCCTTGGCCTTGCAACCGCTGCCGATGATAATGACGTTACGGCGCGATCGACCCAGAAGGCGGTATCGGTTAAGACCGGCCGCCAGAACCAGACGGAAAAAACTTATCAGGAACGCATCACCGGCAAAGAAGGCCAGCACCATCGTCGTCGGCAGCGGGAGCCGCAGGAAATGGACGACGGCGGTGAAGCATAAGAACGCCTTTGCCAGCGCCCAGGACAGGTCCTTCAGGAGCACGGCGGAAGACCTCATCCGGTAGAAGTATGAACCGGCCGGGCCATAGAGAAAGATCGCCCAGCCAAGCAGGGTCAGGACGGTCAGCAGACCGGTGGCATGACGACTCAACGGCGGCTTGAAGAGCAGGATCATGGCGATGAGAGCTCCGTAAGTTAGGAGCAAATCGCCCAGGAGATTGAGTCGGCGCCAGCTGTTTTGACGTTCGCGCAGCATGCTGTCTGTTCCGAAACCTCTTATCCGTTTCTTCTCAAGGCGGTCCGCCGGCCGGTGCCGTTCGTATGTCCATCGCCGAACAGGGCACAGCACGATTCGACGGCGGTGATGATCTGCTGCAGGTCAAGGATGGACAGGTAATGATGACACGGCAGGCAGACCTGCTTAATCGGCCGGTCCGATTTCCGGGGTCGGGGTTCCATGCGGTCGAGCGCGGGACCGCAGTAAAGGTCGCCGGGGTCAGCGGTGAAGCTGAACGATGATGCGGTTTCGACGCCGCGCTCGG
Organism: uncultured Ignavibacteriales bacterium; assembly: GCA_964585635.1. GTDB lineage: Bacteria > Zixibacteria > MSB-5A5 > GN15 > JAAZOE01 > CAZPEV01. The sequence goes on from CAZPEV010000007.1 coordinate 32,326, forward strand.
CCAGCCGGCGGCGGAAGGTCGGGATATCGAACGGCGCCGCGTCGGTAAGCGTCAGCGTATAGGCCAGATAAAGCACGTTGTCGATCACCGGGGGGAGGGCCAAATATCGCGTCAATGGTTCCAGATGGCGGTTGAGAAAGCGGACGTTTTCCCGGCAGGCGGCGACCATCATCTCGGCCGTCTTTGTGGCCGGGGTCGGTTCCATCGCGGCAACTTGCGAGAGGCGCACCGCTCGCGAGGCCAATTGGGGCTCTGGGGAACGCCGGTTGAGCCGCAAGTCCAGGGATATCGACGGCCTTCCGGGGGTCATGAGATGCTCCTTTGCCATTGTTCCCTGTTGGCGACCTCGGACGGCACCCGATTCTTGAGGGAATGGCGGGCCAGATCGGCCTCAACCATCATCTTGATCATCTCCTCGAATGACACCTCCGGCTCCCACAGCAGCTTCCGCTGGGCGCGGCAGGCGTCGCCGGTGAAGGGAACCAGGTCGTTCTGGGGGCCGCCGGTTCGTTCCACGACCACATGATCGCGCCAATCGAGATCGGCGGCCTCGAAGGCGGCCTCGCAGAATTCTTCCAGGGTGTGTGCTTGACCGGTGGCGACGATGTAGTCGTCCGCCGTCGGATGCTGCAGCATCATCCAGAAGGCGCGCACATAGTCGCCGGCAAATCCCCAGTCGCAGCAGAGATCGATCGACTCCAGCGTCACCTTATCCTGCAGGCCCAGCTTGACGCAGGCGGCGGCATGGGTGATGCGGCGAGTGATATATTCCAGGCTGCGGCGCGGCGATTCATGATCGAACAGAATGCCGCAACAGACCTTCAGGCCGTATTTCTGGCGATACCCGCCGGCCATCAGATGGGCGTACAGCTTGGCGGCGCCGCAGGGTGTGGTCGGCAGAAGGGGAGTCTGCTCCGTCTGCGGATACTCCGCCGGCCGCCCGAACATTTCGGCCGACGAGGCCTGGAAAATCCGGACGCGCGGATCAATAAGGCGCACCGCCTCCAAAAGACGAACGATGCCAAGCCCATTCAGTTGGCAGGTCAATTCGGGCTGGTCCCATCCTGAAGAGGCGAAAGCCTGGGCGGCGAGGTTGTAGACTTCGTCCGGTTGAACCTTTTCGATCAGGCGGACAAGGGCCAGTTGATCGAGCAGATCGGCATAGTGCAGGTGGATGCGATGGACGATGTGATCGACGCGGTCAAGCCGGTCACCAGAGGTCCGCCGCACGGTGCCGTGGACGTCGTATCCACGGGACAGAAGAAACTCCGCCAAATAGGAGCCATCCTGGCCGGTTATCCCTGTGATGAGTGCCTTCATGGCTATCTCCTTCGCCTGGGCTACATCCCTGTAGCTACCGTCATTTGTTACCTGACTGGCCTTTTAGCAATGACAATGCCAAACGAATGATGTTTATGAAGACAGGTATCGTGTTGATAAACAGCGAGTTGCGGGCGTCCACGCAGCTTCTTTGCCGACCGTCATACCGAGCCGTCAAAAAGAGGGAATTATTTTACCGGGGCGCTGGAAGAGTTTTCCGCGAGGCCATGATTAATGCGCCATCTTAACCAGGGTCGCAGCCAGGACTCGAGCGTAAAGCCGTTCCAGAAGATTTACATGTATATCCAAGGTCGACGAGTTCGACCAATACCGATCATATGCTTTTTGGCCCATCGCTTCGGCGGCCCTTCCGTCCTGAAGCATGATGATTTTGGCCGCCAGGTCGGCCACATCCCCCCCTTTGAACCATAGTCCGGTTCGGCCATCGCCGACCGCCTCGCGGGCAGCGGAGTTGTCCCCCACGATGGCCGGGATACCGAGGGCGGCCGCTTCGGCCACCGTCATTCCGGAGGTCTCAGGGCACAGCGACGGGAAGACGACGGCCCGCGCCCGGCAAAGATGCCGAAGGAGATCCTGGTGATTGACCCATCCGCTGATTTCGATCTCCGGATATCGTCGCGACAGCTCCGATCGACATTCGCCGTCTCCGACAAAACCGGCCGGGCAATTGGCCTGGCGGGCGGCCTCGGCAAACAGAAACGGCCCCTTTTCCGGCGACAGACGGCCGACAAACAAGAAGCGCTGGTTCTCCTGCGGTCGCGCCGGCTCCCGGCGTTCGACCATGATCGGATTGGGCAGATGATGCAGGGTCGCATCCGGTGGAAGAAATGGCGCCAGGATTGCCTTGCTGAACTCCGACACGGCGATGAACTGGTTCACCTTTTGGGGCACCCCCCCCCAATACCTCTGCACCATCTGGCGGGCCACCCGCCATGCCTTTTGGCCGTAGCTGTTCTTATCGCACTGCGAACGGATGCAGGCAAGGGAGAGTGGTATCAAAGAGCAGACCTTCTTCTTCTGAAAGTCGTAAAAGCCGCCGTTGGGGCAGGCCAGGAAGTAGTCATGCATGGTGACCACAATCGGAAAGCCACCGGCGATCAGCGGTCGCACGACTGAAGATGACAGCGCCTTGGTCCATCCATGAAGATGAATGATGGTTCTGCGGGGATCGAGCCTGTGCCGGAGTCGCTCTGCCTGCCGTGCCGCATCCCGGTTCCAAAGACCTTGCCCGGCGGCCCGGACGCGATGAGGGTCATCGCCGATCTGATATTGGCCGGTGATGATTACCTCGACTCCCGCCGCCGGCAATTCGGGCATAATCGGTTCCACGGCGGACAACAGGACTACGTCGTAACCCCGCTCCCGCAACGCCAGGGCGGATGAAAGCGCCACTTGGGCGGCGCCGCCATTGACATGAGCGAAGTCGTTGACAACCACGATCTGTGGTTTAATCGGGGTCATGGCGCGTTGAGACAGTATCCGGCGCCGGCGCCGGCGGTGAGATGATCGGCGTAATCGTTACCGCCTGGACAAAGGCCGCCTGGAGCCGTTTGATATTCTCGGGGGCGAGCGCCTGAGGGAAGTAGACCGGATCGGACCAGAAGGCGTCGTAGGAGTCTCGGACCAGTCCTTCCATGAAGGCGGCGTCGGCTTTGATGTCGCGGGCGGCATCCTTCATCAGGTGGAAGACGATATCGCTTAGCATGGTCAGGTCGGTACAGAGGCGGATCGATGATAGGCCGGCGAAGTAGATGGGGCTGAAAACCACCGCCGGTATTCCGAGCAGCCCCGCTTCGTAGGCCGCCGTGCCGGTGACGGTCAGGACGATGGCCGCGCGGGCGTAGATGTCGTGTACCGAAACATCATGCCGGATCAACGCCACGTTGGGAATCCGGCGCACGGCCCGGTAGAAGGCGATCTTTTTGGTCCCGAGAAAATTGGGATGCTCCTTGACCGCCAAGACCGTATCAAAGGGCAGCGCCCGGCGGATATCTTTGATAAGCTTCAACTGGTCGCTGAAGTAGGCCCCCTGGACGTCGATCGAGGCCTCCGGCTGGACATGCAGGGGATAAAAGGCGATCCGGTCGGGAAGGTCTGCCAACCGCTCGTAGCGGCAGATACGCTTCAAGTAAAAGCGGTTAACGGCCCGGCCCATCGTTTGGGAGATGCGTTCCGTCAGGTGGCGATGCGTCAGGCCATGATAGGACGACGCCCGACGGCGGTCGACGCGACGGCGCAGGGAACGCATCAGCCGCTGCAGATCGATGTCCCGCAGGTGGCTGAATTCCTCGAAGTAATACGGCACGGGACGCTGGGCTACAAACTCAGCGATCAGTTCCCAACCCTGCTGGGCCGGTTCGTCGTGGGGTGCGCGAGGAATGATCCGCTCCTGGCGGTACCCGTCGAAGAAGACCAGACGGTGAGGCGGATATCGCAGGGTGCCGGGCGCGATAAACGGAATCCCCAATTCGCGACAGACGATATAGGCGATCAGTTCATTGGCGTTGGTCGGCTCCGCGAACAGATGCGTGATCCGCCGGTCGATGAGAAACCGCTTGATGTCCCGATAATACAGCAGAATATACCGGTTGAGGCCGCCCTGACTGCCGCCGGCGACGAATTGGTCGGCCAGAATACTTAGGTTAGCGGTGATGCCGGACAATCTCTCGGCAGCGGCAATTTGCCGGCGGAGGGAATCACTCTGACTGCTGCCGGGCGCGTCCTGCGGCAAATAGACCAGTTCCAATATCCGTTCGGCCGGCGTTCCCTGCTTACGGAGCCATCCGGTCCAATAAGTGTCGGTAGTTATCCAGAAGATCCGATGACCGGACGCTTCCAACCCAAGGGCGATCTGATGGAAAACCTCCGTGAGATTGCAGATGGAAACGAAGACGATATTTCGCGGCCCCACGGTGTCGATTCCGCTACCATCCCTGGCGGCGGTCCTTTCGTGCCCGGGTGTCGATAATGACATCTCTTATGAGGCAAAGGTAATTCAGTCCGGTAGTAAAATTCAAGCCAAAAATCGGAAATGATCGGCGGGATAAGGACCGTCTAAGCCACGCCGACGGGCTCTTCCCGGCGGCGGCTGATTATCCTCAGCATGCGGGTAGTGCGGGGGAACGATTGCGCCATTTCATGCCGCAGGGCGCGGTATGATGCGGTCTCGGCCGCCCGGCGCGCGGCGAGGGCGGTGGCGACAACGACCGCAGCGGCAAGATCGCTGGGGACGCCGTTCAGTCC
>CAZPEV010000007.1:36919-40429 GCA_964585635.1 uncultured Ignavibacteriales bacterium
AAAGACGGCTGCCATGAAGGTCACAAACCCGGCCAGAAGAACTATCAGGGTCCGCTGCGGACGGGATTTGACGATCGGAAGCGACGGTTGATCCAATATCCCGACCACCGGGATATCCTTTTGCGCTTCCAGCTTGGCCGCCGCCAATTGCTGCGACAGGTAAAGGTAAGTCTGCGATCTGACGTCGGCTGTCCGCTGCAACCGCCCCAGTTCCTTGACCAGTTCGGCATCGCTGCTGACCGGCCAGTCACTGTTAACCTGGCGGAAGGCCTGGAGGTCATCCTCCGCCTGCTCCAATTCCTGCTTGGCCAAAACCAACTGGTTGCTCAGGTACCCGGCGTTCTCGCCGGCGCGGGAACGGCGCTGGTAAAGATTATAATTCTCAAGTTGAGCCAGATATTCCCGGGCCACCGCCTGCGACAGCTCCGGGAGGGTGGTCTCGACGGCCAATTCGATGACGCCGGTTTTCTTGTCGACCCTCACCGAGGTGATCCCGGCCAGCCTCCGCTGCAACAGGTCGCGGTTGTTCTGCCGGAAATATTCCGGCAGGGTTGTCGTCATAACCCGGCCCTCATGCGAGAAGGAATAGGTCTTGGCCAGCAGGGCCTCGGCGACCAGGCGGGAAGCCAGGACGAACGGAAAAAGCTGCGACGAGTTGTTATCGTCCGGTAGCGCTCCGGCGGGGTCGATCAACCCTTTCAGCTCCGCCAGCCGGTCCGGTTTGTCGGTCGGCAGAATCGTGGCGGTGGAGCGATATTGATTGGGAGTGAAGAGGACAATAACGGCCGTGGCCAGCATGACGCTCAATACGGACGTCGCGATGGCCTTCTTCCAGCGCAGCAAACCTCGCACCGCCTCATAATAACTGATGGAGGAACCGTTCGCCCGAGGTTCCCGTGGCAGGCGATGAGCCGGTGTATTGCCGCCCACGGCCGTGAAGTCAGATGAATCGGCCGCAGGCTTCAGGCGGTTGCGAATATATTTCTCCTCATCCAACATCATCATTCCGTTATGCAATCGGCGTGCCATCGCACAAAGGCCTTTCATGTCCCGATATTGGCTTGTGCTGCAACGAGTTTCGCGGCCCGGTCAATATCCGACAGAGAGCCGTACGAAGCGATGGAAAGAAATGCCATCCTGTCTGGCCAAAAAATTCCGAGGGTGGAAAGGGGGGATCAGATCTGATGCGAAGAACGCTCGACCTCTTCTGTGACCGCGCCCCCCGATTTGAGGACAAGACGATGGGGTCTCTGTCGGCCGGATCGGGTAAAGTGGGCCTGGATGGCCGCATCGACCAACCGCTTGAATTCGGTCTGGAAACGCGCCGATGAAAACCGCTCGGCATTGGCGCGCATTGACGTCGGGTCTAACCTATCCGGCATCGATTCAAAGCGATGGATGGCGTCGATCACGCTCGGGATGGTTTGCTCCGAGAAAAAGAGACCGGTGACGCCGTCGCGAACCGTCTCCAGCGCGCCTCCCTTGCCGAAGGCGATCACCGGCGTGCCGCACGCTTGAGCCTCAACCGGTAGGATGCCAAAATCCTCCTCGGCGGCGAACAGAAACGCTTTTGCTCGCTGGAGGTGATCTTTCAGTACCTCCATCGACTGCCGACCGAGCAGAGTCACATTCGGGCCGGCCAAACGGCGGATTGACTTAAATTCGGGACCATCGCCGATGACCACCAACCGCCGGTCGGGCAGAGAAGCGAAGGCCGCGACGATCAGATCAATCCGTTTGTACGGCACCAAGCGCGAGGCGGTCAGATAGAAATCATCCTTCTGCGGGCAAAGCGCGAAGGCGGCGCAGTCAACCGGGGGATATATGACGGTCGAATCGCGCCCATAGACTTTCTTAATCCGTCGGGCGATAAAATCGGAAATGGCGACAAACCGGTCAACCCCGCAGGCGGTCCGGTAATCCCAGATGCGCAGGCGATGCAGAATGTATTTGGCCAACCAGGCTCGGGGGCCTCGGATCAGCTTCGCCTGCCGCAGGTACTGATGGGTCAGGTCCCAGGCGTACCGCATCGGTGAATAGCAGACGCAGATATGGAGCTGATCCGGCCCGGTAATGACCCCTTTGGCGACGGCGAACGAACTGGAGATGACCAGGTCGTATTTCGAAAGATCAAACTGCTCCACTGCCAACGGCATGAGTGGCAGATAGCTGCGGTATTTCCGGCGGGCGAAGGGGAAGCGCTGGAGAAACGACGTCGTCACCGGTTTGTCGTGGATGAAACCGCGCTGTCCGGCGGGGATGAAATCATACAGGGCGTAGAGGTCGGCGTCGGGGAAGAGGTTAAGTATCTCGGCCAGCATCCGTTCGGCGCCGCCATAGGTTACCAGCCAGTCGTGAACGATGGCCGTACGCAGAGTAGTCGTCAAAGCCAAGCCTCCCCGAGGTTCGAACGGTGAAGATATTCGTACCAGCTCAGCGCCGCCAAAAACCAGACGTGAAAGTAATAAAATTCCGGCACACTGACCATGACCAGAACCAGCAAGACGACATTTGATACCAAAAGCGCCTTCCGGTACCCGGAATCATAGGTCAACCTGAAGAGTGGATACAGGAAAAAAGCAGCGTACAGAAGCAGACCGCAGACGCCGGTGTTGACCAGCAGGGTACTGAAACCGTCGGTCGAGCGAATATATCCGAAGCCGTACCCAAACAGCAGGTGAAAGATATCGGATCCGGCAAACAGACTCAGGGAGCTGGTCAGGTTGTCAAAACGGTCGATGCCGGAACTGTTTTGCAGACTCAGTTTGGTGACGGTATAATCGGCCAGCGAGGTGATGATCGCAGGATCGACCAGCGCGACGATTGCCACGATCGCCGCCACGATCCCGGCCACGCGGAAGAAACGGCGAAAGACGACCGCCTCGATCAGGCCGAAAAGCGCCAACCCCAGGATGGCGGTGGTGGAGGTCGACAGGAGCGCGGCGACGAGGAGGAGCAGGTAGATGCGGTCTTTCAGGTAATAGAAGAAGATGGCGAACGGCACGATCGAAAAGGCGAACATCGATGGCTCACCGGCCAGCGATTTCATCCGCTCGATTACGAATCCGCCGACGGTGATGGTCTGGAAGGTGCCGTAATGGGAATCGACGCCGGTAATCCGGTTGGAGATAAAATCGACGCTGCCGCCGGTGATGAGAAATCCGGTAAATTCCACAAAGCCGTACAGGACATAGGCCAAAATGCCGATGCGGGCGATTCTGATTGCCTTATCCGGCGCGCCGCCCGCGGCGATGTATTTGTAGACGTAGAGAAAAAACGCCACTGAGGTGATCAGGTAGGCGCTTTGGGTAAAGAGGCTGGCGCGCACCACCGCCACATCCGGGTTCTCCGGCGACACCAACAGGCGCGCCGGCAGGCCGGCGAAACTGGGCGGATAGATGACATTCAGGAGCTGAGCCAGCGCCTGGTAAGCGACGAAGCCGATGACGAACAGCAGCAGGCCAGGATAAATATTGATCGACGCCTTGCGGAGGGGCAGCCGGAAGAGAT
>CAZPEV010000007.1:40439-41797 GCA_964585635.1 uncultured Ignavibacteriales bacterium
GGCCAGCGCCTGCAGGATGATGAAGACATACGAAAGAATCAACCCCTTGATGATGGTGGAGACGACGAACGATTGGATCAGCATCGTCAGAAGAGCCGCTATGAGAAACAGGTATGGCATGGTATCAGTCTGGTCCTAAGTTGGTGTTCCGGTCAGGGATCCTTCTTGATCGATTCCACCAATATCTCTTTCGGCGCCGGCGGCCGGACATTCTCCCTTTCCACGCTATCTTCGTCCCTGGTTCTCATGGTCGCCCAGGTTTTGCCGGCCAGCATAACGGCGATGGCGGCCAAGGTCGCCCCGGCCGCTCCCATCAGGCCATAGGACGGCACCAACAGCGCGTTGGCGACGAGGGCGGCGGCCAGTCCGGCCAGCGTGCTGCCGATAATCGCCAGGTCGCGGCGGCGGACGAAAAGGGCGTAATGCGGCAGATACGAAACGGTCAACAGGGCCGTCGTCGCCAGCATCACCGCGAAGACCGGGAAATGCTCGACGTAAAGCTGCTTATTCACCACCTGCAGGACGGGTTTGCTCAGAAGCACGGCGATCGCCGACAGCCCGGCCAATCCCCCCACGATTCCGATTCCCATGCGGCGCAGCAGCGCTCGATAGGCCATGAGATCACCCCGCTGGTAGGCGGCGATGATCCGGGGATAGAGAATCATGATGACACCGGCGAAGATAAAGGTGTGGATGACGTTGGCGATACCGGCATAGAAAGTATATACCCCCAGCAGGGCCTCGCCCCGGAAATGCTGAAGGAAGTACCGATCGGCATATTGGATAACCTCGAACGACATCGTGGCGCAGAAGAACGGCAGGGCGACTTTTATCCCCCGGCGAATCCAGGGCCAGTCGACGGCCAGGTCGCGCGATGCTTCCCACGGAAGCCGGCGCAGGGCATATCCGGCCAGGACCAGGCTGGAGGCGACCCCGACCGCCCAGCCGGTCCAGATCACCGGCAAGGTGCGGGCGGCGGGAGCGGCCAGCATTATCGCCATGACCACCAGCACCCAGGCGCCGCTGCGCAGGAAAAGCACGGCGTTGGCCATCGTCGGGCGCGAAAGGGTGGTCAGCAGGCGGGTGGACTCCTGCGAGAGGTGCTCCAGCATCAGCAGCAGGTAAAACCAGATGGCATACTTCCAGGACAGCAGCCCGGCCAGGAAGACAACCAGCAGAAGCGGCAGGAAGGCAGCCAGGACCAGGCTTCGACAGCGCCGCAGCAAGGAAACGACGTTGAATTTCCACGGCGTTCGTCCATATGCTGCGTGGCAATCGCGCCGCGTGGGCAATCCCATTTTCCGCGCTCCACCCTTCGAGTTCTTTCGATTCCCCATGAGCACCCCGCCCGTACACGG
>CAZPEV010000007.1:41807-42641 GCA_964585635.1 uncultured Ignavibacteriales bacterium
GAAAAACGATTTGGTCGCGAATCATCGGCAGGCGATGAAGATCGTCCTGGGCCAGAATCTCCCTGGTGTTGAAAGTGTAGAAATCGAGACCGAGAAAATAGAGGGAAATGGTAATGGTGACGTTGACCAGTCCCCAGATTCCCATCGCTTCCGGCGATAGAAAGCGGGCGATGGACAAAAGCAGCAGAAATCGTCCCGCGACCGTCAAGCCGCGCAGAAGAATATTCATAATCCCGGTCTTCAGCATCGCCGCCGCCTACCCGATCAGATCCCAATTGACGGGTGTACCCCGTTTCACGTCACGCTTGACCGCCTTGCCCAACAGCAGGTCATAGAATTTCGGCGGCAAGCCATAGCCGGGACGGATGGCCCTGAGATTGTCCGACGTGAATCGTTGGCCGGCCTGCATGTCCTTGACCACATAGAGGCTGCGTCGAAACTGCCGTGATTTTTCCTCCCGACCGGCGCCGCCGTACCGGATTTCCCCCAACGCCTGCCAGGCCCGCTTACATTCGGTCACGAGGGTTCTGAATTCATCCGGCTCCAGCGAGAAGGCGGCGTCGACGCCGCCGTCGCTGCGCCGCAGCGTCAAATGCTTCTCGATGACCGTCGCGCCGAGGGCGACTGACGCCAGGGCGACTCCCCATCCCAGGGTGTGGTCGGAAAGGCCCACCGGAAGCTTAAACGTATCCCTGAGGTGCGGGATGGTCAGCAGGTTGCTGTCTTCCGGGGAGGCGGGGTAGGTGCTGGTGCACTTCAGCAAAACCAGATCGCGGCAACCGGCGTTGCGGGCGCAGGCGACGGTCTCGGCCAATTCAGCCAGGGAGGCCATCC
>CAZPEV010000008.1:0-14688 GCA_964585635.1 uncultured Ignavibacteriales bacterium
ACTATGGTCGAATTCGGCCCTCTTCTCCGAAAACGCCGATGACCTCATCGCCATCGCGGTCGGCCACGACATCACCGAGCGCAAGCAAAGCGAAGCGGCGCTGATCGAGAGCGAGGCACTTTTCCAGCAGGCCCTGGCGCATTCCCGTGACATGTTGTATCGCCTCAACCTCCAGACCATGACTTATGACTATATCAGTTCTTCCGTGGTCGCCATAATCGGATACACGCCCGTCGAAATCATCGCCATGGGCGCGGAGGGGGCGCGTTCACTGTCCCATCCGGAGGATTTGGCGCGCTTGGGGAACCATCGCGAGAAGTTGATCGCCACCTTGCCGACCGAACCTTCGGCCTGTACCACCGAATACCGCATGCGCTGCCGTGACGGGGCCTATCGCTGGCTGAGCGACAGTCATGCCTTGGTGAGAGACCCCGACGGGCAACCGCGCTTCATCATCGGCAGCGTCCGGGACATCACCGAGCAGAAGAAGGCCGAGGAAGCCCTGCGGGCCGGCGAGGAGAGATTTCGCGACCTGGCGGAAATGCTCCCTGAGGCAATCTATGAAACCGATCTGCAGGGGCGGATTACCTTTGCCAACCGAGCCGCCTATGAAAAATTCGATTATGCCCCGGCTGATATAGCCAACGGTGTGGACATGCTCGACACCCTGGTCGCGGAAGACCGCAGGCCGGCCAGGACCAAGGCCTTGCGCCTTCTGCACGGTGAAGTCCTGGGAAGCTCCGAATACACCGGCCTGGCGCGCAACGGCCGCCGGTTTCCGGTCATTATTCACTCCGCCGCCGTTTTCCGCGAGGGAAAAGCGGTCGGGTTGCGCGGGCTGGTGTTCGACATCACCGAACGCAAACAGGCCGAGCAGGCGCTGCGATTCAGCGAGGAACGGAATCGGCTCCTGATCGAAAGTCTCCCGGCCGCCATTTCGCTGATCACGCGCGACGGCATATTCCGATTCATTAATGAAGTCGGCGCCCGCGGATTCAATCTTCGGGCCGATGAAGTCATCGGACGCTCGATGCTGGACTTCTTCCCGCACGAGGCGCCGGAGAGACATCTCGCCCAGATACGACAGGTCATTGACACCAAGACCGACCATTCCCGGCAGGCCATGGAATTGGTCGGCGACGCCTGGCGCTGGCTCGATATTCGTATCCACCCCTTCCGCGAGGCCGACGGGAGCGTCACCGGGGCGTTGGTGATCGCCAACGATATCACCGAGAGGAAGCGGGCCGAGGCCATGGTGCAGGCCGCCAATCAGGAGAAGTATCAGCAGGCCAAAGATATCGCCGGCGGCGTGGCGCATGAAATCCACAACGCCCTCTGCCCCGCCAGCAACGCACTGGATATGCTGAAGGAACGTTTGCCCCTGACCGATCCCGGGGACCGGGAGCGAAACCTTCAACTCCTACACTTGTGCGAGGCGTCGGTCATGCGCGCGGCCAGCATGACGGAATTGGTGAAGACCTACACGCGTCTCGATGCCGAGGCCGCGGTCGAGGATATCAACCTGGGAACCTTATTCGATGAGATCTTCTTCGAAAACCAACTGCGCTTGGCCAATCTGGCCGTCGAGGTGGTACGGAACATCCCGCCCGATCTGTCGCTGCGATGCGATCGCACCCATGCCTATTGCCTCTTTAATAACCTGATTATCAACGCCGTGGACGCCGTGGCCGAGGTCGCGGCCCGGGTCATAACGGTGGCGGCCGGGCGGGACGGCGCTATGATCCGCGTGGTCGTGGCCGATTCCGGTCCCGGGATTCCGCCGGCCATCCAGCCGCGCATCTTCGACCTGTTCTTCAGCACCAAACCGAGCACCGGCACAGGGCTGGGGTTGGCGATGGTAAAAAAGATCGCCGACTTGTACAAGGCACGCGTCGATCTCGATTCCCAGATGGACAAAGGCGCCAAGTTTACTATATTATGGCCAACGGAAGAACCCTCGGCAAAATGAAAGAGTCCGGCGGCGTTATGTCACAGGCGAAACTCCTCATCGTCGATGATGATCCCCTGGTGCGGCAATCGCTGCAGCAGATGTTCATGGATGATTTCGAGGTCACCCTGGCCGCCTCCGGTCCCGAGGCCCTGGCGATTCTGAAATCCGCCACCAGCCGCTTCGACGCGATTATCCTCGACATCAAGATGGCCAAGATGGATGGCCTGGAAACCGCCGGGCATATTCAGAAGATCGATCCGGAGGTCCCGATCATTTTCTATACCGGTTTTCCAGGCGACTATGCCGAGTCTCAGATCGATCAAAAATACCATCCTTTCGATTACGTCGTCAAAAACGAGCGGCCCGGGCGGCTGATGCGGGCGGTGAAAAACGCCACCGAAATGCATCGCCTGAAATCGCATACCCTCGACCTGATTCGCCTGGCACGGGAGCAGTACCGCATGGTGGGAAAATCGGCGGCGATGCTGGACCTCTTCCAGACCATCGAAAGAATCGCTCAGACGGACGCCAAAGTCATGATCCTGGGACCGACCGGCAGCGGCAAGGAGATGGTGGCGCGGGCAATCCATCACCGCAGCCGCCGCGTCGACAGGCGCCTGGCGATACTCAGCTCCAGCCGCCGCCAGACCGACCTGATCGAGGCCGAGTTATTCGGCCATCTTCGCGGCGCCTTCACCAGCGCTATCGCCGACCGAATTGGGCTGTTTGAATACGCCAACGGCGGAACCCTGTTTCTCGATGAGATCGGCGACCTCGATATCGCCACCCAGGCCAAACTTTTGCGCGTCCTGGAAAGCGGTGAGATGCAGCGGATTGGATCCCCGGAAATTATCAAGGTCGACGTGCGCATCATCTGCGCTACTCACCACGATTTGAAGAAAATGGTTGAACGGGGAGAGTTCCGCGAAGATCTTTATTATCGCCTCAAAGGGGTCACGATCGCCCTGCCGGCGCTGAAAGACCGGCGCGAAGATATTCCCGATTTGATCGACTACATCGTCGACAACCATTGCCAGAAGAACGGCTATCCCCTCAAAGTCTTTGAACCGGCCGCCCGCGACTATTTGGTAGCCTATGATTGGCCGGGGAATATCCGGCAATTGTCCGATACGGTGCAGTCGCTTTGCGACTTGTCGGCGTCATCGTATATATCGTTGGCTTCCGTGGTGCAGTATCTCGAGTCTGCCACGGAAGTTTCCGTTGGTCCGCGAAGCTACAATGACCAGTTGCGGACAGCCAAGAGAGACATTATCATCGGAGCTTTGGCACGCAATAATCATAACATAAGCGCGGCGGCGCGGGAGCTGCAATTGGATCGCTCAAATTTGCATAAAACGATTCGGGAATTGGGGATTAACGTAGTCGGTTCAACCACAAGAGAACCTTGATTTGTGGTAGCCAAAACCGCGAGATTTACCTCGCCGACCGAGACGAATCTGCAACAGATTGCCCGGCAACATATTAAACACTCTGACAATCCGCATTAAATCGGCACAGTTTTTGAGGACAAATCCATCGTCGATTGGAAGATGAAACTATTAAACCTTCGGAAGTTGCGAGCTTTGGACAACGTGGCGACCCAAGACGATTCCAGGACAATCAGTAGATCAGCTTTTATTGGAGGGGGCCCGTCGGCCTTGCGCTCGGCCGAGACCAGTATGGTCCGGTGTCTGGAATGCAAGGGTATCGGCATGAAGTGGGTTTTGAAGATTTCTGCGGGGGATCTCGGTAGCTAGGCGACCTGGGGCATGACGGTTACGGATTGTGCCTTCTTTCAAGGGACGGAAGGTAGGGACCGTTCGGCACCTCAACATATCTGATCGAAGAATCGGACAGCGAATCTTTGGTCTGGTATAGAGGGGGAAATTCCCGGCGATGTTCGTGCTCTCATCGCCGGGTTTTATTTTGGGGCCCTCTGCGGCCGGGCGGAAGGGAGAATGGCGGGCGTGCGCAAGAGCGGCGGCCGGGCGGCCTGGGCCGGCCGGACGATACTTTTTTAGACACTATAGCTCGGGGGTGTACCCGGCCGGCACATCAAAGACGGCCGGATCGACCGTCGTCGTCTGGATGGCGGTGACCGTGGTCGTCATCGACAGCACCTCTGTCAACCCGTCGACCGTGGCTTTATCCTTCATCATCGCCTTCATCTGCTCCATCATCGCCTTGGATTGCGGATCCATCCCGGTCGAATCGGATTGATCTGGAAGCTTTATGGCCGATTGCACGCTGATGACCGTTTTGACCGGATAGCCTTTGAGTTCAGCCATCGCTTTGGTCAACCGGTCGAATTCGGGACCGGCCTGGGCAAACATTTTCTTGATCATTTCGTTCTGCGTGAGCTGGTCCTGTCCAGTCTGCAGGGAGAGTGTCTCGAAATGCTTCATCAACTCGTCGCCGCCGGTAATTCCTTTGCCCACCCACATTTCATACACCAGCCGCGACTTTTCACTGGGGTTCTTTTTGGAGACTCCGGTCGCGATCCCCTTCAGCCCGCGGCAGGCAAAGCCGCTGATCGTGGCCTCTCCCAGATCGGTGATATTGACGGTCCAGGTGAACTCGCCTGCTCCCGCGACCGAGGTATCCTGCCGCATCGCGTCGGCCATCGCCTTCAGCTCGCTGAATTTCATTTCCTTGTAAGTCTTGGAGGCGGGGCTGAGCACCCACATGACACCCTTATCCAGCCGGTTGATCATGACATTTTCCATGCTCTCGCCGGCCGCGCCCATCGCGCCGCTGCTCTTGCTGAGCACCTGGGAATAATCTTTATCCCCTTTTATTTTCTGCGTAATGGTCATCTCCGAAGCCCCCATGCCCATGGACTCGACGGTCATCTTTTGGGTAACCACGACGTCGGCAAACGCCGCCGATGACAGCATGGCCAACAGCATTATGGCTATCGCCAGTATTCTCTTCCGCATGCCTTCTCCCTTCAGGGTTGGATGTTAATTAGGACAACATACCACCCTGGCCATGTCTCATCAAGCACTAAATGGCGATTCCCGGCGATGGGAGCCATAACATTTCCGTGCATATCATGGCCGAAAATGCTATATTGGGCCCGGCCAATAGTCAGGAGCGAGCATGGTCATGCCTCTGGGAAAACCGATGACTCCGCGTTCGGAAGTCAGAGTGATCATTGTCGATGAGCGCAAGCTCTTCCGCCAAGGGCTGATCGCCCTCTTTACCTCGGAACCGGGAATTCTGGTGCTGGGTGACGCAGCCGATGGTCTGGCCGCCGTGGAACTGGCCGAGGCCAAAAAGCCGGACGTCGTGGTACTCAACATCAGGCTTCCATACCTTGACGGTGTCGGCGTAGCCAATCGGCTGCGGAAACAATCCGGCGGACCGGAGTTTGTATTCCTGTCGACCAGGCACAATGAATCGATAATGCGTGAAGCGTTCAAGGCCGGGGCACGCGCCTACCTGCTTCAAGACTGTGATTTCCGCGAATTGGTCTTCGCCATTCGAAAAGCATCCATCGGGGACTACTATTTATCGGGGCCGGCCGGCCATGAGATAGTCTTCGGCTATGTCAATCCCGCCGAACATGATCGGGAAATTGAGGATATCATGACCCGGCGGGAGAAGGAACTGGCCCGGCTTCTGGCCGACGGCTTCTCCACGAAAGAAGCCGCTCACCGCCTGAATATCAGCCCCAAGACGGCGGAAGCTCATAGAGCCTCAATCATGAGGAAGCTTCAGGCGAAGAATGTTACCGATATCGTCAAATACTGCATCCGCAATAAACTGATTGAATCATAGTTCCCCGACAGGAAATAGGCATCATAACGCGCCATATAGATGTTATTACCAGCAATTATAGGCATTAATACCTATTGTGAAAAGATTCACAAAACCTATCTTTTCGCGTGCCTGATAATAGGCGAGGATTTATGTTCCATAATATCAAAGAATGTGATTCAATATTCCCCGACGCGATCCCACTGGTCCTCGCCGAAATCCTTTCCCGAAGACGCCAAATGCATTATCCATATTACTCCATTCTCAACCAAGGAGAAGACTATGTCGATGTACGTCAATGACTTTATGGCCTGGATCAAAGCCAAGAATCCGGCCGAGCCTGAGTTTCACCAGGCGGTTCAAGAAGTAGTGGAATCTGTGGAACTGGTACTGGATAAGCACCCGGAGTATCGCCGCGCTAAGATTATGGAACGGATCGCCGAGCCGGAGCGGGTCTTCATGTTCCGGGTTCCCTGGACCGACGATCAGGGCGAGGTTCATGTCAATCGGGGCTTCCGGATCCAAATGAACAGCGCCATCGGCCCCTTTAAAGGCGGCCTGCGGTTCCATCCTTCGGTGAACCTCGGCATTCTGAAGTTTCTGGCCTATGAGCAGGTTTTCAAAAACAGCCTGACGACGCTGCCGATGGGCGGCGGCAAGGGTGGTTCCGACTTCGACCCCAAGGGCAAGAGCGACGACGAAGTCATGCGTTTCTGCACCAGCTTTATGATCGAGCTGTACCGCCACATCGGTCCCGATACCGATGTTCCCGCGGGCGATATCGGCGTCGGCGGCCGCGAAATTGGCTTCCTCTTTGGAACCTACAAGAAGATCCGCAATGAATTCACCGGCGTGCTGACCGGCAAGGGACTTAATTGGGGTGGATCATTGATTCGGCCCGAGGCCACCGGCTACGGCGCCGTCTATTTTGCGGCTGAGATGCTGGCCACTCGCGGCGAAACGCTGGAAGGAAAAACCTGCCTGGTTTCCGGATCCGGCAACGTGGCCCAATACACCGTGCAAAAGATTCTCGACCTCGGCGGCAAGGCGGTGACGCTGTCCGATTCCGCCGGATACATTTATGACTCGGCCGGCATCGACCGTGAGAAGCTGGCCTTTGCCATGAACCTGAAAAATGTCCGCCGCGGTCGGATCAAAGAGTACGCCGACAAATACACCAGCGCGTCGTACTTCCCGATCGACCCCAACAAAGACTCCAATCCGTTGTGGGACCACAAGGCTCAGTGCGCGTTTCCATCGGCTACCCAGAACGAGATCAACGGCAAAGACGCCGCCAATCTGGTCAAAAACGGCGTCTATGTGATTTCCGAAGGAGCCAACATGCCGACCACGCCCGACGGCGTCGACATCTTCCTCCGAAACAAGAGCCTCTATGGACCGGGCAAGGCGGCCAATGCCGGCGGCGTGTCCACCTCCGGTTTGGAAATGTCGCAAAACAGCATGCGCTACGGCTGGTCGCGCGAGGAAGTGGATAGCAAACTTCACGGCATCATGAAGAAAATCCACAAGTCATGCGTGGACGCTTCCGAAACCTACGGCACCGCCGGCAACTATGTCGTGGGAGCCAATATTGCCGGCTTCTTGAAGGTTGCCAACGCCATGATGGATCAGGGTATTTTCGGCTGATCGGCCTCCGCAGCAACGGGCGCGCCTCTGCGTCCTGCACCAATGCTTTCATCGGAACGGAGTGGGTCTCCCCCGCTCCGTTCTGTATGTGGAGCCCTTTGCCTTTTCCACAAAAAGCGGCGACGACGAAATGAAATCATGGCCGACAACGCCCGCTTCTATTACCTTTCCCCCGTATCTGCCATAGACCTCGGCGGGGAGAAAGCAGAAAGGAGATACCTATGCTGTGGGTGACACGCTCCCATGTCCATGTCGATCGCGTAGCCTGCCCCTGGCTGATCAAACGATTTGTCGACAGCCGGGCGGAATTCCTGTTCGTGCCTAAAAGCCAAATCGATGTCGTGGCGCGGCAAACCGGCGCCATTCCCTTCGACGCCCCCGGCGTCGAATTGGGTCATCACGAAGGCCAATGCTCGTTCGAGACCATCCTGATAAAGTACGGCCTCACCGATCCGGCCCTGGCGCGTCTGGCGGCCATCATCCATTCAGCCGATATCGGCGACGATCTCGGCAAGAATGACATCGCCCCTGGGTTGGAGGCGATTGCCACCGGATTCGGCCTGGTGTTCGCGAATGACCAGGATAATCTGGACGTCCAATTCTATGTCTACGACGCCCTGTACGCCTGGTGCCGCCTCCAAGCCGCCAAAGGCTGATCCGCTGGCGAAGGAATTATCCCCCTGGCCTTCCAGAGCGGATTTCGAGGACGGCGCACGCCTTCGTCCACAACGCAAAAAGGCCGGTGTTTAACCGGCCTTTTTGAGATCTCAGCCTTGATGGATCAGGGACAGCAGGGCGCCGGGCCGCCCTTGAAGATGTAATTGATTACGTAGACCGCATCCCCAACATTCACCGCATGGTCGCAATTGGCGTCACCGGCGTCCTTAAGCGGAGTCGGTTGGGGCCCGCCCTTGAAGATGTAGTTAATCACGTAAACCGCGTCGCCAATGTTGACCGTCCTGTCGCCGTTGGCGTCTCCGCACATGAACGATTGCCAAATCGTCCGAATCACGGCGCCAGCTTCGGGGGCTTGCAGCCACGCGTTATAGTCGAACCGTATCCACGCGGTGTTACTCACCTCGGTCCCGGCAGGGAGGTCTTTCTTGGGCGAGATAGAATAGGTGAAATACCCTTCCCCTTCCGGCTTACTGACGTTCGGCGGCAGCATGATACTGTCGCAGAAACAATCGATCACACCGGCATAGGGATCAAACTCATATTTACACTTGTCGGGATGACTCATCGCACCAAACGCCAGCGTGCTCCAATCGAGATTGTGATCCAGCGTATCGACCACCCGAATGTAGATCGCTTCGGCAGTCGCCTCCGGCTTGTTCTCAAAGCGGATCATGTAGCTGAGGCGTTGGTCGGGCGCAATCTTCTTCTCCAAGCCAGTACCCTCGGGAGAGCAGAGCTTGTCATTTGGATCGATTGATCCCCGAACAATCAGACTATGCTGAACATTATTGTTGGCCAGTTGTTTCTCAGGCGTTGTCGTCGTCAACCACGATCTACAGGTCAAGATATGACCAACCGGCACCGAGGGTGGCAGGTTACCGTAGATATCCACGTATCCGCCCCCACCATACCAACCAGTCGGATTGTTTGTCCCCAGATTGATCACAATTGTATCACCGGACATGGTGTAGCCGAAATAAGTGCCAGTGAGTATCTGTCCCGGGGATACTCCATAAAGCGTTATCTCCTCCGGCGGCAAAATCTTGAGCACGCAGTTGTCCGCCGGAAGGGTGCCGGTGTTAATCCAGACGCTGTAGAAATGCAGGTCAAAGCCAGGGCGAACTCCATTGTCATATATCTCGCCCGACCGGTAAGCATAGGCGGAATCGACATGGATATAGTAGAGCTTCTTTAGACTATCCGCTCCGATAATGTTGGTGACCCGCAATAAGACATCAAATGTTCCCTAAGACACATATTGATGGACTGGATTCTGGTCAGTGCTGCTCTGGCCATCGCCAAATTCCCAATAGAATTGGAGGGGACTTCCCTGGCTTTCATCGGTAAATTGCACCGTCAACGGCTCCACTCCGGCCAATGGCGTCGCCCTGAAGGCCGGAATCAGATCGTTGACAACAACATAACCCTCTTTGGTAATCGTATCGACCTGATCGCACCCGTCCTGAATCAACCGAGCGATCAACTTGACATCATACATCCCTTGCACGGCATACGTATGAATCGGATTGCGGACAGTGCTGGTTTCGCCATCGCCAAAGTCCCAGAGATACTCATTGGCAATTCCCTGCAAAATCGGCTCAAAAACAACCGTCAAGGGTGATTTTCCGCTATTGGGAATGCCCGTGAAATCGGCCGTGAGGCCAACCTGAGTGGTAATATATCCGGACTTGATCAGCGTGTCCCCCAACGATCCATTAGAAACAATCAACATCACATCAAAGACCCCGACATCATTATACTCATGAGAGAGGATTTGACCAGTGCCGGAGTGACCGTCGCCAAAATCCCAGAGCCAGGAGGTAGCAGTATGTATCGGCGCCGATTGGTCAGTAAAAGCTACTGTTAGCGGCGCACCCCCACAGCGGGGCGAAGCGGTGAATGCTACCGCTCCAACATCGCAGGAATCTCCTTTGCCGTCATGGTCGGCATCTTCTTGATTGGGATCATAGGCAAAGGGGCAATTATCACATTCTGCACCGATACCATCCCCGTCTGCATCCATTTGATCAGGGTTGAAAATATTCGGACAATTGTCAGTCGGGCAAGTATTGACGGCAAAACCCGGATTCCCAAACCCATCATGATCGGTATCAGTGCATAGATCACAGGCATCTCCAATGCCGTCGTGGTCGGTATCTGTCTGATCAGGATTATAAACCTCGGTACAATTATCCACCACATCGGCAACACCATCACTATCGGCATCCAAGATTAAAGTCCATGCTGCCAGATACGCCGAGACCTTATTCCCAGCAATCAAGAAATTGCCCCCCGCTATCAGGTGCCCTTTATACACGGTTACGGTGAAGACATCACCATTCATCCCCGACCCCAATGGCGACCAGCTGCTCCCATCCCAGGAAGCGATGTAGTTCGCCGCCACGCCACCGGCCGATGTGAAATCACCTCCCGCAATAAGTCTCCCGTCGTACACAGTCAGAGCAAGGACACTACCATTCATCCCCAAGCCCAATGGCGACCAACTGCTCCCATCCCAGGACGCTATGTAATTCGCCCCCACGCCACCAGCGATTGTGAAAATCCCTCCTGCAATAAGCTTCCCGTCGTATACGGTTAGGTCATATACCCATTCATTCATTCCCGATCCCAACGACGACCAACTGCTCCCATCCCAGGAGGCGATGTAATTCGCCGCCACGCCACCGGCGATTGCGAAATTCCCCGCCGCTATCAGTTTCCCGTCGTATACGGTTAGGCGGCGGACAAAGTCATTCATCCCCGGAAAACTTGGTGAAATGCTGTTGTCCCAATAGATGTCATCGGGGTTATCGGTTGGCGAAGCGGGAGAGGCTGCGCGAAACACCGGCTGGCCGGTGGAAGTGTCAAGAGCCGTCTCAAAGCCCCTCATGTCCAATGGCCCCTGATAACCCGAGCGCCGCGCTGCCTCAAGATCAAACCGGCCTTCGGGTGTAAGGAATTCCCGGATGCTTCTGCCCGCAGTTTCCCCCTGATCTCTTCCGGCATCAATCTGCGCGAAAACCGGCTGGTCCCACTGCCCATTGTTCTGTGTGAACGCTAACGGCATCAGGTCTATCTTCTGCATGACCATGGGATTTTGGTCAGCGGCAAAGGCCGATGAAATGGCCAATCCTACGAAAACGCCCGCAACCAACGATGTCATAATCTTCATGGTTTCCCCTACCTGTGAAGTAATTGTCAACTGAAAGTAATATACCCCTAACCCACTCTTTGTCAATCGATTTCAGGCCGCTTCCGCCTCTGTTACGACCCGTGCGCAGTCAGACGTCCTCGTCCGCCGCGAAAAGTCTCCCCCGCCATCAGGAACCCCTTTTATGCGCGTCCCACCTGTGAGCAGTCATGGCGATTGAAGCTATCCGACCTATGTCACTCCCGTGACAACGGTAGTCCAGAACGGATTTGGGCAATGCGCATTATGCATACCGCACCGGGCGCTCCCGACCATTCCGCTACAACATCGATGTTGAATGCGACCCCGCCCCCTATTATAGGATGAACAGGCTCAGTCTATATCTCTGCCCGCGCGCACTATGTCCGCCGGGGATGGCTTATAGCCCCTCTCCTCGGGGGAGAGGGGTTTGAGGTGAGGGCAGCACAGCTAAAGAGGGGGAATTATGACAAACCAAAAAACGAGCAAACGGACCCAATTCGCCCTAACCTCAACTGCTCCATCCTTGTCCAACGAATTCTTGCGCCAATATCGCCCATCACTAAGTCGGGCGCAGTCGGATGTTCCGGTCCGCCGCGAAAAACTTCCCTACGACGGGAGGGCCGCACTTTGTTCCGGGTTTCATACGCAGGGGGGCCGGGCAGACCTAATCATCATCGATCGCAGCGCAAATCATGAAGAGCAAGAAAATGAGCAAACGAACCCAATTCCCGGTAATCCCATTGCCCATATACCATTCCATGGAATTTTCTGGTGGCAGGTACATGTCGGGAGTTCGCCGCCGCATCATCGGACACAAAAAAGGACCGGTGCACGACCGGCCCTTTGGAGATCTCAGTCTTGATCGAATCAGGGGCAGCAGGGCGCCGGACCGCTCTTGAAGATGTAGTTGATCACGTAGACCGCGTCGCCGACGTTGCGGGCGCCGTCGCAATTGGCATCACCCGCTTGCACCGGGACCGGCGCCGGTCCGCTCTTGAAGATATAATTGATGACGAATACCGCATCCCCGACGTTGATTATGCCGTCGCCGTTGGCGTCGCCACAGACGATCGCTATCGGCCATTCGCCCGGAGACGAATAGGTCGGGTAAATGACCGTACCGCCCATATCATAAAACGTCAACCCCCCGGTCGGGTCGATATGGGCCGTGTCCGCCCACATCATGACCATGCCGTAGGTGGGCATCTTCGGCGTGAAATGAATCGACAGCATGTGCTGCGCTCCCCCCGGCGCCAGGCCGATATCTTTTGCCAGACCCCGCACCCCCAGCGTATCGGGCGAATCCTCGTTCATGTTCCACTCGAAGATGGTAAACAGGGAGTCCCAAACGGTGGACGGAGGATCCATGCGGCTTCCCGGAATGACCCTGACGCAGGCCGTCGTTGCCCCATATCCCCCGACGTCAAGCCATTCCCAGAAATGACCGGCCACGAGACCGCCGTCTTTGCCCACAATGCCGCCCCAAAAACGGGGCGCTATTCGCATCTCACCGAGATGCCTGTCGTTCTCTATAAAGATGCGTGCTTCGTAGTTCTTGCCGACAAAGAGCGTATCGGCGCCCTTGTCCTCGCCCGTCTTGACCACGTCGAGATAGACATGATTGATGGCGAGCACGAGTGCCGGCGAGATAAACAGAAGACACAGGAAAATGATTTTATGCAGCATATTACCACCCCTGAATTAACGGTTGCGTTCGCGAGCGGCAGTCCGTCGATGGCGCATTTTCGGTCAAAAGATTTGGTCAGTAAGCCGGCCGACCGCGGGCGCTCCTGGCTATTTTCTCGTTGTTACGTCGATAACGGAATGCATTCATAATATAGAGAATCAGATGCAATCTGCCAACAAGAAAGTTTTCCTTTATGGGCAGGCCAAGATCTATAGCTCAGAGTCCGGGACATGAACAGGTCCCCGGCAGCGCACCGGAATCATCGATCATCCACGCGGCAGGGGAAGAGCAGCCCCCGCTACCGGCGAGAGTTGGGGATATTAATCGGGAACATTCTTTAAATGGTGTGAGTTTGGCTATTCACGTGACAGCGGGGAACACAATCGATTCATAGCTGAGGACTTAGGATGCATATCGAACTCATATTCTTAAAACTGTGAGTTGGGTCACCCACGCGACAGCAGAAAACACGATGGATTCGTGGCGGAGAGGCAGGGATTCGAACCCTGGGACCCCGCGAAGGGTCAACGGTTTTCGAGACCGCCCCGTTCAACCGCTCCGGCACCTCTCCGTTATAATCGTCGGCCGATGGCCGCATCGGTCTGGCTTGCCTGCGGGCCAAATTAACGATTTAATCGATCCTGTAAAGCAAAATCTTCAGGACGTCGTTTCGACAGTCGTTCTCTCCAGTTTGTCCCGAAGTTGTTCCAAAAAGGCCCGCCGGGGACGGAACAACTGGTAGGTGATCATGGTCAACGCAATAAACAGCAGAAAAACTTCGCGGCCCATGCCCAGCAGCGCCAGCACCAAACCCAACACCGCATACGATTCATTAAGGGCGAAGGTTATGATAGAAAACGCTAGCACCCGGCTCTCAAAATCCGTCGCCGGTGCCGGATTCCTTCCTTTCACGATCGAAGCGGCCGTCGCCCGCCGCAGCAGATAGGTGATCAACACGCCCAAGGTGGAGACCGCCAGGCAGGCATAGAATATGATTGTTAGCTCCGGTCGGTCGGTCGGCAATAGACTCTTCTCGGTTATGCCGCCGCCGCGAAGAATCACCAAAATGGCGAACAATGTGGCCGGAGCCAGAATATTCATCATCAGACCGAGGTAGGTGGTTTTGGTCAGGATTCGGGTCAGGTCGTCATCGCTGATTCTCATTGGACCCCTCTCTGGCAGCTTCGCACCTCCCGAAAAAAGGCGCGCATCATCTCGGCCGTTTCCTCCATCAGAACTCCCCCCTCAAGTTCGATTCGATGGTTCAGCCGGGGATCGGACGGGATGTTGAAGATCGAACCGCAGGCGCCGAATTTGGGGTCCGCGGCACCAAAGACGATTCTCTGAATGCGCGCCAACACGGCCGCCCCGGCGCACATTGAGCACGGTTCCAGAGTGCAGTACAGGACGGCGCCATCCAGCCGCCAATCGCCGATGGCCTGACAGGCCGACGTGATTGCCAGCATCTCCGCATGGGCGGTGGGATCGGCCAGTTTTTCGGTCTGATTGTATCCCCGCCCGATGAGCCGGCCCTCCCGAACAATCACGGCCCCCACCGGGACCTCGCCGATCTGGTACGCTTTCCGGGCTTCCTGCAAGGCGACTTGCATCCAGACTTGCGAATTGCCATTAGATTCGATACTCATTTGGGATTTCAATCTTCCACCTTTATGAATAATCTAACCGCCGGCATTCCGGATGGCAAGCTCAATAGAGTTGATTATCCATGGCAGGGTCACCGCCGTCCGGGACCATCCATGCTTTCCGGCCTCAGGGCGCCTCCATATCCTT
>CAZPEV010000008.1:14698-36723 GCA_964585635.1 uncultured Ignavibacteriales bacterium
AGAGCCGCACTTGCGCGACCTGATCGCCGGACGCGCGGGAAGTCGACGGTAGTTTGACATCGATGGCGCGTGGGATTGACACAAGATTTCGTTGGAATATCATGGCCGCGTTGGCATTGCCGGGAATTGGGTTCGTTCGTTCATTTTTTTGTTTTGCGAAATTGGTGTGTGATGGACGAGGGCGACGCGCATGGATCCGATGCAGGCGTTGCGCCCGGAATAGGGCGCGGACGGGCGAATAGCCATTCGCTCCCACACAAATAGAATAAAGACTTTGCGGGTAGATGTGGACCCACCGCGGGCAGGCCGCGCACATAGGTTTGAGATCGATGGCGCTTGGGATTGAGGCGGGATTTCGTTGGACAAGTATGGCGTGGTTGGGATTAGGGGGAATTGGGTTCGTTCGCTCATTTTTTTGTTTTGCGATATTGGCGTGTGGTGGGCGCGGGCGGTCACCACGAATTTGCATATCTCTGTTGGCGCACGGCGGGGTCTGCCACGACGGGCATGGGGCGCCCGGGCATATGTATAGAGTGAGAGTGTTCATCCTATAATAGGGGGCGGGGTAGCGTTCACCATCGAAGTAGTGTCGATTCGGGGAAAAAGACCAGCGGTTTGATGGCGGTTTTTGGGCGGGATTCATGGCCAAGGCCGATGTGCTTGAGGCAGAGAGTCCCGGCCGAGCAGGAGTTCTGACAAAATCAATATTGACAGACAAAGCGATTTTGAGTAATTCTGAATTACAGATTTAGGCAGCCATATCCATCCGGCGGACGACCTGTGAGAGACAAGAGAATGCGTATTATGAGGAAACCAAATAAGACACCGGCAACGGGTTTATCTGGAAGCTATATGAATAGAAGTTCGCTCCAGAGAGATGAAGAATGAGCGCCTTTGCTGACTACATCAAAGAGATACGGAAGAACCTCGATAAGGGCGACTCCACCGAACACACCCACCGCCCCGCTCTGGAAAAGCTCCTTGAAGCGTGCGGCAGAGATATTGAAGCCACGAACGAACCGCGACGCATCGCCTGCGGCGCGCCCGACTTCAACATTAGCAGAAAGGATGTCCCCCTCGGACATGTGGAGACGAAAGACGTTGGCGTCAACCTCGACGAAATGGAGCGCGGCAAAGGGCCGAACGGGGACCAGTTCAAACGGTACTCCACGTTGCCCAACTGGATTCTCACGGACTATTTGGTGTTCCACTGGTACGCGGCAGGCGAAAAACGCCTGACCGTTCGCGTGGCCGACTGGGATAGCAAAGGCAAACTCAAATCCGCTATGGATGGCGAGGAGCGTCTGACCGCACTCCTGACGGCATTCTACGCCCAACCAGCGTTGACCGTCGGCACTGCCAAGGAACTTGCCAGCCGTATGGCCGGCATGACGCGCATGATCCGCGACCTCATCCTTGCCGCTCTTATGCAGGAAGAGGAAAAGGCGGATAAGGTCAAGAGCAGCGTCGTAAGCGAGACCATGCCGGGTTACGGCGAGCCGACAAACTGGCTTCACGAGTGGCTGCACGCCTTCCGGGACACACTCATTCCCGATCTAAGCGAACACCAGTTCGCCGATATGTTCGCTCAAACCTTGGCCTACGGCCTCTTCGCCGCCCGCGTGCATGAACCGGATAGACCTTTCTCGCGTGAGTCCGCGGCCGCCAATCTCCCCCGCACCAATCCCTTCCTACGTGAACTTTTTGAGCAAATCGCCGGCGTAAGGATGCCCGACACGATTGCCTGGGCCGTGGATGACATGGTGGAATTGATCAAGCACGCCGATATGACGGAAATCCTCCGGGACTTTGGCAAGTGCAAGGGGCGGGAGGACCCCGTGGTCCACTTTTACGAGACCTTCCTTGCCGCCTACGATCCGGCTATGCGGGAAGTCCGGGGCGTCTTCTACACCCCGGAACCCGTCGTCAGCTACATCGTAAACTCGCTTGACTGGCTGATCAAGACCCGTCTCGGCCGCCCCAAGGGACTGGCCGACGAGAGCACCCTTATTCTCGACACCGCTACCGGAACCGCCACCTTTCTCTATTTCGTCATAGAGTTGATCCACCAGGGATTCCGCAAGCAACTCGGCGCGTGGGACGACTACGTCAGTCGCCACATTCTGCCCCGCATTTTCGGTTTTGAACTGCTTGTGGCCCCCTATGCCGTTGCACACCTTAAAATCAGCATGCTCCTTGAGCAGTCCGGCTATACGTTCGGCAGCAACCAACGTCTCGGCATCTACCTGACCAACACGCTGGAAGAGGCCGCGAAAAAATCGGAAATGCTCCTTGGCCAATTCGTCTCCCGAGAAGCAAACGCCGCCGCAGAAATCAAACGCGAGCGGCCAATTATGGTAGTCCTCGGCAATCCGCCATACTCCTACCGGTCTGCCAATAATGGCAATTGGATCGTCTCTCTGGTGAAGGAGTATTATCAAGTGGACGGAAAACCACTTGACGAACGGAACCCCAAAGGATTGCAGGATGACTACGTGAAATTCATCCGATTCGCCGAATGGCGAATTGACAAGACCGGCGAGGGCGTCCTTGGATATATCACCAACAACGGCTATCTGGATAACCCGACCTTCCGGGGGATGCGCCAGCACCTTATGCAGACCTTCGACGAAATATATGTCCTCGACCTGCATGGGAACTCCAAGAAGAAGGAGAAAGCCCCAGACGGCGGAAAGGATGAAAACGTTTTCGACATCCAACAGGGCGTAGCGATTCTGCTGGCGGTGAAGGTGAAGCGGGAAAAGGATGAGACAAAGGCAACTACCCGTATATTCCATGCCGACTTGTGGGGACGCCGTGACCTTTACGAAAATGAACAACTCACTGGCGGCAAGTATCGGTGGCTATGGGAGAACAATGCGAAGACAACGCTGTGGCAGGAGTTGAAGCCGTCGTCGCCATTCTATCTATTCATACGACAGAACGAGACTTTAAAATCCGAATACGACAACTTTGCAAAAATCCGGGACATCTTCTGTCTGACAGGACAAGGGTTCACTTCCTCTCGTGATGATTTTGCCATTGCGCTGACGCAGATTGAGGCATCAGAACGCCTTGGTGATTTACTTGACACAACCAAATCAATTGCAGAATTGGTTAACAAATACCACTTGGCGGATACAGGAACGTGGCGTCTCGCCGATGCTCGAATCAAAATTCAAATGGATTCTGCGGTGATGACTTCTGTTCGTACGTGCCTGTATCGTCCATTCGATTTCAGATATTGCCTGCTCCATCCCGCTGTAATGGATAGAACCCGTTTAGATTCACAAAGACACATGTTTCAGCGGAATGTCGCCATGTCGCTAACTCGCACAGTCGAGATTCAAAGGGGTTTTGAGCATGTGCTTGCGACTCATCTTGTACTGGACCGACATGCAGTTTCGCTGAAGGAAATCAATTACCTTTTCCCGCTCTATCTCTATCCCTCCGCCAACCAACTGGACGCTTCGTCCGGTCGCCGCCCGAACATCAGCACTGCATTCCTGAAAGCGTTGGCGGGTAAACTCAATGCACCGCAGGAAGGGTCGCACGGACTGCCCAAGGGCGTTACCCCCGAGGACATCTTCCACTATGCCTATGCCATTTTCCACTCGCCGACCTACCGCACGCGTTACGCCGAATTCCTGAAGATTGACTTTCCGCGCCTGCCGCTCACGAGCAAGCGGGATATGTTCTTCAGTTTGGCCGCCTTGGGCGGAGAACTTGTCGGCTTGCACCTCATGGAATCGCCGAAACTGAACTCCCTGATTACGGAGTTTCCCGATAAAGGGACAAACGTGGTCGAGAAGGTGCGGTACACGGACATGACCGATCGCGTCTGGATCAACCCGTCTCAATATTTCGGCGATGTACCCGCCGCCGTCTGGAGCTTCCATATCGGCGGCTACTAGGTTTGCGAGAAATGGCTCAAGGACCGCAAAGGCCGTTCCCTGACGTACGAAGACATTCAGCATTATCAGAAGATCGTCGTGGCCCTGAACGAGACCATCCGCCTCATGGCCGAGATTGACCAGGTGATCGAAAACCAAGGCGGCTGGCCCGGCGCTTTTTCCACCAACGGGTAACTCGCAGGCTAAGTCCCTAGGTTACTCCCGCGACATTCCGAGATCGCCACGACCCGCCACAGTCGCGGAGCAGGGTAAAATTGTCTGAAACCTATTGCCCTTATAGGCGTTAATGCTATATATTATTATCTGTTGGCGGAAAGCCGCCCTGGAGGTGAATACCTGTATGATGGTGACGTTGTGCCGAGCCAAAATTCATCGCGCCACCGTAACCGAGGCCGATTTGGACTATGAGGGCTCGATCTCAATTGACAAGACTCTGATCGAGGCCGCCGGGCTTTTGCCCTACGAACAGGTCCATGTGGTCAACATCAATACCGGCACGCGCCTGGAAACCTATGTTATTGAGGCACCTGCCGGCAGCGGAACGATTTGCCTCAATGGTGCCGCCGCACGATTGGGGGCCAAGGGGGACAAGATAATAATTCTGGCCTACGGCCAATTGCCGACCGAGGAAGCCAAGCGATTCAAGCCCGCCCTGATCCATGTCGACAATAATAACAGGGTTATCGATTAATGACTGACATTGCCGCGGTCGTTCTGGCCGCCGGAAAAGGGAAGCGAATGAAATCGGACCTGGTCAAGGTCCTGCACACCCTTTTCGGACGACCAATGATTGAGTATCTAATAGACACTCTTATCTCCTTGAATATCAAGAAGATAGTGATTGTAATCGGGCATCAGGCAGACTTGGTTATGGCCACTCTGGATAAATATCAAGGGAAGATTGAATTCGCCATTCAGGCAGAACAGCTCGGAACCGGCCATGCCGTTCTGATGGCGGAAGAAGTTCTATCCGGGTTTTCGGGTGATATACTGGTGATGGCCGGTGATGTTCCCCTTCTGACCGGGAAGACGATTAACAAGCTTCTTTCCATTCACCGGAGGGAGAAGGCGTCGGCAACGGTGTTGTCATCGCTGCCTCCCGACCCGGCTGGATATGGACGGGTCATTCGTATTCCCGGAACAGATTTGGTAGATCGGATTGTCGAGCATAAAGACGCCGACGAGAATCAGAGGAAAATCGGTGAAATCAACTCGGGGACTTTCTGCTTTGATTCCCGATACTTGTTTGCGGCGCTTCGCCGGATTCGATCCGATAACAGCCAAAACGAGTACTACCTGACCGACGTCATGGAGATATTGCGAGGAGAGGGACATAAGGCGGCGGTTTGTCTGGCCGATGACCCCGGTGAGGTCCTGGGAGTAAATTCCTTCGAGCAACTGGCCGAGTTGGAGGCCCGTTTTGGCCGGAAGGCCGGTTTTAAGGCACCGATCGGCCGGCAGGAACGTATAAAGAAATGAGGTCAGGGACTTGGCTGACCTGAAAATAGTTGACAGAGAATTTGAACATCGGTTTATTTTAAGAGTCTCCATGGTAGGAGAAAATTGTATGAGAACCGTGACCTGCATCATCGTGGCTGTGGTGGTTAGTCTGCTGACAGGGTCGGCCATGGCGCAAAATGTCGACCGGGTGGAAGTCAAGCAGATTACCCAGAAGTACGATTTGGGATTATCCAAGAGGCCCTTTCAATCATTTCTTGATTTGTCGCGGTTCCATATGTCGCAGTCGTACTCGCTCGGATTCTTCTCCGGCGGCGGCCAATCGGGGGCGCTGGGGATGTATAACAACACTATCTCTTACCAGTTGGCAAATCCCCTGACCCTGACGTTGAACATGGGCATACTGCATGACCCAAGCGTCTTGTGGGGGGACAAGAAGTCGGGGACGTCCGCCCGGTTCCTGCCCTCCGGCTGGCTGGATTGGCGGCCGTCGCAGAATTTCCGGATGTCGATCGGTTTTGAGACGATCCCGGTCTATTACAATTACGGACCTTTCGGTATCGGGAGGAGCGGTTATTGGTATCGGTAGCGGCGCAGCTTCCATCGTCTTCCCGCCAACCCTCCCGCAAAGTTTTTCATGGCTAGAGAATCGCGCAAGTTGAAAGCTGATTCCGCTTATCGTATCAGGCGGGCCAAGAGCAAGAAGCCGCTCCGCTTTGTGGAGTTGGGTATTGTTGTCTTGTTTCTGATCGTGGCGGCCTATATAGCCTCTATCACGGTTCACATGACCAAGGGATACACTCAGGAGAAAGAGGTTCCCCAGTATTTTATCAACGTCCAGATTCTCAACGGCTGCGGTGAGAAGGGAATCGCCTATACGGTGGCCGATAAGCTTGAAGATTTGGTCCGCAAGCCGCTTTCTGTCCGCGTGATCGACTCCGATAATTTCGACCGTTTTGACGTAGAAAAGACGTTTGTGATATCCCGGAGGCAGGATTTGACGCCGGCCATGCTGCTGGCCCAGCAGCTCGGCCTCGACATTCCGGTCACCTACCGGGAGATAGACGACAACTACCTGGATATCGGCGCCACGCTGGTTCTGGGAAAGGACTGCCGTGCCGTGCTGGCCGCCGCCCGTGATCATCAGGCCGCTCCGGCAGTTTCAGGTGCAGGAGGATAATAGGACCCGTTGATGACATCTCTCGCGCTCGCCCGTGCCGCCGGTACGCTGGCATTATCAAAAAAAGGCTTTGACGTCAGGATACTCAAGCTGAAGAAGCTCTCCTCGGTTTGCGATTATTTTGTGATCTGTTCCGGATCGGTGGAGCTGCACGTCAGGGCCATCGCCGACGCCGTCGAGGATGGGTTGCGCGCCAAGGGGGTCAGGCCGTCGCACCGGGAAGGGGGCGAAAGGTCGCGATGGACGCTGCTGGACTATTTTGACGTCGTGGTACATGTCTTCACCGAAGAGGCGCGTCAGTTCTACGCGCTGGAGAAACTGTGGGGTGACGCCCCCGTGGAAACGTTAGAGTAGACCGCCCGCGCGGCGGGATATCCGCCGAGGGCA
This sequence comes from uncultured Ignavibacteriales bacterium, assembly GCA_964585635.1. Classification (GTDB taxonomy): domain Bacteria; phylum Zixibacteria; class MSB-5A5; order GN15; family JAAZOE01; genus CAZPEV01. Next base: position 21,638 of record CAZPEV010000008.1, read on the forward strand.
TTCTCCCGTGACAAATGAATAGCTGAGCTACTTTACATAAGGATACTGTATGGACATTGCAACGCTCAAGACAAAGACGATCGCCGAACTGCTCAAGATTGCCGAAGAACTTGACATTCCCGGTGTATCGGGATTGCGCAAATCGGAACTGATATTCAAGGTTCTGGAATCGCAGTCCGCTCAGAACGGCCTGATATTCGCCGAAGGGGTTCTGGAAATTCTGGACGAAGGGTACGGTTTCTTGCGTTCCTCCGACTACAACTACCAACCCGGCCCTGACGACATCTACGTCTCTCCCTCGCAGATCAAACGGTTCGACCTTCGCACCGGCGACACCGTTTCGGGACAGGTCCGGCCTCCGAAGGAATCGGAACGGTACTTCGCCTTGTTGAAGATCGAGGCGATCAACGCCGAGCCGCCCGAGGTGGCCAAGCACAAGACCCTGTTCGACAACCTGACCCCGCTTTATCCCGACGTCCAGTTCAATCTGGAAACCGATCCGGAGGAACTGACGACGAGGATCATCGACCTGATGTGTCCGATCGGGAAGGGGCAGCGGGCCTTGATCACCTCTCCCCCCAAGGCCGGCAAGACGATCATTCTGCAGAAGATCGCCAACTCCATCACCACCAACCATCCCGAGGTCAAGCTGATCGTGCTGCTGATCGACGAGCGGCCGGAGGAAGTCACCGACATGAAGCGCTCGGTCAAGGGTGAAGTCGTGTCCTCGACTTTTGACGAACCGGCCGATCGGCACGTGCAGGTGGCCGATATGGTGCTGGAAAAGGCCAAGCGGCTGGTAGAACACCAACATCACGTGGTGATCCTGCTCGATTCGGTTACCCGCCTGGCGCGCGCCCACAACGCCGTCGTGCCCCACTCCGGCAAGATTCTTTCCGGCGGCGTGGATTCCAACGCCTTGCACAAGCCGAAGCGGTTCTTTGGCGCGGCGCGCAACGTTGAGGAGGGCGGCTCGTTGACGATTATCGCCACGGCCTTGATCGAGACCGGCAGCCGGATGGACGAGGTCATTTTCGAGGAGTTCAAGGGAACCGGCAACATGGAAATGGTGCTTGACCGCCGCATCGCCGACCGGCGTATCTTCCCGGCCATGGATATCAACCGCTCCTCCACCCGCAAGGAAGAGCTGCTGCAACCGCCGGAGATATTGAACAAGGTTTGGATTCTGCGGAAATTTCTGGCCGAGATGAACCCGATCGAGGGGATGGAATTCTTGCTGGACCGGATTAAGAAGACCAAGAGCAATAAGAAGTTCCTCGAATCGATGAAGAGCTGACCGGATTTCACTGGGCCATCCTGCAATTCGGCTGCGAATCAGGGGGCGGACAAGTACTCGGCGGTATGTGAGTTGTGCAATCATTCCGTCTTTATCATCTGCCGCAGGTAAGCGATCTTCTTTTGCTGGCGCTCGACTGTCTTGGCCGGCAGATTCGATTCATAGATGGCGAATTGCCGCGCGGCCTCACGGGCGCGTGAGGTATCGGTGACTTGGATATAGCCGCGGGCAAGGTAATAGTCAATCTCGACCAGGTTGAAGTAGTTGCCCGGACGGGGAGCGATTTTCTCCCGCAGCAGGGCGTAGTACCGGGCGGAGTTGGCGAAGTCCCGCTTGAAGTAATAGGCCTGGGCCAGCGGCCAGAGGAACGACTTCCCCTCGGGATATTTCGGTATCAGGCTCATGGCGATGGTGATGGCGGAGTCATATTTTTCGGCGTCGAGCCAGACCCAGATGAGGGAGACGCGGGCCGATTGGCGCGACACCAGCGATGATTCGGCGGCCAGACACAGTTCGTCGATTCCCTTTTGGCGCTCATCGTTGAAGATTCCCAGCCAGCGCAAGAGGCCGCCGACCTTGGCCGACTTCCAGTAATGGAACGCCCCCAGCCCGGCATAGACGTCGTAGAGGGTGCGGTCGCGCTCCAGGGCGCGGTTGTATTCGTCGCAGGCCTCGAAGCTGAGTTTGATGGCTGATGACAGCGAGCCGAAGCGCGATTCCCAAAGCGAGCGGTACGAGCGCGCATGCCCCTTGATGAGATACATCCAGGCTTTGGTGTTGCCGACGGTAGTGTCGAGGGCGCCGGCACAGAGGAGATCGACGGTATCGAGCAGCGCCGAGAACGGGATCGGGTACAGATTTTCCTCTCGGTCGACCATCTCGGCCAGGAGCGTGCCGGCGAGCATCAGGTAGCCGCCGGGGTCGGTGGGATGGGTGCGGATGTAGGCGCGGCAGAGGGAGTCGGCGGCGGAAAATTGGTCGTTCAGACCCAGGTCGTCGATTGTGGCGCGGAAAGAGGCCTTGGCGCTGTCCATATAGCCTTGCTCGACTACTCCCACCGCAAGCAGTGGAGCACCGACGCAGAAGAGAAGAGAGGCGATGACGAACAGGTATCTCATTGTCGTAATGCAGATTCGTGAAAGCCGATTCTGAGGGGAAGGTATTTCTCCTGGAAGGGGACGTCAAGATAGTTTCGAGGCTTCCGAGTCCAAAGGTTCGGCTACCTGCCCATGGGTGAGGGCTTGGGCAGAGGTGGACTCGTCGCAGGCGGGGCGTGCGTAAAAGCCAAATCGAACCCGACTTTTGCGCGCGTACGAAGATCACCGGATGGACGCTATTCATATGCCATACAATCAGATATGGCGGTCGAGGTCGGAGGAAATTGGGTTCGTTTTGTCATTTTCGGGGGGCCCCATGTTTTTGGCTTTCCCTCCCCTTCCCCCGCTGGCGAGGGGATGTGATTTGCGCCAAGAGATTTGGTTTATAAGCATACATAGATGTTCCTCTCCATGGGGTCACCCCCAATAATGCAGGCGAAGTAGCGAACGACATCGATGTTGTAGTGAAGTGGTCGGATGCGCCCGCCGCCAACCGATTCAATTTGCGGGTCTATAGGCCCGGCCACCCGCCATAATAGCTTATCATTATTGGGCTTGCGTATATCCCGCCAGCAGGGCCGGGCATCTCGGGCTGACTAGAAACCCTCATTCCCAGGAGAATTACTTGACAAGCAGGTTGGGAAATATGACATTTGTTCCGGGTACGTACGCGTAAGAGAGGCCGAATATGTCGCTTACTGGAATATATCAAGACATCAAATTTTCGATAGTTGCCTTCTGCCCAAAATATCCACACGATCCAAGGTATGCTGAAGGGGCGAGACTTCCAGATATACTAGGTACCGGGTTCATATTCGATTCATGCGGATTAATATTGACGAACCAGCACGTCGTCAATGCATTCAAGGAGTTACCAAGACCGACAGGGTCGACAGTATTAGATTCAGTGTACGCAATTATGTTTGATCAGCGAGGCCGTGAGATCCGCATTGCGGAATTGGAGATAGTGTCAGCGACGGAAATTACATCACATCTGCCCAGCGACAAGTATTTTGAGCGGCGCGCCCCTGATATTGCTCTGGTAGGTGTAAATGTGAAGGATTTGCCATCGTGCAGAATCCGCACTGAGCCCGGCGGGATCACTGAAGGTTTAGATGTCGCGACGGCGGGATTCCCAATGGGGCGCCGGGGATTGGTGGATCCGGCTGATGGATTGATCCAACAGCTATCGCCGGTTCTGCAACGCGGCATTATTGGTGCTGTTCAGCCGTTCGCACACGATCGACCATTAAGCTTCACGATAAATATATTACTTCAGAATGGTGCCAGCGGATCACCTGTCTTCAGCATAGATACAGGCGAAGTACTAGGCGTTGCCTTCCAGCGCAGGTTTGAACCGACAAATGGCGCAATCCTCGATGAGGAAGGGCACGAAGTACTAACTGCCGATGGCAAGAAAATGAGAACCGTCGTCGGAATGCCAACGAATTATTCGTTCGTTGTGCCAACATATCGAATAGCTGGGGAACTTCCAAAGCTGAGGGATGATTTTCTTGAAAAGTCTGGCGACCAGCAGATTTCTTTCAAAGACTACTATAATGGCCGATCTAGGGTGGATATGACGACGGGGGAAGTAATAAAGAATATTCAATCAATCGGGCCCAACCATTATATCGTGAAACGGTCTGACATTGAATAACTGGTAACCCACAACTTGCTGCAGGTTACCTATTGCATTCCACAAATCCCAAGCCGGAGGGCCGGGGTGCCCCGGCCTAAAGAAAAGGCCCTAGCCCCGGAGGAGACGGGGTACCCGGTTTTTCACAAGATAATTTACGCTACCCTAAATATTATCACCTTGACAACAAAGGAATTCGCAGTATATTATTTAATACTACTATTGGTTGATTAGGAGGAATTGTGCAGGGCGTAAGATATACCTTGAGCATTGCTTTTATTTTTCTCATATCCGGTTCCATTTTATGGGCAGTTCCCCGAAAATTGACTTGGGAAGACTTATCCACATTAAAAGATGGGAAAATACCCAAAAACGCTATGAAAGAGATATACCCATTTAGTCTTTTCGGCCCGGATAATCCCTATGATTTAAAGATATATTCGCCTCGAGGTCAGGCAGCATCTTTTGCAAATAAAGCCGAAGAAGATTTCGTGAAACTAGATTCTTTGAACTATAACCCCGATAAATTCAATAAATATGTCAAAATATATGTCAACAATCACCGCGCAAAGACGTTGGGGAGACCTGGAGACATTCGACAAATCACTCGATGCGTTCTGGGAATAGGAGAAAGCCACTATGATGCAGATAGTACAGTATTTGTCAAGACGAGAATTCAAAACAGCACCGGTGCTGATTTTACAAATACAGATGGCGTATTTTATTTTCGCATAGATTTATTCTCCGATGATAGTGATATTACTATATATATATATGATGATGCAGGCAGAACCAAATTTAATTTCAAAAAGAAAGACATTAACAATTTGGAATAAGTGTTTTCGAAATTCCTCGACAGACAATTGCCGGGTGCACGCCTTTTCCAGTCCGAATTTTCCATAAACCGTGTGGCATACCCGAATTGCGTTCCACAAATCCCGGCCCGGAGGGCCGGGGCACCCCGGTTTGACGAGAAACCCCCGTCCCCGGTGGAGATGGGGCAATGTCGTGGCGGAAGTCTGCGACTTCCACCCTACTCCCTACTCCTTCCAGCCGGTACGGCGTAATGACATGGAGGTTCCACCCGTCGCCTACGACCCTGGGTGCAGTACACAATTTGCATATGAGACGCACAAATCACGGCCCGGAGGGCCGGGGCACCCCGGCTTGACGAGAATCTCCCGTTTCCGGTGTAGATGGGGCCATGTCGTGGCGGAAGTCTGCGACTTCCACCCTACTCCCTACTCCTACTTTTGAAATAAAAAGGGGCAGGTCAATGCGAGCTGCCCCCAAAGAACACTTTCTCTGGCGCGGCTATTTCAGCAATAGCATCTTCCTGGCTTGAAGATCACCATCGGTTGACATGCGATACAAATAGACACCGGTTGGGGTCGGCCGGCCGGCGTCGTCGAACCCATCCCATATGACTTGATACGCTCCCGCCGATTTCGTTTCGTCGACCAGCGTCCGCACCATCTGACCGAGGATATTGAATACCTCTATTTTCACCTGCGCGCGACGGTCGAGGGTGTACTCTATGGTCGTGCTGGGGTTGAAGGGATTGGGATAATTGGCGCCGAGGCTGAAGGCGGTCGGCCGCGGTGATTCGGCATCATCCGCATCGGAGAGGTTGTCCGGCGCCAGTTTCACGATATAGAAATCATCATCACCGGCGCCGTAGGAATCGGTCCTCCCCGCGATGATATACCCACCATCCATCGTTTGCCTGATGCAATACGACCGTTCGTATTGATCCCCGCCGATAGTTTTGGTCCAGAGGGTGTCGCCATTGGCGTCGGTGCGGATCATATAGAAGTCGGTCGGATCCACGCCGGAGTTGCGGTACATCTCCCCGGTCATGACAAAACCGCCGTCGGCCGTTTGATCGAGGCCATATCCCAAATCCGACGAGGCATTCCGGTATCTTTTGGTCCAGAGCGTGTCGCCCTGGGAGTCGAGACGCAGGAGCCAGAAATCCTCGTGCTCGGGGGGACTAAAGTCCCGATCACCAAAGGCCATGTAGCCGCCTTCGGCTAACTCCAGTATCGACCATCCGTCGCCGGAGCCACCGTAGCCTTTAGTCCAGGTGATGTTGCCGTGCTTGTCGATTTTGACGATATAGACGGCGCCGGCGGTGCCGATGGCGATGGCCCCGCTGTCGGAAGTGGCGACAACCCGATGTAAATGCTGAGTCCCGTATTTATCCTCCAGGACATGATTCAACTTGTTTCCGAGGGAATCGGTCCTGACGATATTGACTCCCCAGTCATACCCCCCCTGGATTACGGATGAATAATAGGAATCGCCGACCATGATGAAACCGCCGTCGAGTGTCTGGCATACATCGAAGCCATAGTCGGTCGTGGTGTCGTAATCATAATCCTGGTCCCACAAAAAATTGCCCAGGCTATCCAGCTTCATCAGATAGAAATTGGCGCCTTCGGCGCCGAACTGCCCGGTGCCGTACCCGGCGACGATCAAGCCGCCGTCGCTGGTCTCCTTGACGCTATAGGCGACGTCGTCGCATTCCTCCACTCCATAGGTTTTGCTCCACGCCGTACTCCCGTTTTGATGGAGCTTGACGATATAGATATCCCGGTCGCCATGGGTTGTCGAGCCGGTATACCCCGAGACAACATATCCGCTGTCCGAGGTTTCCTCGACATACCAGGGCCATTCGTAACTCGCGCCGCCGAACGTGCGGGTCCAGAGCGTGTCCGGGGCGCCGGCCCAGAGCGGGCTTAACCCGGCGGTTAAGAGGATAACGGCAATAACAATAGAACGCATCATCACACTCCTTCGGGAACACGCATCCCGGTCAATCGTGTCATGTCAGGTATAAAACATATTTTCATAAAGAGGGCCGTCCTGCCCGGCCTATCTGAGACTGACTACTTGAAATTATGCAATCCACCGGATTTTGTCAAGCCCGGTTATGGATGGGTAGCGCAGGCGATTTTGGGTGAAGGGGGGATATATGGCGACGGGCGACCTATAGCTTACGGTGTGGCGCCTATTGCATTCCAAAAAGACATGGATATTCATCCTTCGCCTACGGCTCTGGGTGAGGCACCTGTTCCTTTGGTTGGCGCAATACGGCAAGGACTTCGGATATCCGATCGACAATAAGAGTCCCCTGCATGGCAATGTTTTCAATAGCTAAATCCATATTATTGCAAATGTGCTTGTGATTAGCTTCCGAAAGGCTTCCATCGAATGTCTTTTGATAGAAGAACCAATGCTGCTCGATGATTTGATTGACTAATTCTGAACTTTGAAGAATTTCCAGGAGCCGAGTCTGTATCCTAATCGGACAAAGAGAAAGGCGATTAATTTGGGCTTTAAGAAAAGGCATGCCATAGCACCGCAAACTTAGCGATTGGAGGTCATCGGTCATGCTGGCTTTGTATTTCGCCCTCTCCAATATTTTATCTGAGTCCACTTTGGCCAACTTCTCCAAGTGTTCGGTCAGTTGGCTATTTTTATCCGGGCCATTATAAGACGCGGCAATAGGTTGTATCCAGGATATAAGCTCTTGCGAAATATCCCCGGCTTTAAATCGTATTCTGCACACCGATATGGCCATTTTGTAACGGTATTGTTCCAGTTCAAGGTAGGTTGCTTCCAAAAGTTCGCGTACTTGTTTCCGGTTGCGGATTCTATCAATAATGAGGTTTTGCGCAATGCCGAGCATCCAACCGAAAAATATGCTTATGAAAGTTAATATTATCTGCATATCATATTCCTATTCCTCGATTATCGGTAGCCCGTAGTCTGTTGGCCAGGAGGCCTTCGCTCCCAACTATTCTTTTATTCTACTCATCAGTCCTCCGCGGCGTGGGCTCCCGCATTCATTCGAATATATTTGTATGCATTCCCTTATATATGAAACTCCACGATATCCCCGTCCTCCAGCACAAATGTCTTGTGCACCCGCTGGCCGGGGAATTTGCCCTCCCCCCAAATCTTGGCGAATTGCAACTTGTAGGCGAAATCCTTGTGCAGATGCAGCGCCGCCGCCTCCACCGTCGCGCCCGGCTTCAGAATAATCGGGTCCTTGAAATCGGCCTCGTGTCCTATCTGCTTGGTAAACACGCGAATGATATTCAAGCCGGCAAAGACCGCCTTGCGGAACGCCTCCAGCGAGGCGTCATCAAGAATCGAGGTGCATACGACCGGGAAATCGGGACAGCGTGCTTTGAGGCGGGCCAGCCGCACCTCCCAGCCATCCTCGTACATCTTGTGCGCCACCAGCAGCGTCTTCTTGAACGCCAGCCCGACGTTTTCAAGCGCCTCGGGGTCATGCGGCTTGTTGGTCAGTATCACCCGCCGCTCTTTGAGCTTGTCAATCACGTACTGCACCTGGCCGTCGCAGTCGTCCTCATCCAGGCCTGCCACCAGGCAAACCAAGTCGGCGTTGCGGATGATCCCCAGCAGGTAGGTTTCGAACTGCTCCGGGGAGATCGGCGGGGTGTCGATCAACTGGATTCTGATCGTCTCGTACGGCATCATTCCGGGCATGACCTCGCGGGTGCTGTAGGGAAAATCGGCGACCAGCGGTTTGGCATGAGTGAGGGCATCGACAATCGACGATTTGCCGGTATTAGGAGGGCCGATTAACACGATCTGGCCGGCCCCCTCCCGCTCGACATGGTCGGCTTGCTCGGTCCGGGCCGGGCCGGCGCCTTTCTTGGCGCCGCCGCCGGCGAGGTCTTTTTTGAGCTGGGAGATTTTGGCCTTCATCTCGGCCTGGAGCTTATCGGTCCCCTTGTGCTTGGGCATGATCGACAGCAGTTCCTGGGCCATCCGCAGTTTTTCGGCGGTGTCCTTTTCGGCGCGAAACTGCCGTTCCAGCTCGTAATATTGCGGCGGTAAATTGGCCGGCATTGCGTACGCTCCTCCCGATGGCGTGATAATAGGCAAAAACAGAGGCGCGGTCAATGGGGGATCGCAGATGAGGCCGGAAGGGGCCAAAAGCCGCCCATTTTGGGGCTTGCCGAGCCACCTTTTTTTGAATAATCGGGCCAAAATAGCGCTTGACAATCGCGGCGGATGGTTTAACTTGTGCATCTTGATATAAGAAAGGCGTTGAGATCAATGGCTAAAGTCTGTGAAATATGCGGAAAGATACCCTCGACCGGTAATACGGTGTCGCACGCTCAGAACCGCAGCAAACGGCGCTGGAATCCGAACTTGCAGAGAGTTCATGCCCGGGTCGACGGCACACCCAAGCGGATACGGGTCTGCACCTCCTGCATTAAGGCAGGCAAAGTGATGAAGCTCGCCCGCAGAACAGGCAAAGCCTCGCGATAAAAGCACCAACCCCCTGTCATTGAACCGCCGCCCCGATATTCGGGACGGCGGTTTTCCTTTATTGGCTGCTCACGTTTTTCCGCGCCCTGGCGGCGATTATTTGAGCAAAATCATTGAGCGGGCTTGCGAGGTCTGACCGGCGGTCAGGCGATAGAAATAGACGCCGCCGGAAAGCGGGTGGCCGGAGTCATCGCAGCCATCCCATGATATATGGCTCAGACCGGCGGGAAGCGTGGCCGAAACCAGCGTCCTAATCCGGCGGCCAAGCAGATCGAACAACTCCAGCGAGACATATTCCGCGCGGGGCAGACACAGCGGTATGACGGTGGTCGGGTTGAAGGGATTGGGATAATTGCGGCCCAGCGAAACCTGGGACGGGAGCATCGTCTGGCCATCGTCGGCGTCCAGCACGACCATATCGACTTTTTCCCAATAGGAGCCGGCATAGTTGCCATGGTAAAGGCCGTCCTCGGTGCCGATCCAGATGCTGGAGTCGGCGGTCATGGCGACGGTGTAGACATCGGTGCCGGGGGCCAATATGCCGGTGGTGACGTTGACGAAGGCGGCGGTGTCGCCATGGGTGCGCCAGAGGCCGGAATTGCAGGCGACGAAGATATCACTGTCGTGAAAGAGGAAATTCCAGGCCTGCTGGCCGGACAGGACGATTCGCCAGGTGCGGCCGGTGTCGGCGCTGATCGAGACGCCGTTCTTCTCCACCCCCTGAAAGGTGGTCCAGGTGGCCGCCCAAACCTCGTCGACGCCGGCGGCGCGACGAGGAGAAACGGCGACGACCTTGTTTCCGGATATGTCGGTCGCGCCGCCGGCGTGCCTGATCTGCCGCCAGGTGGCGCCGTTGTCAATTGATAGATTGAGGCCGTCCTGCGAACCGGTCCAGATGATTGAGTCCTCCGCCGCAACGGCAAAGAGACGCTGGTTGAGTCGTTCCGCCGGATTATAGTAGGTCGTGCTGTCGGGAACGACCTGTTGCCAAGTCAGACCGCCATCGTCCGAACGCTGCAGCGACCGCCACCAGTTGGCGGTCCAGAGCGTGGCGCCGTCGACCGCGATATCATAGGTGATATTGCCCGGGTCAAGGCGGAAAAGAACGGCTATGTATTCCCAGGCCACGCCTTGGGGAGGGCTTTTGAACAGGCCGCCATTGACAAAAACAGTCTTGCCGACAAGGGTGGTGTCGTAGTAAGTGGCCACCCAGACGGCGGTGTCGGTCAGGGCAATGGCGGAAGTCATCCCCTTGCCGAAGCCGTTGGTGGTATCGTACACGGCCCAGGTCAGGCCGCCGTTCTGTGACACATACAACCGTCCCGCGCCGCCGGCGAAGATGGCATCACCCGAGGCGGCCACGTCGAAGATGGCCTCGGCGTTGGACGGATCGAGGCGGGCACCGGCCAGGTTGCCCGATAGGGCGGCCATGATTAGCAGGATGCTGATCGTTAATCGCGACCTTATGTTCATATTACCCAGACGCATAGACCCCAACTTTGTTTTATGACGGTTTCCCTTATGATCTTGGCCGGAGACAATATAATGGATCAAGGAGCGGCGGTCGAGCATTGAAATCGGCTGCTCTCCCCGACCGATCCCGCCAACGCAAAGGGGAAGCCGGATCGGCTTCCCCTGATGCGATAAGGGCGATTCGTTGCCTGCTATTCGCCGGTCGGCGGTCCGCTGACATGTTCCTTGGTCAGGTCGCGACCCGTCTCCAGATCGGTGACGGCGAACTCCTGCAAAGAAATGGTCGTGTCGCGCACCAGATTGACATGGAATCGATGCAGGTTGGCGATCTTGGCCACGCGGTTCCCCTCACCGTTGGTCAAAAACTCCGCCAGATTGGGATTGACGATCAGATTGAACTTGCTGTGCCGTCCGACCGCTTTGGCCCGCTGGAACCAGCGTTCGACTTTGGTGGCCATCGTCTGCTTGGACAGCACCCGTCCCAGGCCGTTGCAGTGGGGACAGGGTTCGGACATGGCCGTCATGTGCGACGGGCGAATCCGTTCCCGGGTCATTTCGATCAGGCCGAAATCGGAGACCGGGCTGACGGCTCGTTTGGCATGGTCGTACCGCAGCCAACTGTTAAACTCGTCGAACAGCTTGCGTCGGTTTTCCCGATTGTACATGTCGATGAAATCGATGACGATCAGGCCGCCGATGTCGCGCAACCGAATCTGCCGGGCCACTTCGCGGGCCGCCTCCAGATTGGTGCGCAAGATGGTTGATTCCTGGTCCTTCTTGCCGACGAACCGGCCGGTGTTGACGTCAATCGTCACCATCGCCTCGGTCTGGTCGATGACGAGATATGAACCCTTGCGGATCCAGACCCGGCGGTCCATCATTTTCTCAATTTCCTGCTCGACATTGAAGCGGTCGAAAATCGGAGTGGCCTCGCTGTAATACTTCACGCGCCCTTTCAGCGCCGGGGCGATTTCCCGGACGAAGGCCAAAACCTCTCTGAAGACGGGGCGATTGTCGACATAAAGACTCTCGACGTCGTCGGAATAGAGGTCGCGGATGATGCCGGTAATCATCCCCATTTCCTGATGAATCAGGGCCGGCGGGGCCATCTGATCGGCCTTCTTCTTGAGCAGGGCCCAAAATTTCGACAGCCGCCGAATATCCGACTTGAAATCGGCCTCGTTGCGGCCCTCCCCTTCGGTGCGGATGATAAGCCCGAACCCCTCCGGTCGCAGCGGCTTGACAATATTGCGAAGCCGTTTTTTCTCGCCCCAATCATTGATCCGCTTGGAAACGCGGATGTGAAAATCATCCGGCACCAGCACCAGATACCGTCCGGCGATCGATACCTCGGAGGTCACTCGCGGACCCTTGGTCGATATCGTCTCTTTGATGACCTGCACCAGGATTTCCTGACCGTCCTTCAGGACGGTCTCGATCCCGGCGCGGCGGGTCTTGCGGACGATGTCGGCGGGCGATTCCTCGTCATCGTCGGCGTCAAACCGGTCGTCATCGGAGATCTGCCCGATATCGGAGGAATGCAGGAAGGCTGCCTTCTCCATGCCGATATCGACAAACGCGGCCTGCATGCCGGGCAGGACGGTCTTGATTCGGCCCTTGTAAATATTTCCGACCAGGCGGCGCTCCTCGGCGCCCTTGACCAGAAGCTCGACCAAACGACCGTCTTCCAACAAGGCCACGCGCGACTCATACGGGGTGGAATTGACAATAATTTCTTTCTTCAATCACTCACCTCCTTTCAGTCATGTCAAAGGTTTGTTTGCCGCCGATGCGATACCCATTGATAAACGAACGGGCGTCCATGGCCCGTTTCCCTTGGGGCAGAAGGGTCATGATGGCAATGGGGTCATCGCCGGTACCGACGAAAAGTTCCTGTCCGCGGACGTGCACTTCGCCGGGATTCAAGGGCGGCACTGAGGAAAAATCTCCCAATCGGGAGCTCAGGATCTTCAATTTTTGTTCACGAAAGACAGTGTAGGCGCCGGGCCGTTCCGAAAATGCCCGAATGCGATTATGAATCTTCCGCCGCGCCTGCCGCCAATCGATGGCGCCATCCTCCGGCTTGATCTTGGGAGCCGGCGTCGCCAGGGCGGCATCTTGCCGGCTGGGGACAAATCCGGGGCGGGCGATCATCTCCAGCGTTTCCAAAAGGAATGGTCCGGAAAGTTCTGCCAGCCGATACGACAAGGAAGTGTAATTCTCCTCCGGCTGGATCGCAACCGACAACCGGTGAATTATCGAACCTTCATCGACCTGCCGGGTCAGGAAGAACGAGGTCAACCCGGTCTCCGTCTCGCCGTCAAGCAGGGCATGGCGGATCGGCGCTGCGCCCCGGTACTTGGGCAAAAGCGAGGCATGGATGTTAATCGAACCATGCCGGGGCAGCATAAATAATCGTTCCGGGAGAATGCGGAATGCGATCACCACGAAGAGATCGGCCTTCAGATCGGCCATGGCCTGGATGAACGGCTCATCCCGCAGGCTGGTCGGCTGATAAATCGGGAGATTCAACCGTGCGGCGACGATTTTCGTTTGGCAGGCGGTCAGCCGATGCCCCCGGCCGGCGATGGCATCCGGACCGGTCACGACCGCCACCAACGTATGTCGGGAGCCGGCCAGGGCCGCCAGCGCAGGGCAGGCGAACTCCGGCGTCCCCATAAAAACCACATTCATTCAGTCGTCGGCAGGCGATCAGGCGTTGTCAGGCGGATTTGGCCAGTCTTTTCAATTTTCGGTCCACGAGAGCACGGCTGACAGATGGAAAATGATCTATGAACAGCACTCCGTCGAGGTGGTCATATTCATGCAAGATAGCCCGGGCCAGAAGCCCATCGGCGCGTAGCGTGAATTGTTGGCCATCGACTCCGAAAGCTCTGACCGTGACCTCGTTGGGCCGGGTCAAGGTCTGATAGATACCCGGGAACGACAGACATCCCTCTTCAAATTCAACCTCTCCCGAGGTTTCCACGATTTCCGGGTTGATAAAGACCTTGGTCTCGGCGGTGATATCGATCGCCGAAATATCGACGACGAATAGGCGCAGTGGCACGCCCACCTGCACCGCCGCCAGACCAAGCCCGCGTATTCCCCTGAGGGTGGCCGTCATGTCGGCCACCAAAGCTTTGACTTCCGGTGTAATGTCATCCACCGGCCGGGACGTTTCCCGGAGGACCGGACTTCCGTACTTGACAATCGGCCTTATCGCCATTGCCGCTCCACTTTCAGCTATTCAACCTTCCCGGCAATGGAAGATTTTAGGAACTCCACTTTTATATCATCGGCAATTCTCAGGACGACAATATTCTTCTCATCATTGAGCGACGAGATAATCCCGAACATGCCGCTGTTGGTGATCACCCGATCACCCTTTTTCAATTCCGTCAGAAGCCGCTGATGTTCTTTCTGTTTTTTCTGCTGCGGACGGATCAGCAGCAGCCAGAAGATGACAAAGATCAGCAGAATCGGCACCAGCGAGATCAACATCGAGGCCGCCCCGCCCTGCCCACTGGACGGCTGCGTTGCCAAAAGGATTAGACTACTCAAGCTTTACTCCTTGTAATTTATCGGTCAAACGACCACTCCTGTTTCACCCACTCCCCCATCAGAACAGAAAAATAGGCCAAATGTTTATAAAAGGCAACCTCTTTCACTCTATACGGTCCTGGCGGCGCCAATTATCCCGTTATACGACAACATCTTATGGCGAATCATGGTTTGTCTTTCTATCCCGCCAGTTTCCTGAAAATGGCCAGGATATCATCCCGGTAGAGCCGCTTGGGGTTGGCGAGGTATTCATTGTTGACCCCATAGATTCGGAGGGTATCATCGGCCATTTGCTCAAACAGGGAACCGTCGCTGATACCGACATCCTTCAGGGTGAGCAATCGGCCGACCGCCGACAGGAATTTTCGAAAAGCCGCGATTCCCTTCTCGGCCAGTTCTTCGTCCGATTGGTCGTCGCGGTGGATATCGAACAGCTCCTCCGCCAGCATGGCATATTTGGCCGGGCGGGATCGGTAGGTATATTCCATCAGCGCCGGCAGCAGCAACGCCAGCCCGCGGCCGTGGGAGATATCGTAGTGGCCGGAGAGGGCATGCTCCAGGGCGTGAATCGGGAAGGCGCCGTCGCGTCCGGATCCAACCATGCCAGACAGCGCCACGGCTGAAGCCCACGACAAATTGGCGCGGGCGGCGGCGTTCTGGGGGTCCTTCAGGACGAGTGGAAGGTTTTCCATGACGGTCTTGA
>CAZPEV010000009.1:0-35272 GCA_964585635.1 uncultured Ignavibacteriales bacterium
CGTCGACCCGCAACTTCGATAACTGGCAGGACCTTTGGGAAGACATCATCATCCGGCGCATCGTTTCCGAAGGAGTCGCCATGCAGTGCAATCCGCCGTCCGGTTTCAGGCAGGCGATCTATGAGGACTCGACCGTCGTCCGTTTCTGGCTGCGCGAACTGGAACGTGTCATCGGGCAGATTCGCCGCAACGAAACCACCGAGGATTCCGTGCGCGCCTGGCTCGACCGGAGCTATCAAGAATCGGCGCGGCAACTGCTCGCGGATTATCTGAAACGCACCATTCCGGCAGGGGATCAAGGCGCTCTGTTGCAAGATCACATTACCGAACGTCCCAACGGCGTCTATGTCTTGGGTTGGTGGATGGTAAGGCACATCGCCGCCGCCGGCGGCCGCGACCAGGCCGTGCAATTGCTGATCACGCCGCATCAATTGTTCGATCGGTATAATGCCACGGTCACCGACACCGGCTTGCAAGTCACGCTATGAATCACGGCGAGCGGCGGCCGACGCGGCCGGCGCTTATTCGCCGTCGAGTCGGGTCTTCGTTTTGGCGACCCAGCGCGGGGCCGAATCGATCGTCTGCCGGAGAATGAGGTTCAGTTGTGCCGCATGGTGCTGGACGTGACGCATGTTGTACAGGAGCAACTCTGCCAAACTGATGTCAAACCGTTCAAACCCGCGGAAGGGCTGCTCCGCTCTTTCATCCGTAAGAGCAGCAATCGTCGCTCGGCACTTCCGGCGGCCATGCTCGAGATAGACGAGAAGCTCGTCTTTGGTATACGGCCGCTCGGGAAGCAGCCCCGCCGGGTCCAGCTCGTCGAGGGTGAAAGGGGCGGGAGGAGCGAACCCCTCCACGGCGTCGGACAGATAAAGATCGAGCCAGAACAGAGTGTGATAGACGACATACCAGAACTCCGGTCGCCGCGAGCGATCGCTCCAGAGCCTTTCGGGGCACGCGCGCAGGGCATTTTCGAGCATGTCAATGGCGCCCCCGAATTGCTGCCAGACGATTGTTTTCCAGGTCGTACCCATGTCATGATTCCCGCCGAAGATGGTGATGACACCCATGGGCGGCAGATATCTTTATCCTTCCCTCCCGGGAAGGGAGGGCTTCCATCATTATTCCCATCAGGTCAGCGTCCGCCGCGTGCATGTGCCGCTGATTTGCGTTTTCCCCGCTGTAAGAGCAGGGCTCCGGTCAGGTAAAAGCTCGGTGACGGTAGCGTCACCGAGCGTCGTTGTTAAAATAATCGCAGCCAGATCAAGAGCGGCTCTATTGCAAGCCATGCTTCTTGAGAAACGGTTCGACCTGGGGCTCGCGGCCGCGGAACCGCTTGTATAGAGTCATTGAATCCTCGGTACCGAGCTTTTCCAGGATATTCTTGCGGAAAGAGGCGGCCGTTTTCTTGTCAAACAGCGAGGTTTCCTTGAAGGCTTCAAAGGCATCGGCATCCAGGACCGCCGCCCAGAAATAACTGTAATAACCGGCATCGTAGCCGCCAATGATGTGAGCAAAATAGGTCGAGCGGTAGCGCGGCAGGATTTCGGGAATCAGGCCGATATCGGCCATGATCCTGGCCTCGAAGTTGGTCACGTTCACATTCAGGGCGTTGTCCAAAGAGTGCCAGGCCATGTCCAGGAAACAGGCGGCCAGGTACTCGACGGTTTCAAAGCCCTGATTGAAGAGGCTGCTGTTTTTGAGTTTGTCGACCAGGGTCGTCGGAATGACGGCGCCGGTCTGGTAATGCTTGGCATAGAGCTTTAGCATCTCCGGTTCCAAGGCCCAGTTTTCCATGATCTGCGAAGGCAGTTCCACCACATCCTGGGGAGCAAAGGTGGAGCGGTAGGTATTTTGGGAGAGAAGGGTGTTGAGCGAGTGACCGAATTCATGGAAGAGAGTGTTGACTTCATCAATGCTAAGCAGCGACGGCGTACCGGGAGTGGGTTTGGTGAAATTGCAGACCAGGGTGGAAAACGGGATGACGCGCTGGCCGTTAAGGTAAGAGGCATCGCGGAATGAGCCCGACCAAGCGCCGCCTTGTTTGGAGTCGCGGGGAAAGAAATCCATGTACAAAATGCCCAGCAAGGCGCCGCTGCCGTCTTTGACCTCGAACACCCTGACTTCGGGATGGTAGACGGGGATATCCTTGCGCTCAATGAATTTCAGGCCATACAGTTTTTCAGCCAGCGTAAAGACGCCCTTTTGGACATTTTCCAGCTTGAAATACGGGCGCAGCTCAGAGTCGTCCAGGTTATACTTGGCCTTGCGCCATTTTTCGGCGTAGTACCACCAGTCCCAGGACGTCAGCTTGAAACCGCCCCGTTCGCTGTCTATCGTGGTTTGCATATCGGCCGCCTCAGCCTTGGCCCGCTCCAGAGCCGGCTTCCACAGGCGCATCAGGAAGGCGTTGACGGCTTCGGGAGTCTTGGCCATGCGATTTTCCAGATAGAAGGCGGCCGGCGTCGGGTAGCCGAGCATTCGGCAACGTTCCTCGCGCAGGGTGAGGATCTTTTGCACGACGGCCTTATTATCGTGGTCGTTGTCGCGGTCGCCGCGCATAAAATAGGCCGTATAGAGCGCTTGCCGCAGACGGCGCGCGTCGGCGTATTGTAGAAATGGGGTCCAACTGGGCCGCTGCGTGGTGAAGACCCATTTGCCGGGCATGTTCATGGCCGTGGCCGTCTCTTCGCCCATGGCGATGACACCCTCCGGCAGGCCGGCCAGATCCGCCTTGTTGTCGACCACAATATACGATTCGTTGGTTTCGGCCAGTAGGTTGTCATTGAATTTCAGCCCCAGCAGGGAGTGGTCGCGGTTGATGTCGCGCAGGCGGGCCTTCTGCTTCTCATCCAGCAGCGCGCCACTACGCACGAAACTACGATAGGTGTTTTCCAGCAGATAGAGCTGCTCCGCCGACAGTTTCAATGCGGCGCGTCGATCGTAAACCGCCTTCACCCGGGCAAAGAGCTTCTCGTTGAGCGCAATATTATCAAAATGGGCCGATAACAGCGGCGAAATCTGGTTGGCGATGTCTTGCATCTCAGGACTGGTGATGGCCCCCAGAAGCGAATAGAAAATAGAGGTCACACTCCTTAGAAGCTGACCGGACATGTCCAAGGCCGCAATCGTGTTTTCAAAGGTCGCGGTATCGGAATTGTTGGCAATGGTATCTACCTGGGCCTGATCCCGGGCAATGCCCTCCTGGACCGCCGGCAGGTAATGAGCATTCTGAATGCGATCAAAAGGCGGAGTCTGGAACGGCGTGCTGGGAATGACCAGTAACGGATTGTCCTGTGCCGCCAGCGGCAGGTAGAGAACCGCCAGCAATAAAACCGGCACAAGCCTGAATAATGCTGTCTTTTTTGCCAAGATATGATCCTCCTTATATGGCTATTGCCGAATTCATTTTACGAGGTGATCTGCCATAGCCGGAACAGCCTGCGCCAAGTGGCGATCAGACGCGCATCACCAGGGTTGTGAGTGATCTTTCCCAGAAAGAATGGACGCGCGGCTAAAACAGCGTCGCCGCCCGTTCGAGGCCCTTTGGATATTTGAGGCCGGGCCCGAATGCCGGCGTTTCCGGCTATACAGCATCCCACTATACTCACCTGCGCTACACCCCGGCCGCCGGCGCCGGCGTCATGTCAATACGATCTTCCGGGCAGATATCGGCGCACAGTCCGCAGCCATAGCAGTTGCCGTGCGTGACGATCAGCGATCTGTCCTCCATTCGGCGGGCATGGAAATGGCAGACGTCCGCGCACAGGCCGCAATGGGTGCAATCATCCATTGCCGTCGCCTCCACCAGCAGCCCTTTGTCGCACCTTTCGGCGGGGTCAAGGAAATACCCGCAGCAATCATCACAGCAGAAGCAGATGCCGTCGGTTTGGGTGCGATCCCGGCCGCGAAACGGCCGCGCCACCAGGCGCTTGACCTCCGCCTCCCGCAGAATCCCCTCGACAAAGGAGCGGTCCACCTCGTGCAGATTCGAGCCGCTGCCGCCAAACTCATTGTTGAAAACCAGGCAGAGGTCCATCCGGGACCGGGCACAGCCGCCGCCCCCTTCGCGGCAGCCGCAATTCGACACCCAGAAGCGATCCCGTTCCGAAACCAACTCCCTCGCCCGCTGGGGTGTGCACACGTAATGACAGGGAATGTTGTCGTTGCTCATGAGGTACTCCCACCACCGTTCCGAATGGATGTCATTATAGCACCGGAAGCGCCGTAAAGCAAGCGGCAACCTGCCTTAATGGGGGGCAATTCAAGGGGAGCGACGATTTGCCCGGTCTTCCTGCAATAGGAAGCGCCCCGCCGGGATCATTCCCCGGCGGGGCGCAGAGGCTTCTGGACCGGCCCAAAAAGGCTACTGGCCGGAATCGTCGTCGGTGATGTCGGTATAGGGGCAGTTTCGCCGCCAGACACCGATCAATGGCATTTTGACCTGATCCACCGGCAGCGAGAAGTCGCCGAATTCACCCCGCATCTCGCCGCTGACATTCTCATTCAGGTATCTGAAGCTTCCCAGGAAGCGGCCGTGACCGGAACCGCACATCACACAATCACGGGAGTCATCGTACTGCCATGTCCCTTTGAACTCGGCAATGACCACCGTGAGATAGACCCCCGATAGAGTCCCGGAAAATTCCGCATAGCCGTCCTCGTTGGTCCAGAACTGACCGGACATTACCCCGATCGGATTTCCCCAGCGGTCGACCCAAATGCCTCTGAATGTCCCCTTGCGGCCGGCGGCATCTTCCTTGACCCATTCTCCCTTTATCAGGCCGCCGGGACAGGCATTGTACGAAATCTTCCGCGCCAGTATGGCCACGCCGTTGATATTATCGACCCGGTAAAAGGCCGCCAGCTTCTCCAGTTTCTCAAACGGAAACGATACGGTGAAGGGAGCGGTTTCAAATGTGAGCATTGGCGGCGTGATATAGGTGATACCCCGTTTTAGAAATACCAGCGCGCAGAGGCCGTCGAAGTCGGCAGAGGTCTGCGATACCCAGGCGGCGGCCGACGGTATATCCAACGGCACCAGGGAATCCTGGCCCGGTTCAAAAGCGATGGTGTACCGAACGTCAACCCTGGCGACGCCGTTTACCCACAACCTTCCTGTCCAGTCGGTGGGGGGAATCGGCGGATTGCCGGCGTTCAGCAGCGCGCCCCACAGAATAGTCACGGCATAAACGTCATAGCTGGTGTCTGGCCCCGTTGCCGGCGACAGGGGATTGGCCGCCGCCAGGCTGGGATCGGAAGTCAGGCCCTCATCGGATAGGGCGCACCGGTCGAGCACCTTTTGCACGTCGGCCGGGACAATCTGGGCCTGAGGCGCAGTAATCGACGGTTGCGGTGTGGTCGGCTGATCGCCGCACCCGACCAGAGCAAAGACGACGCAAATCAATATGATTATGAGTGATTTTTGCATAACGCCTCCCCGCGTCACTAATGATTGGCCAATTTCTTATCGGCGAGCCGCCTCCCCGAGGCCATTCCCTGTCGCCTGCGACTCACATAGGTAAATTATGCCAATCTTCCTTCCGGCGCAAGCGGTTTTTGGGGCCGATTAGAAGGCCGGTTACTACAGGTCGACGACGGCGGCCGCACGGAAAGCGGATACCATTACGGCAGAAGTTTCAGAATCGCGGCCGCATCCGACGCTTCCCGTCCGCTTGGATTTAAGGCCAGGTAATGGGTCAGGTGTTTCTTGGCCAGGGCGTTGTCCCCGAGGGCATACGCTGCACCTCCGGCGATCAGATAAGCTCGCTCATTCAACGAGTCGACCTGGATCAGGGCCTGCCCATAGAATAAAACCGAATCGTACCGATTCATGCCGGTAAACGTCATCGCCAGGCATTCTAGGAGGAGCGGATATTTCGGCGATATCTTTTGCGCTCGACGGAGAATCGGCAGCATCTGATCGTAAGCGCCAAGACCCTGATAGGCGATGGCGAGATTGACCAGCATGCGGTGGTCGTATGGCGCGAAGGCGACCGCCTGCCTGAGGTCGGCCACGGCGCGATCAAACGCCTTCATTTCCAAATAAATGACTCCCCGCAGGTTGTACGGCTCCGCAGCATAGGGGTCGATCCTGAACACGGAATCCGCCAGCGCCAGCGCCTCCTGAAACTTCCCGGATACAGCCAGGGCCTTGGCGCGCGGCACCTGATAAATCGAGGGAAATTTCTCCATCATAATCCTGTCCAGGCTGTCGGCCCCGGCGGCATCGCCGGTGGTGCGATAATAGTTCCGCAACGCGACGATGCCGGGTCGGCTCCGGCCGGCATCGAGTCGCAGCAGCCACTTGAAGTACTCAATCGACGACCCATAATTCAGATTGGTGAAAAAAAACGGGGCCACCAGCACCAGCGACAGGATCAGGAGGGCGGATCGGGCGCGCATGACACGGCCGCCCTGGGCCGCGACCGCCCGCACCAGCAGTAGCGTCGGCCCGACGGCGGTCAAGGCGAAAAGGTCCCAGTCCCGCCCCATGCCAAGCCGGGGATCGACGATCAACAGAAATCCGAATCCTCCCGCCAGGCAGGCCAGCAGGAATCGTCCCACGGCGTCATGAACGGCATTGCGAACGCCCCTCCAGCCGGCGATCAACAGCACCGGCCAGAGCGGAATCAACAAGCTGATTTCATTGACGATGTCGAGCAGATGATTGAGAGACAAGATGGCATAACCGGGCGTCGCCGGCCGGCCGACAAACGGCGGCAGAAAAACCACCCTGAAGGTGATGGATCGAGCATAGCCGACAATGACGAAAGCAATTGCGGCGACCGCCGCCACTACCGCCAGGGCGATAGCCGCCCTTCTATGTTTTCGGTAAAACCTTTGGCCTGCTCCCCGGGAAATTATCAGAACGACGTATGACGGACCGAGGAACAGGACCTGGAGATGCATGATCATCGCCAACGACAAAAACAGGGTCGGCCATAGAAGGTTGCCCCGATTCGTCAGGTAGCGAAGCGCGGTATAGAGGTAGGCCAGCACGAAGGGCCAGAGGATCGGATAATTTTCAACGTAGCCGAAAAAGAGCAGCGTCCATCCCGAGAAGAGCATCAGGCCGAAGGCGAACAGCCGCTCCATCGCATCCCGACCGCACTCTCTTGCCAGCAGCCAGAACAGGGCGACGGACACCGCGCCGGAAATGACGGAAACCAGCGCGTAAGCATAGCGCGCCGCCGGTAATCCCTCCAACGGCAGCAGATGAGACACGGCATAAATCGTTCCGACCGCTCCCGCCTCGGTCCATTTGAAAATCGTGGGCGCTATACCGGCCAGATGCTCGGCGACATTATATCCATCACCCAGAAAATTGATCGGCATCCGGAAGAACCAGAACACCGCCCCCAGGACCGAGGCCACGACGAGCGGACGATAATATTGGTCATCTCCGAATATCACCTCGGCCTTCAGGCGCAGCAATCTCTCGGCCCACCCGCGAACCGGATTCACCAGGCATAGCAAAGCCAGAAGCCCCGCGGCGATATAGGTTAGGATGCTGCCGCCGGGCAGAAACTGAAGATGATTGATCCCCCATAAGCGAGCGTTTGGGACCAGGAGCGGCAAAAGGCGCAGCAGCCAGAGCAAGGTAGCCACGATAATGACGCCTGCAATCAACTGTCGGTCTTCTGAAGTCGTCGTATCCACCACCGAACCGCTCCTCTGGTATTCATCGAAAGCCGGATGCTATTGCCAACATATGATCTTCGACCATTTGGGGCAATGCCATTTGCGAAAGTTCGACATATTACTTTAAAATTATATCGGAATTAGAGTTGCGCTATGACCGGGCTGGGCTGAAATGAGTGCGTCCCGGAAATGTCCATCCATGCCCCGGTCGGTCACGATCGCTATATGGGAAACCTTGTCCACTTTTCGGCGGGAAGGGCCATTCAATGCTTGACTTTCCTGGCTGGGTCTATATTCATTTCAATACGCCAAGGGCGGACCTACCGTGAATCTCCATCATTTGGCGCGGGCGCAGAAGTTCTCTACAATTTGAAGGAGGTTTCCATGAAGAAGGTTTACAGTGTAGTCCTGGCTATGCTTTGCGCACTGACAACACTCGTCGTTGCCGGTCAAGAAGCGAACCTGGATTCGGGATTGGTGGGGTGGTGGAGTTTTAATGAAGGATCAGGCAGCATTGCCTGCGATTCTTCGAGCAACGGAAACAATGGCACAATAGCCGGTGCACAATGGGTGAATGGAAAACAGTCTAAAGCCCTCTCCTTTGATGGAATCAATGATTCCGTCCTGGTGCCGGACGCAGCCGAACTGGATATCACCGGTGACATTTCGCTCGTGGCCTGGATTTGGGCGGACAGCATGATGTATTGCGCGCCTATTGTGGCCAAAGGAGACAGTGTGTCAAATTACAACTATTATATGGCGATTGGAGAGGCCTTTGGTAATCGGGCCACTGTACAGCTTAGAGATACCAGCTATCCTGGTGACGATCTTGAGCTTCGTTCCAAGCAATTGATAGATATAAAAACATGGCGTCATATAGTCGGGGTCAGACAAGGCGACACGATGCGCCTATTTATCAATGCGGTTTTGGATACATCCGGCGTTTATTCTGGGAATCCCCTTTGGGTAAATAACCTGCCTCTGACCATCGGTAGTTATCCATATTCTGATCCGTGGTATTTTAAGGGCAAGATTGATGAACTGCGCATTTACAATAGAGCTCTGACGCAGAAGGAGATCCTCGCCTTAAGCGTCAGATGTGGCGATGCCAACGGCGATTTGGTGGTCAATTCCGGCGACGCCGTCTATATCATCAATTACCTTTTCAAAGGCGGCCCGGCGCCTAACCCGCTGGAGGCCGGCGACGCCAACTGCGATGGCTCTGTGAATGAGGGAGACGCTGTGTACATCATCAATTACGTTTTCAAAGGCGGCCCGGCACCAATCTGCCCAAATTAGGGAATCTGTAGCAAGTAGGTCGGCGTTCCGAGTCCCGGCCGCAGGGCGGGACGAGAAACCCGACACACCCACATTTGATACCAGTAGCCTACCCATAGACCGTCTCGGGCGGGGGCGGGTGGATGAAAATTCAATTGCGGTCAGGAAAGGGTCCCTGACCGCGCCAAAATGATGATGGCGACGACCAATCGTCCAGCGCCGCAAAGGGCCGGGCTTGAAAAATGGCTCAAATCGGTCGCGATATTCCCGTGGATAATCCGATCCTCTACTTCAGCAGTATCATCCTTCGGGTCTGCTCAAAGCCATCAGTCGTGAGGCGGTACATATAGACGCCGCTGGCCACCGGATGACCGGAGGTATCGGTGCCATCCCAAGCTGCGGCGTGCCTCCCTGCGGGCGCATTGCCGGTGACCAGAGTTCTCACCGTCTGTCCTGTCGAATTAAAGATAGTCAGTTGTACGGACCCGGCCCGCGGCAGCGCATAAGGAATGATCGTCGTGGCATTAAAGGGATTGGGATAATTGTTCAGCAATTCATACTTGACCGGTAGACTACCATCATGCCCGTCATTGACATCGGTCGCTCCCCCAACGATTGACGTACCGTCGAGCGTCACCATTGCCACTGATCGAATATCAGCGCCGCCAAGATTGATGAAAGGGCCTGCGAAGCCAACGGTCGGCAGCGACATGAAGTCGGCCGGGGAGACAAGAATGCTGGTACTGTCTCCGGCTGCATCATAGGCATAAGCCAGGGCAAAGTCGGTTCCCTCCGGGAGCCAGACCGGCGTCACGTTCCCTTGGACGACAATATGAGCCAGCCCGACTTCCACATTGCTGATGCTCAGTACTCCATTTTCGTATGCGTAGTCTTGCACGAGCGGGGCTGCGGCGGAACAGGTGTAGTCCGCATCAGACAAATGACGAGCAAGGCACAGCAGATCATCCAAACCGGCCTCGATACCATCGGCATTAACGTCTGAACAAGCCAGTGAGCAGCCGCCATGATCGCCAAAGGCAGCTATCCCCTGCAAAAAATAGTTCACCAGCGTCACATAATCCGCTATTTCGTAGGGCACTCCGTTGCAGTTTACGTCACCTCGATAATCCAGGGTTTCGGGGCAGAGTACGCCGATGTGCCCGTTGTAGAGATCCATAGCCCGAATACCCGACAATAAATCGGGCGATAGGCATTCATCCGGCGCGCCCGTGTAGCTGGGAAGCGCGGCCGGGTCATGGATGTCTTCGCCCCCGACCGTATCATGAAGCGCGGCGGAATGATACCAATGCGTGAAATCTCTGGAAAGAATCGTGTTGTCGATGCAATCCAACCAGACAAATTGCAACGGCAGGGTAAGGCATTGATAGGCACGATCATTGGTGATGAGAAAACGTAGCGTGGCCAGAGTAATGGGAGTACCGACATCGCTACTCGCAGGGCAAACGGGGTTCCCATACGGATCGTCCGAGGCGGCGGTTACGCCAATCACCCCGCAGCGACCGGAATCGCGGCAATCGACGGCAGGGCCGAATGAAAAATTGAAATAGTCCCACCCGCATCTGGCGACCAGATCACCGGGAAAGGCCTCGGCGAAACTTAAGGCCTCAATATCATAAGCAACCGCCAGACTGATTCGTGAAATGCCGGAGTCCGTGGCGCAGGTAATCTTGATCTCGATATCAACATAGTGGGCCTGCAATCGCCCGCCGACGTCTTTGATCTCAATGGTAAACAGCGGCGGCTCCGGCGACGCACCAAGCGTTGAGGCCATACCGAAGACGACCAGCAGAACCGCGAGTGATGACAGCACCGGACGGACTCTCGTCCGAAGGGTACCTGATGTGCGGCAACTCATGCGCCACCTCCCCAGGGTAAGGTTGTGCGGGATCGACCGTCCTGACCGGTAATCACGCCTCGGCGATGCAGTAATATTTATAATATACCATATTTCCCCGGATTGTCAACCAAGATCAGCAAGCATATCGAACACAGAGTCCAGCCCGGCGGCTGATCAAGCCCCAATCCATTGGCTGATGAGGCGCGCCAGATCGATCCCCGAACCATCGATGAGAAAATGGTTTGCCGTTTCTGAGAACATATCCGCCGAGCAGTGGGCCGCTTATGACCGCTCCACGTTCGGTTGCCGGAAATAATACCATATCCGATTCATAATCAGGCCTATTTTAAAAATGTCATTGACAAACGAGAGGCAAGATGTTATCATATAACCAGATAAGGGTGATCTTAAAGGATTCACAACTTGTGTTATGCATCCGATTCCTCAATGCCCTTTTGCCATCCTCACCTTTGGCATCCGAATACCCGCGATCCCTGGTTTTGTTTTTTATCTCATGGATCGACTTAACCATGCAGAACAGCAATCGGCTTGGCGCAATAGCTCGCCGGCGATGATTTCCCCGGAGCCGTAGGGCCATGTGCCGTCTGTCCGTCCTTCGCCGGCGGAAATAAGGGAGGCATGCGATGAGCACAAGAGATGGTTGGTTCGCTGTCCTGATTCTGGGATTATTGACCGCGGCCTTGTCGGCTGCGGAGCCGTCACCCCGGCCGTTCATAATGGATAGAGGCATCAGCCCCAGCCGGGTAAGAGAAAAGCTTATCAAACAGGAATCGAATGCTCGTGCCCGGCAACGGGAGCTGCAGCGGTTAGCCGCCGCCGGGGCGGCCACCAACTGGCAGGAATATGATGTCACCTACTATGACATTGCCTGGAAATGTGCGTCGGATTTCTCGTCGCTGATCGGCGCCGTAGGAGTCTATGGCCGGCCGACCGTGGCCGCCCTTGACAGCGTCGTCCTCGATTTCACGGAAAAGATGACCGTGGATTCCGTCTATGCTTCGTCAGGGAATCTTTCGTACACTCGGGCCTTGGATCACATCACCATCCATCTGGATCGCGCCTACGCTCAGGGGGAGACGTTTGGGTTTACCGTCGCCTATCATGGGCGTCCCTTTTGGGATTACTGGGGCGGCCTTTTTGCCTGGAACCACTCCAACTCGCCGACTCTTGACAACATATCCGAACCATGGGGTTCCCGCTACTGGTGGCCATGCAAAGACATCCCCTATGACAAGGCTGATTCTCTCGATGTCCATGTCACCGCGGCGATCGGCTTCACGGCCATCAGCAATGGGTTGCTGCTGTCTGATAACGACAACGGCGATGGGACGCATACCGTCCACTGGCGAAGCCGATATCCGATCGCCACCTATCTGGTCTGCCTGGCGGTGGCCCAATATACCTGGTGGCGCGATTGGTACCATATCGGTCCGACCGATTCCATCCCCATTGATAATTACACCTATCCTGATGATTACGACTCCCTCCGGGCCAGCCTTGCCGTCGCCCCTGAAGCCATGGGAGTCTTTACAGACCTTTTCGGGCCGTATCCTTTCCAAACGGAAAGGTATGGCCAAACTCAGACCGAAGGGTCCTACGGAATGGAGTACCAGACCAATACGTTCCTCTATTATGAAGCCGCCCTCTTGGAAGAGGTCATCATTCATGAATTGGCGCATCAATGGTGGGGTGATATGGTCACCTGCCGCAACTGGCACCACATCTGGCTCAACGAGGGATTCGCCACGTACTCGGAAGCCCTCTACTATGAAGCCCGCTATGGCGGTGCGGCCTATCATGAGTATATGGCCGACATGGACTATTTCAGCGAGGCCAGCGTCTATCGCGCCGATACGACCAAATTTGACTCCATCTTCAATAGTACCCCCTACAACAAAGGGGCCTGGGTGCTCTATATGCTGCGTCATCAAATCGGCGACAGCGCCTTCTTTGCCACCCTGCGTGAATACCGGAGAATTTACACCTACGGGACAGCCACTACCGAGGATTTGCAGGCGATCGCAGAAGGGATCTCCGGCATGGACCTCGGCCCGTTCTTCCAGCAATGGATCTATGGTTCCGGTCGCCCCCGGTATCTGTACTCGACCGTCTTCTACCAGGCTCCCGGCGGCGATGGCTGGAATACGTACGTCCACCTGGAGCAAACGCAGACCACCGAGCCGCAGGTGTTCAGGACACCGGTGGATATGCAGATTTGGTACGGAGCCGGATACCAGGAGTTCGCCGTCTGGAATGACCACCGCGTTCAGGATATCGTCCTTCACACCACCTTTCGGCCGGCCGGAGTGACGTTCGACGTCAACGGTTGGTTGCTCAAGGAGCAAACCAAGGTCGACTATACGCTGCATATCATTACCGACAGCCTGAGTCCGGCAACGCAGGGAACCATGTACCGTGACACGATTATCGCCGCCAGCTTCTACGGCAAAATACGCTTCACCCTGCTATCGGGGACACTGCCGCAAGGCTGGCAGTTCGATACCGTAGGCGTCCTGTCCGGATTGTCGTACGACACCGGCTCGTTTACCTTCCGCGTCCGGGCCACCGACCGGCTGGCCCCGACCCTGGCTGACTCGGCCGAATACACGGTTGTCCTGACCCCCGGGGCCTTCGGTTTTGGAGATGCCAATGCCGACGGCGCGATCAATGTCGGCGACGCCGTCTATATCGTCAACTACATCTTCAAAGGCGGCCCCCCGCCGCCGCTTCCGAATTTGGCGGATGCCAACGGCGACTGCGCAATCAACATCGGCGATGCCGTCTATCTGATAAACTATGTCTTCAAATCCGGTCCGCTACCCCGGCAGGGATGCGTGGCTGGAAAGTAACCGTCGCGCAAGTCTGGAAGTCTGATTTAGACGGGGACGGGTCCGCGGACCTGTCCCTGTCATATCACCAAAGAACTGAAATTCCCGGTCGGCGCCGGTGATCCCAACCGCGAATATTTTGGATATGGATTTTTCCCGACGGTTGTGAGAAAGAAAAGGCTTCGCCGGGCGCCCCCTTTTTCCATCACAGAAAAGCCAAAATTGCCGCGTCGTCCCAACTGTGGCGGGACTTCTCCTTAGAATAGTCGCAATTCCGTCACCGACCAACGGATTGCGGAAATGGAGCGGCGGGAATCCAACTTTTGCTCCTTCGCCGCCGTCTCGGAGGGAAATACCGATTCCGCAAATCGCTTGACAAACACCGAGTTGGGGTGCATATTAGATACCGCAGGAGTCTAGCCAAAAGCATGATCGCATCACGAAACCAGACATAGATATGCCTCTTTTTTGACAAACGCATCCGAACCGGGGAATAATATGATAAGAATAGTCTTTACTGTTGCTGTCTACCTTGCGATTCCGTCGTCGCTGTTATGCCGGCAGGTGGGCTGGTCGCAATACTATAACGGTACCGCCAATGATGCCGATGCCGTTATCAGCGCGGAATCAGCAGCGGCCGGGAATGTATACGCTTTGGGATCGGTCATGATAACGGGCGCAGGAGCCACCATCATTCAATCGCTTCAGATCACGGCGCCATGCTCGCCGAGCGCCAGCCACTTCTGCGTCGAGAATCTCAACGACGCCGGGGCGGGATCGCTCCGCCAGGCAATCTTGGACGCCAACAGCCATACCGGGCATGATACGATCGGCTTTAACGTTTCAGGGACGATTGCCATATCCACTTCGTTACCATCGTTGACCGACAATTTGACCTTTATCCAGGGCAGCTCCGCTCCCGCTGGGGCCCGCAGCGTCATCATCGACGGTTCGAATCTCATTGGGGCGGAGCCATCCAACGGTCTGGTGCTTTCCTCGAATCAGAATGTCGTGGGGGATCTGGTCTTTGTCCAATGGGACGGCGCCTGTATCAGTATTGCAGGCCGGGCGAATACGGTCGCCGGCTGCAACATCGGGGTCAACGCGGCCGGAGATACTCGTGAAGCGGCGGGCATCGGCATTGAAATAACCGGTCGCCTCAACCAGATAGGCTGGTGCTGCACCGAATACGACAAGAATCTTATCGCCGGGGGGGCCGGAATGCCGGCCATTAAGATTTCGGAGGATTCCAATATGGTTTCAGCCGTCAATTTCATCGGATTGTCGGCTTCGGGAGGCGCTCTTATCAATCCCCCAACGAGCGAAAACGGTATACAATTGGTCGGGGCCGACCATAATGTCATCGGCGGCTCTTTGCCCGTCTTCCACAACTGGATTGCTGACCATAACATCGGCGTCTACCTGCTCAACAGCAACTACAACACGGTGAGCCATAATGCAATCGGCCTCAATTTCCAGGGGAACGGTGCCATCGGCAACAACGAGGGGATAACCCTGGCCGGAAGCTCCAAGCACAATATCATCGGCGATTCTCTGGGCGGAAATGTTATCGCCGGCAATGCGGCCAATGGAATAGCCCTGACCTCGCCCGGCGCCGACAGTAATACCATCCAGTGCAACGACATCGGACTGGATCTTCTGAACGGCGCCCCCCTGGGTAATGGCCTTAACGGTATTTACCTCACCAGCGGCGCCAGCTCCAATCTCATCGGCGGCTACTATTCCAACGGCTCTAACGAACGACAGGCCAACTTCATCTGCGACAATGGCCAAAATGGAATCTATGTCTATGCCGATTCGGACTCCAATCGGGTGGTCGGAAACAGCATCGGGATCGATTTTGCTGGCGGAGCCGCAGGCAACAGCGATAATGGAATTCTCATAGATTTCAACTCTGACAAAACCCTGGTCGACTCCAACAGCATCGCCAATAACGGCGGCAACGGCGTCGCGATCACGATCAACAGCCGTTTCAACCCGATTTCCCGCAATCGGATCTATGGCAATGCTTCCCTGGGCATTGACCTGGGGGATAACGGTGTCACCGCCAATGATGTGGGCGACGGCGATACCGGCCCGAACGACCTGCTTAACTTCCCCCTCATCGACTCCGTCGTTTCCCGTCCCAACGGCTCGTATGACCTGTACGGCACGGCGCCATCGTTGGCCCGAGTGGAGTTCTTTGTCGCTCACCCGCCCGGCCAGTCCTCCCGCCCGGCCGATCCCTCAGGGTATGGCGAGGCCTACTCCTATCTGGGGTATGTCAACGCGGCGGTCAGCGGTGCGTTCCTGTACACCGCCGCGGCTGCGGTCGGCCATTTCTCCGTCGTCACGGCCACCGCCACCGATGGATCGGGGAATACCTCCGAATTCTCGCAAAACGTGCTCTTACTGCCCCAGCCGCTGATTGTGGTCGCCTACTCTCCGGTCAACATTATCATCACCGACCCGGATGACTTGCGCTTCGGCAAGGATTCGCTGGGGAACGACATCACCGATATTCCCGATGGGCATTATTTTGTCACCCCCAATGATTCAGTCATCATCGATCATCCCATCGAGGGTACGTACATCGTCCAGTTTGTGACCGAGGTTGGGATTCCGGCCGGAGCGACCTATTCGTCAATCATCAAGATCGACGGCACCCAGCAACTTATCATAGCCGCCGACAAACTCTGCCCCGCCTCCGGCAAGGTCGACACGACGACGTACCAAGTGGAAGAGGGATATCATTACAAGAACGGCGATGCCAACCGCGACGCGACGCTCAACGTAGGTGACGCCGTCTTTGTGGTTAATTACATTTTCAAGGGTGGCCCGGCCCCGAATCCGCTTTTGGCCGGTGACGCTAACTGCGACCGGACGGTGAATATCGGCGATGCCGTGTACGTGATCAATTACATCTTCAAAAGCGGCCCGGCGCCCTGCGCCTTCACGCCCTGATCTGAGTTATCGGGTGGTCCCGCGCTATATGATCTCGCCCTAGAGGGCATGCTGAAGAGCCTCAAACTCGTCATCGCGAGACCCGCCCGTGGCGGGTCGTGGCGATCTCGGACATACTATCAAAATCAAGATTGCGCCGTCGTGCATGGCCCCTCTCAAAGACGGTGGGGAGCTTCTTCAACACTTCCTAAAGGGCCAGACGGCCAGTCATTCTCCCCGTGCTGATCCTGCCTGCCACGGTGTCGATCACCAGGGCGAGCCCGATTCCCACCGCGTTGGCCGCAAAATCGATCCGGTCATACGTGTTGGTCATCACTCCGAATCCGTTCGTAGCCTCAAAGAGATCAACTACCAGAAGAGCAATACCGGCCGTCAGCAGCCGTCTGAATCTCCATCCGAAAGTGGTAATTCCAACCAAGAAATATACCGCGAACGAGGCTGCCACATTGCCGCCGTAGCTTCTGACAATCTCCACGAATGGCCCGGAATAATGTCTCTTTAGCATAAGGGCTGCTACGCCCAAAAGGACAAAGAAGATATTGCGGGCCTTGGGGGAATCAATCATACCAGCATCTCCATCGGTTATTCTCCCATTTCAAGTCCACCGCAATATTACTACAATATCGATGTTGAATGCAACTCGGCCGGCTATATTGAGAGTAACACTGTGGAGGTATGCCTATGCCTTTAGTCCGAATGTCTTTGTGCGAATTCTCTCCTGCGGGGCGGGGAGGAGGGGAGCAGACAAAAACGTGGGGCCCCCGGAAAATGACAGAACGAACCCAATTATTATCTGCTCCGCCGACTATATCTGATTGCGTGGTAAGTGGATAGCGTTCACCCGGGTATTTTCGCGTGCATGCAGAATTTTGGTTCGTTTTGGGTTTTTTTCTGGGATGGGAGCCGGCAATTGCTGCGTCGTTCTAATTGAAAAATCCGCTTCCCCGGCCCGGAATACCTCCTGTCATGGAGTCGATTTTTGCGGCTGAATTGTGTATATTCTTCTCATGGATATGTTTGACCCCAGATCCGAGCCGGGCGGAGAGCATCACGCCGAGGGCGCGCGGAAACGCCCGCTGGCGGATCGGATGCGCCCCGCGACGTTCGATGATTTCGTCGGGCAGGAAAAAATCATCGGACCCGGCACCCCCCTGCGGCGGGCTATCGAATCGAGCCGGGTCGGGTCGATTATCTTCTGGGGCCCGCCCGGTAGCGGCAAGACCACCTTGGCTTTTCTGATCGCGCAGTCCTGCCAGGGCGAATATCTCCCCTATTCGGCGGTGACCTCCACCATCAAGGAGCTGAAAGAGGTCATCGCCCTGGCGCGGAAACGACGCGCCCTGCATGGCTCCATCACCTATCTGTTCATCGATGAGATTCACCGTTTCAACAAGGCCCAACAGGATGCCTTTCTGCCGTTTGTCGAGGACGGGTCGATTATCCTGATCGGGGCCACGACCGAGAACCCGTCGTTCGAGGTCATCACGCCGCTGCTGTCGCGGGTGCGGGTCTACGTGCTGGAAAGGCTGACGCAGGAGCATATCAAGACCATCATCACCCGCGCACTGGCCGATGAGGCGCGGGGGCTGGGAATGCGGCGCTTGACCATCGAACCGAAAGGGTTGGATTTTTTGGCCGACCAGGCCGATGGCGACGCGCGGCGGGCGCTGTCGATTCTGGAGGCGGCCGCCGATGACCTACCCGACGAGGCGACGGTGTCCTACGATCTGCTCAAAAACATCGCCGGACGGCGCAGCGTCATCTATGACAAGTCGGAGGAAGAGCATTACAACGTCATTTCGGCGCTGCATAAGTCGCTCCGCGGGGGCGACCCCGACGCGGCGCTGTACTGGCTGGCGCGGATGCTCAAAGGAGGCGAGGAGCCGCTCTATATCCTGCGGCGGCTGGTGCGGTTTGCCGCCGAGGATGTCGGCCTGGCCGATCCGTTCGCGCTGACCTTCTGCATCTCGGCCACCGAAACCTACCGTTTCCTCGGTTCGCCCGAGGGGGAACTGGCGATCGCCGAGGCCACAGTTTACCTGGCGACGGCGCCCAAGTCGGTCTCGGTATACAAGGCGTTTGAGGACGCCATGGATGAAGTGGAGACGACCGAAAACCTGCCGGTCCCGATGCATATCCGCAACGCCCCGACCCGCCTGATGAAAGAAGCCGGCTACGGGGAAGGATATATCTATCCCCCCGACAGCGACACGCCGTTTGTGAATCAGACGTTTTTACCGGACAATATCAAAGACCGCCATTTTTATCATCCGACCGATAAAGGACGCGAGCGGAAGATCGCGCAATATTTAGCCGCCTTCCGCCGCTACCGCGCGGAACATCCGTCTAAACGGTAGCAAACCATGAATTCCCGCTCCCAAGTTGGCGGCTGTTTTTTATTTGGGATAGACGGTAGCGATTCCCGGTCCGGAGGCTCAAATCATCTCTGCAACTGATACGAGAATAATTGCCAAGCGGTATAGACGTCAGAGCCGGAGGACGGCGTACTGGTATGCTCGTCAAAGCGGACCAGGCCGATGCCGGGCGAAAACTTGTATCCGCGCGAATCGTAGTAACCACTATTACTGTACACGTACGTGATGGGCTGACATAGATATGAAGCGCTGTCTGTTGTGATCGTGACCGCCTTAAAGCCCGCGCAATCGACGTTTCCGAAACTGTGCAGGGGAGGCCAGGGATTGAAGGCGAATCGGAAGGAGACTTCGAGTGTGTCATTCTCGTAACGGTAGAGGCGCTTATACTGGTCAACATAGTAGCGTGTCCCGCCGACAGTCGAATCGCTCACTATTACGATCGAATCGACATGAAGAGTATCAAATGAATAGATGGGCCATTGGCCTTGGGCAACCTGATAAAACCATTTATTGCCGATGGCCAGCGGCAGCAGGTTCTCTCCCTTCGCCGAAAAGCGCCATGATCGCGAATGGGGCAGGCTCATTCCATCAATATCCTTGATCCCCGTGAGAACCGTCGCCTTGTATTCCTTTAGAGCGACAAATGGGACATCAGGCTGGAATACCACTATGGAATCGTGGCCTGAGAGCGATCCCGAGAGCCGGCCACCGTTAAATTCCTCAAAGATGAAATTGGCCGGAATGATCGTTGTTGAGTCGAGCAGATGGGAAAATACCATGCGTATCGAGGCATCGAGTGGAATACATCCCGCGTCTGAGACCGGATAACTGGATGCCAGATCAAATGTGGTGGCAGTTGCGTATTTCGTCGTGAAGGTCCAGGTATGATCGATATGCGCGGTGTGGCCGGTCATACTGGTAATATCGCCATGAAAAGTCGCGGTATATGCGGTGCGGGGCTGCAAATTGACGGTGGGATGAAACACGACGGAAGTCACCAAGAATTTCAGGGTGCCGCTGACTCCTCCGCTGACCGTGAATTCATCCGCAGAAATGGTGGTGGAATCGATAGATTCCGAGAACCGGATGGAGATGTCGGTGCTGACCGAGACCTGCATAGCGCCATTGGTGGGAAGTTCGGAGACAACATAAGGTTTGCCGAACTTGCCGGTCGTGAAGGTCCAGGAATAATCCTGTCCCAACGTCAGGCCGGCGCTGTCGCTGACTGCCGCTCTCAAGGTCACCGTATAGGTGTGACTCGATTCCAGACTATCGTTGGGGGTGAAAACCAGGCGGCGGTCGGAGTAAGTAATTGTGCCACCGATATCATTGCTCAAAAGCACGGTGCCCGAATTTAGGGTCGCGGTATCCATTGCTCGCATAAAGGTCACAATGATCTTGGCGTCGAGCGGAACACCGGTCTGCCCATTGGCCGGCGAGATGGTAGAGATCAGGGGGTTTCCGGACTCGGCCTGAAACGAGAAAGTGTATCGAGTGGTCATAACGTTGCCGGCCATGTCGGCGATGCCGGAATCGATCACGACACGGTATTCAGCGCCACGGTCTAGCTCATGGCCGGGGCAGATAACGACCTTCATGGAGTCACGAGACACGCTGTAAGTAATTCCGCCGTCCAGGATAAACTTCTTCGCGGTCATGGTCGCGGTGTCCATTGGATTCCGAAAAGTGATGCGAATGCAACTTCGGAGAGGAACATCGACGGCACCATCGATAGGGTCGGTTGAATCGATGAACTGGTGCGTCTCGACCGGTGGGGCGGTGACGCCCTGTTTGTCGGATTCACATTGCCAAGATGCAACCATGATCGCGATGAATAGCAAGAGGAGCCAGACGCTTGGCCTGTCGCTGAAACGGAAATGTGCTTTCGCTGCCGGTTGAAAAGCCATGGTCCTGTTCCGCAATTAGAGCTGTCCAACTCTCATGAGTGCATATATCCCGCTGCCATTTCAATATCGCCCAAAACAGCAAAATGTCAATCCAAAACTGTTTGACAGAACCAGTTCCGTTGTCCCTGGAAACCCGCATCCGTCGGCGCAACCGAAAACATGTCACCCGTGACGCAGAGCTACGGAGGTGAAGATTCTTGGAATCAGGGCGGCTACATCATGTTCATCGGGTCGACGTCGATGATGACGCGAACCTTGGGCGGCAGTCCAAACGATTTGTCCTCCGCCTCCCATCGCCGCAGCCGCGCCAGCACTCGCTTGATCGCGCCGCACTTGAGAATCAGCCGCCGCCGAAACTGCCCGCGCAGCTTGTACATCGGCGCCGGGGATGGTCCCAGCAAGATGAAAGAAACCGGTCGGACGTCGTCCCCTGCCGCACCCTCAGCGCCGGGCCCATCGGAGGCGGTCAATCCGGCCAGATGGCCCTCGATCCGGCAGCGAAAGGCCGGGGCCTCTTTCTCCAGCAGCTTTTCATCCGGCGAAAGCAAGGTGATATTGATCAGCCGTGAGAACGGCGGATAGTGCAGTTCCCGGCGCTCGGCCAGGACCGCCTCGAAGAAGCGGCGATAGTCCCCGTCGA
This sequence comes from uncultured Ignavibacteriales bacterium, assembly GCA_964585635.1. Taxonomy (GTDB): domain Bacteria; phylum Zixibacteria; class MSB-5A5; order GN15; family JAAZOE01; genus CAZPEV01. The sequence continues at coordinate 21,516 of CAZPEV010000009.1, forward strand.
TAAGATGGCCGATCACGGGATGATCGCTGTAGTAGGTCTGGATCATGACCAGGCCGTCGCGGTCGCCGCGCCCGGCCCGGCCGGCGACTTGAAGCAGCCGGGCATAGCTTTTCTCGGCGGCGCGGAAGTCCGGCATATCCAACCCGATATCGGCCGAAAGCACTCCCACCAGCGTCACCCCTGGAATATCCAATCCCTTGGTGACCATCTGCGTCCCGACCAACAGGTCGAATTTCTCCTCGGCGAATTCCCCCAGGATCAGCCGCCCCGATTTACGGGCGGTCTTGTCGGAATCGATCCGTTCCGCCCTGATATTCTCGAACAGACGCGACAGGTTTTCCTCCACCCGTTGTGTGCCGGTCCCGACGTAGACGAAGTCGGCGGCATGGCAATGGGGACATTGCTCCGGCGCCGGCTCCACTCGGTCGCAGAAATGGCATTTGAGTTGATGGCCGATTCGATGGTAGGTCAGCGTCACGCCGCAATCGGGACAGGTGGGGACCTGGCCGCATTCGCGGCATTTCAGGCAGGGGGAGAAGCCGCGCCGGTTGAGATAATAGATGACTTGTCCGCCGTCGGCGATATGCCGCTCGGTTTCCTGCTTGAGGCGATAGGCCAAGAACGAACACTCGCCGGATATCTTTTCGGTCTTCATGTCCAAGGTCACGATTTGCGGCATCCGGTAGCCCGATTTTGGACGCTGATCGAGAATCAGCAGGTGATATCGCCCGGTCGTGGCGTTGTGGAACGATTCGATCGAGGGAGAGGCCGATCCGAGGACGATCGGACAACCAACCATCCGGGCCAGCATGACGGCGGCGTCGCGGCCATGATAGCGCGGCGCGGGATCGTCCTGTTTGTAGGACGAGTCGTGTTCCTCATCGACGATTATCAGGCGCAGATTCTTGAGCGGCGCGAAGATAGCCGAGCGCGGCCCGATGACGACCCGGATTTCTCCGGCAGTGATTCTGTCCCGTATCACCAATCGCTGGTGATTTGTCAAGCCCGAATGGATCACCGCCACCCGATCGCCGAAGAAAGCGGCAAACGAGGCCAGCAATTGCCCGGCCAGCGGGATTTCCGGGACCATCATCAACACCGCCCCGCCGTCATCGACTGCCGCGCGGGCGGCGTGGCAATAGACCATCGTTTTGCCCGAGCCGGTCACCCCATACAGCAGAAACGGCTCGAAGCGATGGTCCCTCAGGGAGGGAAGGATGGCCTCCAGCGCCTTCTGTTGCGCCTCCAGCAGTGCCATGTGCGGCAGGTCATGACGAATCGGAAAATGCGTAAGCTCAGCCACGCCGATTTCATCCATGACCTTTTCGACCAGGGCGTGCTTGGCCAACCTGTCAAGCTGATAGGCGGTCAGGCCAAAATCGGCCAGAAGTTCCTTGCGGGAATAGACGATGTCGCGGTGAAGATCGGCCAGTTTCCCGGTCCCTTTTAGGTCAAGGGGAACGGCAGCCTCCGTCAGTCGGTATCCCAGAATCTTCTTGCGCTCTGCCTTCCCTCGATATCGTGTTGCCACGACACCGATTTCCAGCCATCGCTTGATAATCGGCAGGAGACGGCTATCGCGCATGATGCTGGTTTCAGCCACAGCACGTCCCTGAAGAAACCGTCGGGCCAGGTCCCGGGTTGCCTGATCGACGCCGTCGATCGATTCGAGAGCCGTTCGGTCGAGGGCGACAAATTCCAGCGGCGGTTTTTTGGTTCCGGTCCCCGGCAGGGCCGCCGCCAGCGTTTCGCCCAGACCGGCGAAGTAGTAGTCGGCGATCCAGCGGCAGAAATTGAACAGGTCAGGGGGAAACGGCGAGACGGCATCGATTCGTTCTTTGACATATCGCAGGCGGTATGTGACCGGCTCGCTTTGATAATTCACGTGGAATGCGATCTTGGTACCGGATCCGAACGGGACGAGGAAACGGCACCCCGGCTCCAAATCGCGCCCGTCATCCGGATGGACGCGATAACTAAACAGGTTGCAATAGGGGCCGATGACGGCCAGGTTGATGATGCCGCGATTTTCCACCATATGCCAAAAAGGGCAGCCGGGAGGCTGCCCTTTTCCTTCGCCACACGCGTGTGGTTACATCTTTCGCAAATCCTCTGCGGTTTTCTTGGCCTTTTCGGCCTTCTCGGGTTGATTGGTATATCGATACAGCTCTTCCAATCGCTCCCATCCTTCGGCGTTGCCGGGGTCGGTGCTGATCAGCATCTCATAGGGTTTGATCGCTTCCTGAAATTTCCCCATTTGGATATAGGCGCGGCCGAGATAATCCAGCACACTGGCATCGCTGGAATCAATCGCCATATGCTTGGCGAAGACCTCCGCTGCCTTTTCATTCTGCTGGTTGAGCAGATACAGGATGCCAAGGCGTTTGAGGGCATCTTTATCGTTGGGGTTGTTGGCGATGATTCGCTCGAAATTCCCCTCCGCCTTCTTTCGGGCGTCCAGCGACTGGGCGTCCAATTGCTTGCGCTTAGCGTCGGCGTTCTTGGCGCTGTCGGGGACGTCCGATACCGCCACCGCCGCTTCCTGCATCTTCATGAACCAATACTGCCCGGAATTGAACAGCGCCTGAGTGTTGTCCGGCTCCACGGCCAGGACCTTTTCGTTGTATTCCTGCGCTTTGTCGTATTCGTTTAATTGGCTGTAGGCAATCGACAGATTGATCATGGCGCTGGTGTTTTTGGGCTCATAATCCAGAAGCCGCTCGAACCATATGATGCCATTCTTCCAATCCGGAATCTCAATGTAGGCATAGGCGATACGGCTGACGCTCACGGAATCTTCGCCCTTCAGCCGCATCGCTTCCTTGAATTGATCGATGGCTTCGGCATGCTTTTTCTCCCGCTCCAGCAGAATACCCATGCCGTTATATGCCAGATGGTCTTTTGGCTTAAGCTTCTTAGCCATCTCAAAACTATTCAGGCACATAGTGATCGCTTTCTGACGAAGCGCCTCAATGACGTTGGCGGAATCTTCGGTGGGAGCCCCCGCCTTCATAACCAAGATCGTATCATACTGGCGGAGGTATTCCACGCCGTCGTTGTACGATTCCTCCCAAAACTTCTGCCGGATGCCATTCATCGTCTTGACATAGTTATCATCCTTGTAGCAATTCCTCCGAGCATCCGCGGGGACGGATTGGTCGGCGCAGGCCGTCTCAACCGAGTCGAAATAGGCGATCATGGTGTCCACGACGTGAATTTCCGCAAAAAAGGCTCCCAGCATGTTGTACACTTCCGGCACCCGCGGGAAACGGCCGGCGGCCTCCCGCATAAGATCAATTGACGTGTACAGGTCGCTTCTCAGCTTGCTCTTTTTATAGACATGCTGGTACTGGATCTTGGCCGACTGTACATAAGTCGACAACGACCACAAGGCCCGGTTTTCCTGGGCCATCGTCGCCGGCGCCAGTATCGCCGCCATCAGCAGAACGGCTATGAACAGGCTGATTTTCTTCACCTTATCCTCCCGAGACGTTAAAAAACGGTTCAATTTATGGCATCCTCGGTCAAATGTCAAATTCTCTTTTGGCCACCACTCACTCACTGCCAAGTGTTGCGAACGGTAAAGTCCACGGTCCCTTTGCCCGCCGCCGGAATGTCCAGCTTCCATTCCACTTCAGTCGCTGACTTCTTGACGAAATCGACCGTCGATTGTGTAATCTCCCAGTATCCGCCGAGGGATTTCGAGACCACGACCGTGACCGGCGTCTCCTTTTGGTTGCGCACCTCAAGGCTGAAATCGGTCTCGCTGACCTTGTCCGACAAACGCCGCTGCGCCACCATGGTCGTCTTGCCGACGATATCGAACGCCTGGCCGATGGTCAATTTGATTTCTTCATTGCGCGGAGTGTGGTCGATCCGGTCCTCACCCAACAGGATCATCGATCCATCGGTGTCGGCTTTAAACACCCGCACCCGTCCCGCCGGCAGCGGCATGCCCAGCCCGACTTCCTTGGTGTTGGTGGTTTTGATATACACCATGACATCGGTCTGGCCGGGATCGGCGGCGTAGCGGAATTCTTTGGTGACGGCCGCCTGCGCCGGGTCGAACATCGATATCTGCTTGATTTCGTTATCCGCGATGGTGGCGGGGCGCGGCAGGGTGTACAGATGATATTCGAAGAACGGCTTCTCCTCAAATCCGGCCGCAGCCTTCGGCATCGCCATCGTCGCCATTTCCATATCGGCGCGATACACCGGTGCTTCCCGTTGAGCCCGATGGATGTCACCGGCAATAACCTTCAGGGTGGCGTCGGTGTAGGTCTTGCCGCTGTGGTTATCGATCGAAACCCAGCCGGGCAGGTTCAGCATCTTTTCATCAGCGTCGAGCACACCGACATATTCCGCCTGCCAGTCGATACCGCTGGTCTGATAACTTACGACGGCGTCGGCGCTGCCGGCAAAGCTGGAATTATAGAGCCAGAACAACGTCGGCCGGGTGATCAATCCTTCCGGCAAATCCGGGAAGGTCACGTCGCGCACCGTTCCCTGCACGATCGATCTGATTTTGCCGTCGGATTGCCGGATGACCAGATAGCCGCCGGAAAACGACAGCAGCGTCCCGGAGAACAGCTCCCCCTTCTCGGTGATCACCTCGATCTCATGATCGATATACTTGCCATAGATCTTGTCCGGGCTGACCAGATCATAGGCATAATTCTGCTCCAGAATCTCCACCGCCAGTTTGGGATCGGTCATCTCGAGCGTCACCGAGGTGGCGTCGATCTGAGACGGGACGTCGGCAAAGGCGATCCGGCCGTTTCCTTGCGCAAAATCGAGCTTCCGAACCTCCCGCACCACACCCAGATTCGAGTTGTAGACTGTCAGCGAAAGGTTGTCCGCCCACAATAGTGCCGCGCCTGCGACCAGCAGGATAATCACCACCAGAACCTGTCGCACAATCGAACTCATCGTGGCCTCCTTAGTCTTATACTCAACATACCAGCTTCGCCGTTCCCTTGGCAACCATAAATATCCGTCAAGGGTATCACATCTATTGACAAATACAAGACGGGGTTGTTTTTCTTCCCGACCAATTTAAGGCACGACCGACGGCGATATTCATTATCATGGATTGATATGGGCGACAAGAAGATCGCAGCCGATGGAGAATGGGAAGAGTCGACCATGGTCGTCTACATTCGGCAGGGGCGAGGCGGCCCAAACGGCGGCACGGTTCTTACTTGGAGCGGGTCCGGCGGTAAACGATCAGGCCGGCCAACCCCAGCCCAAGCATGGCCGCCGTGGCCGGCTCGGGAATAACGGCCGACGCCCCCATGGCGTTCATGGCGACGGTCATGGTCCCCTCAAACTGCTCGCTGAATCCGCCCAGGCTCCGGGACTGGCCGTAGTCGTATTCCTGCCAGGTCAAGACCGCGAGGTAAGGGAGGGTAAAGGTCGCTCCCTGAGGGCCATCGTAGCGGAAATCCCAGCCGAATTCCGGTCCGTGCAGTCCGGAGGCGCCGCCGCCGATTTCGGCCGGATAGATGCCGCCAAACCAGTCGCCGGCATAGGAATATCCCATTCCGCCGGTGTGGTTATAGGTCCAATCGACCGGCTCACCCAGGGGATTGGCGATCAGCAGGCGATCGAACACCGGGTCGACATGATGGCCGGAGGCGGGGTCGATGTACGAGTCGCCGCCCCAGTCGAACGAGGCCCGCAGACGATAGACATCCTGGTCCAGATGGTCAATTGAGGCGCTGACCAGGTTGATCCAGCCCATACAATGGCCCGGAGCCGCGGCCATGACGGCCAGGATGATACCGGCGATCAGGGGAAAGGTGAATTTGGCGCGCATCAGATCTCCTTTGCTTTCGAACCAGGCTGGACCATCGGTCCGGGCGGTTGTTTTGCTGCGTCCCTGCAGCCATATTCTGGGTCTCGGATTATTTTGGCCGTGAGATTAGCCTTTTCTGATCCGGAGCCCAAAATTGCGCGTTGAATAGAATGATAAGCAAAGCGCCCCGGAAAATCAAGGGGGAAGTTGGGGGTGGTGTGCGGGCGGATGACCGGCAAGTCCGACCGGGGGAATACTGTATCGCCCGGCGGGTGGCAGTGAGATTTTTCCGCGCAAGGTGCTATCCTCCTTGGTATTGCGGGGGAAAATGGGTTCGTCCGTTCATTTTTCAAGTCTTGCCCGGCTTCTTGTTGGATGGTTTGGAGTTAGAGCATTTCTGAAGGTGGATCAGCAGGGAGTAGGCGCGATTGAGCTGGCGGTCAAGGCGCATCTCGTACCGCAGGATATTGTGGCCGGCGGCCGGTCCGGGGATGGAGTTGACGCCGATGATCGCTGACCGCAGGCGCTGCTGTGCCTGCGGAGAATCGGGGCCGTTGTCGGCATAAGCGTCCGGGTTGAGCAGGCGATTGAAGGCGTTGACGGTGTTAAGATCATTTTCGACGTCATCAAGTTGGCTGTGGATGGCGGCGGTTTCGGCGCGGACGGCGCGGCGGGAGCGCCAGAGGCAGATGGCGATCCTGCGGGCCAGGTAGGCCTGAAAAAAGGATTGGGGCCGTAGTTCCTCGAACACGGAGGCGAGCAGTTGATCGTATTCCTCCTTGCTCTCCTTGAGGGCGGGGGAATTGATGATCATGTCGTGGGAGCGGAAGCCATGCCGGACGGCATTGCGGCTGGAGATCATTTTGCCCTCCGCGGTCTTAGGCCCGGTTGATTTTTGGGCGTTTTGGCGGTTGGCTTGGAGTTGTTTTTTGCTGACTGGCATACGGGTACCCTCGATTTAATGGTCCTATAATAGGGGGTGGAGTATCATTCACCATCGATTGTGTGGTGATTTTGGGGGGGAAACGGAGCAGGAATCGTCAGGCCCCAAGCGGCGTGACCTATTTGCTGGGACAGAGCGAAAGGTCTCCGGCCCACGGAATATTGGAGAAGGAAGAGAAAGGAGTGCCCGCCACGGCGGGCTCCTGCCCCAGGAACTATTCCAAAAAGACTCAGAATATTAAATATGTGATTGCCCTACATTATCATGTATTATAACTTCTATGGTCTTCACAAGACCTTGTGGGTGTTTCCCGCTATGGAAGCTGGCGTTACGGATAGGCTATGGAATATGAACGGCATCGTGGATTTGGATGAAGGAAACGAGCCTGGATGAGTTTTTTGTCAATTTTGGGCTCAAAGTGAGTGGACATTTGGTAGGCTTCCGCGTATAATATAGCGGTAATCAGTAATATCGGCGATTTGACGATACATAAGATGCTATTATGAAACTTCCAAAGTTCCGAGAAGATAAAGCTTCGCAGGTCGCAGCCATATTCCTCAAATTACGGGGTGGCCGAATGAACCATCTCAAGCTTATGAAACTGCTTTATCTTGCGGAAAGAGAGGCGCTCATCCGGCTAGGGCGGCCTATCATATTTGATTATTGCGTATCTATGGATCATGGCCCCGTTTTATGTCAAACCCTCAATTTATTGCATGGGGAGTCAGAATCTGATGGCCACTGGGAAAAAGCCATTTCTCAACCCATAAATAATGAAGTAAGTCTCATTGATGATCCTGGAGACGACAAATTATCGGATGCTGAGGATCAGCTTATTAGAGAGATTTTTGCCCGACATGGGACAAAATCCCGATGGCAGATTCGAGATTTTTCGCATACTCTTGAGGAATGGCAAGATCCCAAACATTCCTCGATCAAGATAGATTATAAAGATATCCTACGTGCGGGCGGAAAGACGGAAGCGGAGATAGAAGCTGTTCTGGAAGACATTGAAGCCCTTGCGGACATGGAGATGTTTAGCGGGTAGCGAAGTGATATTCAATTGTTCTTGCGGGGAATCATTCATCTTAAATGGTCATCTTTGGGTGATAATCACTGAACCGTTCGGATCAACCCAACAAGTTATTGCTGTTTTTCTTACCTCCAAAAAACCAAATTCCGATCTAACGGTCGTTTTATCCTCTGGGGATCATAGATTTATTAAGCATGACACAGTCATAAGTTACGCTGATGCCAGAATATTCAACAAAGAAAATATTATTATCCGTATTCGAGAGCGAGATTTTCAACCACATGATAGTTTCAGCAATGACATGATTAGCGCAATCCAAGAAGGCCTCATAGTCTCTCCGCGTACGCCGAGAAATATAAAAAAGATATTTAGAGATTACCAGGAAGAGACTTCAAACTGACCCACTGGCGTCGGGGTTGATTGCTGGACAGATAGGTGGCGAGGACGACCCAGAGAATTCCATGTCGCTCCGCCGGGGATGGTGAGATTTTTCCGCGCAAAGCGTTATCCTCCTTATGTTGGATCTCTTTTGGGCGATTGTTGCGCTAGCGCTGGGGGCTGTGCACAGAGCCGTGAGGGCGGCGGATTCAATATGCAGGCGGGGCGGAGCGGGGATTGGCTATGCCTGGTGAAATCGATTGCCTATGCGTCGATGGCGGGGGGCCGGCCTTAATCTTCTATAAAGATTGCGTCCGGTGGACGATCCAGATGGCATGCCGCCGTCCGTCAAGTTCCACTGAGGTCAGCGAAAGCTCGGCCGGAAATCTGCTGCCATCGTCATGAATTCCGGTTGCGGATATAGTGCAGCCGGCCGGTTTGTCGGGTATATCTTTTGCGGTCTCGGCAATGGCCGTCATGAAGGCGTCGGGGCCGCCGTCTGAGGAGAGAAATCGATTCATGTCTTGACCCATGGCATCGGCTTGGGGGCGTCCAAAGAGATGGGTCGCGGCCACATTCCAGAAGCAGATGAGATCCCTATCATCGGTCATGATGATGGCGTCCGTAGCGGCGTTGGCTATGGCGCGCAGCTTGTGTTCGCTGGCCAGCACCTTCTCCTCGGCTTTTTTGCGTTCGGTAATATCTCTTCCTTCCGGAATAAGATAGATGATGCGGCCGGCAGCGTCTCTGACCGGCTTCAGCGAAAAATCGATGTAATGGGTACTGCCGTCTCCGGCCAGGTGGGTGGCTTCAAAGCGAACAAATTCGCCCCCGGCGGCGGCCATGGTAGCCAGTCGCAACCGTTCCTGGAGCTCCTTGGAGTGAGTCCACCAGGGGCATTCCCAGAACGGCTTATGCAGCACGTCACATTCCTTGATGCCGCTGAATTCCAGGGCCGTGCGGTTGGCCTCCAGGAGGGTTCCCTCGGGAGACATCAGCCCGATGAATTGATAGGTCTGATCGAATATGGCGCGAAGCTTCAGTTGACTTTCGCTCAAGGCTTTCTCTATCGATTTGGATATGGTGATGTCGTGGCCGGAGAAAAGGACGCCGGTTATGCGTTCGGCGGCACCCTTTATTGACGAGTACCGGCAGGTCAAATGGCGTTTTTGACCGCCCTTGGCGACAATGTACCCTTCGCAGCTAACATCGGCGTGGCCCTTGCCGCCGATGAATTCCTTGATCGTGTCCAGGACGGCCTCGCTGTGCTCATGGCAAAGAAAGAACCGGAACCAATCCTGGCCGAGAAGATCGCCGGCCTCATATCCAAGAGTCTGGAAGCCTTTGCGATTGATGAAAGCTATTTTGCCGTCCGTATCCAAGGCGACCAGGATGACAGGGATGAGGTGAAGGAGATGCTCTGCCCCCTCGCTCACGATCGTTGACGCGGGTCTGGCTTGGCAGGATTCTTGTGCCGAAGGCTTCATGGCTTTTCCACTATTTGGGATTCGGCCAGATGCGAATAGGGCCGCGTTGTCATTCCTCACGCACCCAGGTCTTCATATTGGTGCTATCGACCCTGAGCGGGAATACTTTAATTCTCAAAATAGATTTCATCCGGATAAGCGCCATGGGCCGGTTTTGCCTGGCCTCGTGGGCAGGCCGGACGTTACGTGTCGTCCGACCAGCAAAAAGGCAGGAGTCCATCGTGGCGGAACTCCTGCCGTATATCCTCGGATGTCAGGCCCGGATGTTAATCAGGGATATATTTATTGGAGAGGGCGAAGGAGAGATACTCCAGCTCCATCGCCATGTTCTCGTTGCGTAAGATAACGTCTGGGGGGACCTGCAGGTTAATCGGGGCGAAATTCAAAATCGCCTTGATACCGGCCGCCACGACCTCATCAATTATGTATTGGGCCACGATGGCCGGCACCGCCAGAACGACCATCTCGATGTGATGCTCTTTGAGCAGGCGCGGCATCTCTTTCACGTCGGAGACGATCAGCCCCTTATGGTTGGAGCCGATCTTCCGCTGGTCATTGTCGAACACCAGCTTGATGGCAAAGCCCTGCTTCTGGAATTCCTTGTACGAGACCAGCGCCGACCCGATGTTGCCGACCCCGATCATCGCCACGTTCCAGACCCGGTTGACGCCAAGAATCTGGGCGATCCGCTGTTTCAGTTCTGAAACCGGGTAACCCAGTCCGCGCGTGCCAAAGGAGCCGAAAAACGATAAATCCTTGCGGACCTGGGCGGGGGTCAGTTTCTCCCGCCGGGCCAGTTCCTTGGAGGAGATCGTTTCGAAGTTTTCCTTTTCGAGCAGCGACAAGGCGCGAAAATAGAGGGACAAGCGTTTGATTGTCGATTCGGAAATCTTCTTATTGTCGTTTTCCAGCTTTGCCATTGCTCGAATCGTCCCCAGGTATCCACCAGACTATGTGAATAGTTTCACAATAAAAAACTGATTTTCAGGCCAAGAGTCAAGAGGTTTTTTGGGCGCCTGTTGCTTGTCTAATCTTTTGTGTTGCGAGGCAATACTTTAATAGCGGACAATAATACTCCTTATTCTCTGGCGGGAACAGCGAAATGATGGGTCGGCTCGATAGGATGCTGCAATTTTCGCGAAGGCTTGGGCCGGGTCATTCAGACGATTCGGCGAGGGATCAGCGGCGACAGGCGGGAGAGGATTTCGTAGTTGATCGTCTGGCACCAATCGGCGTGGGTGTCGGCGGTGATCTGCTCGGCGCCGTCGCGGCCGAGGATGGTGACGGTATCGTGCAGCCTGACGCCGGGGATGTCGGTGATATCGACCATGGTCAGATTCATGCAGATCCGTCCCCGGATCGGCGCCCGTCGTCCTTTGATCAGCACGTATCCAAGATTGGACAATCGCCGATCGAGGCCGTCGGAGTATCCGATCGGCAGAACGGCGATCTTCGACCGGGCGCTGGTGCGGTAGGTGCAGCCGTACCCGACGAAGCTGTCCGGCTCGACCGTCTTGATTTGAGTGATGCGGGAGTAAAGCGACAGCGCCGGCTTGAGGATTGAGTTTTTGCCGCCGCCGAGCCGGTAGGAGACATAGGTCTCCCGCGACGGCCAGTAGCCGTAGAGCGAAATGCCGGGGCGGACGAGGTCAAAATAAGTCTCCTTGAAAAGAAGGAGCGCGGCCGAACAGGCGGTGTGACGCATTTGAGGCTTGATGCCCTTGTGATTGAGATGCGTCACGAGTTGCTTGAACAGCGCCAGTTGGCCTTTGGCGTAGGAATGGTCGGTGGTGTCCTCGATGTTGGCGAAGTGGGTGGAGACGCCGGCGACCGTGATCTCAGGATATTTGCGGAGGGCCACGACGGCCCGGTCGAGTTCCTTTTGGGTGAGACCTTGGCGATGCGTGCCGGTTTCCAGCTTGATGTGGACCCGTGCCGGTACCTTGGAGCGGCGGCACAAGCGTCCCAATCGCTCAATCAAAGAGGTCTCAAAAATAGTCGGTTCCAGGTCGAGGCGGAGCACGGCCTCGATCTCCTCCGGGGCGACCCCGCCGACCAGCATGATCCGGCGATCCCAATCGGCGTGGCGGGCGGTTTCAGCCTCGTCGGCGGAATGAAGCGCCAGATAAGTAACGGGACTGCTGCGCAGAATCGTTACCATCTCGGCCAGGCCATGGCCATACCCATTGGCCTTCGCCGCCGCCGCCATCATCACTTTTATCCCGGCCAGACGGCCCAACTTGGCGACGTTGCGGAGAATCGCGGCGCGGTCGATGTCAATCCAGTTCAGGCTCATCATCCCCATAAAAATTGCGCGGGTGTCGATTTTCCGCGCAATCTATCCGATTCATATTAGGCCCGCAAGGAGATTAACGGTTCAGAGCGATTTCATCATTCCCTGGATCAGCCGCATGTGGCCCAATTCGAACCTGGCCAGATACTCGAAGGTATCTTTCTCTTCGGGATCGGCCGCCACCGCCGCCGCTGTGGAGAAGAACCGGTGGGCATCATTCTCCAGAACCAGGGCGATCGTCAGCAGCGCCTTCTCTCCCTTGGCCCGCCGCACCCGGGCGATTAAGGCCCGGTGGATGGCGGTCATATCCTCATTGATTTCCGGCAATCCCGGTTGGTTGAGGATATCGCTGTAGCTGACCCATTGCTCGGAGGTCACCAGCGAATGGTGCTGCCGCTCCAATATCTGATAATGTCCCTTTTCCTCGCCGGCCAGTTTCAGCATCGTCTGCCGAAAAGAATCGGTGGTGACTACCTTGGCGGCCTCCAGATAGAAAACATAGCTCTTGATTTCCGCGGAGATGCCATAATTGAGCGATTCCAGCACTTTGGGGTTTATCGGTACCATGCCCGGCCTTTCCCTCACAGCGTGTGATGATTACATCTCGGTCAGATAGTTGTTGTCAAGTTCCGCCACCAGCCGTTCTTTATGCTTAATTTCTTCGGCCGCCAGGGCCTCGAACATTTTGCGGGTGGCCTCATTCTTAAACAGCTTGGCGTGCTTCATGTAAAACTCGTAGGCGCCTTCCTCGCGCTTAATCGCCAGTCTGATGGCCTCGACCGGATCGTCAGCCGCATCCAACATACGCAGGTCTCCCTTTGTGTTTGCCTGATCCTTACCATATACGTGCCGATAGGTTAGGGAATGGAGGGAAAATGTCAAGGGAATTGTTGAGCGGGCCGGGACTGCCGGTGCCGATGGTGAACGGGGCTGTCCCGGACGCCGATACATCGGGAGAGACCCGCTCGGCGGATGATTATGACCCGGCGGTCCGGGACAGCCGACCGCCGGACCGGCGGCCGGGGTTTTTTCGGATTGCGCCGACATGGCGAATTCGTTAGAATAGACGATGGGCGGCGGCCGACGGGCCAAAGGATGAATGAGGTGTGACCGTGGAAATCACCATCATGCAGGAAAAGCAGGAAGCGACGGTGCTCCCGAATGAGATGCCGATCTTACCCGTACGCGGTGTGGTCGTCTTTCCGTTCCTGGTGGTACCATTGATTATCAACGAGCCAAAGCACTCTCTGCTGGTCGATGAGGCCCTGACGCAGGGCAGGACCATCGGGATCTTCTGCACCAAGGACAGCGAGGTGCGCTCTCCCGGCTTCGCCGACATTCATGCCACCGGAACCGCCTGCAATATCCTGAAGATGCTTCGCTTTCCGGATGGTTCGGTGCGGTTTCTGGTCCAGGGGTTGGCCCGCATCACCATCAAGCGGGAGACGGCCACGGAACCGTTCATGATGGCCCAGGTCGCGGAAGTCAAGGACGTCTTCGCGCCCACCGTCAAGACCGACGCCCTCCATCGCAACCTGCTGGAGGTCCTCAAGAACCTGGTCGATCTGGCGCCGTACTTGTCGGAAGAATTTTACATTTCCGCGATCAATCAGGAGACTCCCGGCAAGCTGGCCGACCTGATCGCGTTCAACATGAACCTGGCAATTGAGCAGAAGCAAAAGCTGGTGGACGAGGCCAACGTCACCCGACGGATGGAAATCCTCATGGCGCACCTGCGGCGGGAGACGGAAGTCCTGGAACTCTCCAAGAAAATCCAGGCCGACGCCGCCCAAATGCAGCAGGTGGTGATGAACCTGATCACCAAC
>CAZPEV010000010.1:0-11365 GCA_964585635.1 uncultured Ignavibacteriales bacterium
GCGGCGAACATTATTGAAATTATGCATTCCACGCCGTCGAATCTGCTTCGGATGATTATGGAACACGGCCCCTGGTGGGTCTAAGGAATATCTGACTCGGCACGGCGTTGACCCCCGAATAACAGGTCCGCCGGATTGCACGCAGCTATGGTGCGACCATCGATAGGAATGACCTGACCGCGCCTGATCGACGATCAAAGAAGAGGAGAGATCATGAATGACCACAAGCTGGAAGGGAAGATCCTGATTGCCCTTTTTCTCGTTTTTTATACCGTGGTCGTACTGCGCAACGCCTGGGTCTGCGATGATGCTTACATTTCCTTTCGCACCGTTGACAATTTCATCCATGGCTATGGCCTGACCTGGAACGTTGATGAGCGGGTGCAGGCTTTCACTCATCCCCTGTGGGTGTTTGTCATGGCCTTGCCGTATCTGGTGTCCGGCAATATCTACTTTACCGCGCTTGCCGTTTCAATTGCTCTCTCGCTGGCCGCCGTGGCATGGTACGGGTTCAAGATTGCCGATTCGGCCTTCGTGGCGGCGCTGGGGATTGCCATCTTGTCTCTCTCCGATGCCTTTATCGATTTTTCCACCTCGGGTTTGGAAAATCCCCTGACATATTTCATCCTGGTTCTCTTTCTCTTTATATATATAAAGCGCGAATCTTCTATAAAATCGCTCTTTCTGCTGTCACTTTTGGCAGGACTGGCGGCTGTCAATCGCGCCGATACCTTCCTATTGTATCTGCCGGTACTCCTCTATACCTTCTGGACCCTCCGCAGCCGCAAAGCCTTACGGGCGCTGGTGCTGGGACTTTCACCCTTCATCATCTGGGAACTGTTTTCGCTCCTCTATTACGGTTTTCCGTTTCCCAATACCGCCTATGCCAAGCTTCACACCGGCGTTCCCGATTCAATTCTGATCCAGCAAGGGTTTGTCTATTTCATCAATTCTTTCAACGTCGATCCACTGACCGTCATGGTCATCGCCGGCGGCCTGGTGATTCCCTTCATCAGCAGAGATAAGAAGATGATTCCGGTCGTCGTCGGATTGGCGCTGATTTTGCTCTATGTCATCCGCATCGGCGGCTGTTTTATGTCCGGCCGATACCTGGCGGCTCCTTTGCTGTGCGCCGTCATCATTCTCTCCCGGTCTATGGCCAAGGTCTCCAGTGGAATTGTGGCCTTGGCCGGCGGCATTGTCCTTCTTTTGGGACTGACATCCAGCTTTGATCCGATCTATACCCGGTACGACCAGGGCCAAAACCATGAACCGGTCCGCCTTCCCAATGGCATTTGTGATGAGCGCAAGTTCTATTTCCTGAACACAGGTCTGGCGAATTTCTCGCGGGCGGCCTATACCTGGCCGGTTATGTCATGGGTGGACGAGGGACGGACCCTTCGGGATCAGGAGGTCAAAGTCCACACGGCCGGATGCATCGGTATGCTGGGATTCTACGCCGGCCCGAAGGTGCATATCATCGATGTCAATGCCCTGGCCGATCCGTTGCTGGCCCGTTTGCCGATTTATAACGCCGCCAATCCCGGTATCGGCCATTTTACAAGAGCGGTTCCATCGGGTTATGCGAATAGCATCGCCGCCGGAAAAAACCGGATCGAAGACCCGAATCTGGCGGCCTATTACGACAAACTCTGTCTGCTGACCCGGGGGCGCCTGTTCGGCCTGCGGCGTCTGGGCGAGATCGTCAAGTTCAATTTCGGCGCCTACGACGACCTGGTTCAGAAATATGTCGAAAACGATGTGCAAAAGGCGGCGCTGGCCGAAATTAACCAGCCGAAGCCCCAGGGTACCCCCTGGGACGCCGCCGGCAACATCATCATTATCCGCCGGGCGCTCGAAATCGACCTGGGGAAGACATACTTCTCCCCGAAAGTGGATCTGGGGCGTGACGCCAACGATGATTATCGACTGGTATTCATGCGCAATGGCCGAAAGGTGGCCGACCGGCTGATTCGGGCGTCAATGACTTACATTGAAGGACTGGCTATTGCCTCCATTGACGTCCCGCGCGAGGCGATCGAGCAAGGATATGACAAAATCATGGTTCTGCCGGAAAAAGGAGACGGCATGTACAGCATCGGGTATATCCGGATGTTGGAACCCACAGATTGACTGCCCCGGCCGCCTGCGGGCCTGATCATGATTCCATTTATTCTGCCGACCGGCGGAGTAAAACAGCCTCACCCATATTGACCGCGCGCCCCGAATCGTGTAGATTGGCGATTCGCAACTGGGATTGCGGATAGACGCGGCGACGCGTGGCATCCGACAAGTAGCCGCGTCGCCTTAACATAGAAGCTTGGCTGACGGACGTGAACACGGGACTCGTCGCCGAAAGGAGTAGATAATGGCCGACAAGACATATCGCCTCGAAACCGACAGCATGGGGGAGATCAAAGTGGCCTCCGACCGTTACTGGGGCGCCCAGACACAGCGGTCGTTGGAGAACTTTACCATCGGCAACGACCATTTCCCGCGCGAAGTCATCCGGGCATTGGGAATTATCAAGAAGGCCTCGGCCCAGGCCAACGCCGATCTGGGCGTTTTGCCCAAAGACAAGGCCGAGCTTATCTGCCGCGCGGCCGATGAAGTGATCGACGGCAGGCTGGATGGCCACTTTCCGCTAGTCGTCTGGCAGACCGGCAGCGGCACCCAGTCCAACATGAACGCCAACGAGGTAATCTCCAACCGGGCGATCGAACTTGCGGGCGGTGTAATGGGATCGAAAAAGCCGATCCATCCCAACGATGACGTCAACAAGAGCCAGTCGTCCAACGACTGTTTTCCGACCGCCATGCATATCGCCGCGGTCGAGGAGCTTCATCATCGGTTGCTGCCGGCCTTACGCCGTTTCCATGACGAGCTGAAGAAGAAGGAACTGGCCTTCAAGGATATTATCAAGGTCGGCCGCACCCACTTGATGGACGCCACGCCACTGACCTTGGGGCAGGAGTTTTCCGGTTACCGGGCGCAAATCAGGTACGCCATCGAGCGAATTGAGGCCTCTTTGAAATACATTAAGGAATTGGCCCAAGGCGGCACGGCCGTCGGGACCGGCCTGAATACCCACCCCGATTTCCCGATCAAGGTGGCCGAAAAGATTGCTCAAATCACCAAGCTTGATTTTGTCACGGCCCCGAACAAGTACGAATCGCTGGCCGCCCATGACGCGCTGGTCTATGCCCACGGCGCCCTGAAGACGTTGGCGGCGTCGCTGATGAAGATCGCCAATGACATCCGCTGGCTCGGCAGCGGCCCCCGCTGCGGATTGGGTGAACTGATATTGCCGGAAAACGAACCGGGCAGCTCGATTATGCCGGGCAAGGTCAACCCGACCCAGCCGGAGGCGATGACCATGGTTTGCGCCCAGGTCTTCGGCAACGACGTGGCCGTCAATTTCGGCGGAGCGCTGGGGAATTTCGAACTGAACGTCTTCAAGCCGGTGATTATTCATAACTTCCTCCACTCGGTGCGGATTCTAACCGGCACGATAACCTGCTTCACCGACAAGTGTCTGATGGGAATCAAGGCCAACGAGGCGATGATAGCCAAGCACAAGGAAAATACCCTCATGCTGGTGACGGCCCTCAACCCGCATATCGGGTACGACAACGCCGCCAAGATCGCCAAGATGGCCCACATCGAGGGAAAGACGCTTCGGGAGGCGGCCATTGAGCTGAAGCTTTTGTCGACCGAGGAGTTTGACAAGTATGTCCGCCCGGAGGAGATGATCGGCCCGAAGAAGAAATAGAGTCGGCCTTGGGCAGGGTGATGTCGCGCGCTCAGGGGGCTTGAAACGCCGGCCCGGCAAAAGCATAGGCGCGGCCATTGAAACTATGGGGGGACTCGTGTGGTTCGGCAAGAGACTCCATTGCCGCACGCATCCCCCCATAGATCGGTTGCGGTTCGATCGGCGCATGCTTCACTTAGGGTCTCTCGTTACAGGCGGCGTGCAAGGGGAGAAAACGCAATTGGCGCAAGGGGCTGGCCCTCCATTAAAGAGATATTGCCCCAAGTAGAAGATATCGCCGGCATCTACTTTGCCATCGCAGTTCACATCTCCTGCCTCCTTCGGTCTGGGGGCCGGACCTCCTTTGAAAACATACTGGCAGAGATAGGAGATATCACTGATGTTAATACTGCCATCACCATTGGCGTCGCCGCAGATGCAGGCAGCGGATCCCGAAAACGTCAGGACCGCCATCCCAACTGTGAGACCGATCAGGACAAAAATCGCGCGTTTCATGGAACACCTCCATTTTTCCGACCACGGAAACTTCCTGTTTGATGGGAGTTGACCAACCCGGTGCCATATCCCCGCCCCAGACAGCCGCGGTCACCCATGAATCCCTTCCGGGACCCCCGTCCCTGTCGTCGGGACGGCTCGGGCGGTCCCCGCCTTTTCGGCGATTGTCAATCACACCGCTCTCCGCTGAGCGATTTTCGGCGGCCATCATGTCGCTTCAACTGTCATGCATGACACGTTTCGATCCCCATGACGGCCGCTGGTTTTGTCTTCGATTATCCCTTTAGCAACGGATGTGCCGATAGCATGCGATTATGGCGAGAATATAATAAGTTATTGAATTATATATTGTTCGAACTGTCGGGGCGCGCCGTCGCTGCCGAGCATGGCGATGCAGCGGTGGCACTATTACGAAATGGAATGAAGATGAATTACGAATGGTTACGAATAGCGGATTATTCGGTTGCGCTAGGAAGCTTTAGGAACTCGTAACGGAGGATTTGCGATTCGTAGAATTACGAACTCGGGGCGACTCGATCTTGAGCTTCTTCATTCGACTGCGAATCGCCCCTTCGGTGAGATGCAAAATCCTGGCGACGCGGCACTTGTTCCAGTTGCTTTGTTCGAGTAGAGCCACCATGCGGTCATGGTCGCTTTTAGGCAGGATGCTCGGACACAGCGCCGACGCCATGCCGGTGAGGTCCCCGTGATACAGCCGGACCAGACACGCTATGGTTGCCCTTAATTCGCGGATATTTCCAGGCCATTCCCGCACGGAGAGAATGGCAGCCATCTGGTTTACCAGGGCGCCGGCTCCGTTTCCATTGATGTCTACCCCCTCGGCCGTCAGGAAATGCGCCACCAGCGCCGGAATGTCTCCCCGCCTGTCACCGAGTGGCGGCAGGTCGATTCTGACTTCTTTCAAGCGATAATAGAAGTCGGCCCGGAAGACTTCGTCCCTGATCATCTTCTCCAGATCGCGATTGGTTGCGGCGATCAGCCGGAAATCAACTTCTCGCTCGAAGGTCTCGCCCACCCGACGGATTCTTTTCTTTTCCAGCGCATCGAGGAGTTTGGCCTGGAAGGCCAAAGAGGCATCGCCGATTTCGTTAAGATAAAAGGTCCCGCCGTTGGCCTCCTCTATAAGGCCCGCCTTGTCCCGGTCAGCTCCCGTGAAGGCGCCCTTCCGATAGCCGAACAACTCCGCCTCAATCATGTTATCCTGCATAGCGGCCGAGTTGACCGAAACAAACTTCCCCTGTCGGCCCGAAATGACATGAATATGTTCGGCGAGAAGGTCCTTCCCCGCCCCCGTGGGACCGGTCAGCAGAATGGACATCGCTGATGGAGCAACGTTTCGGGCAAGCTCCAGCGCCCTTTTCATCACATCGCCTTCGGCAATTATTGTCGGCGCGTCCTGCCCATGATTTCCATCCTTGGACGACGCTTTGTCTGGGGTCGATTGATTTGCCCGCCCGATTTTGCTGAGGTACGGCGCGATATCCTCTCGTTCAAAGTACTCCCGTGCCAGATATATGAGCGCTTGCTGTTCCCCCTGGCCGTATAACCCTGATGTGGCGGCCAGAAATCGCGTTACCGCCAGTTCGTAGTGCGAACCGATCATATTGAAGATGTCGGCCGCTTTCTTGAACCAGGTTCTGGCGGCAACCGAGTCACTTTCAATCTTGGCGAGTCGCGCAAAAATGCGGTAGCAGGCGGCTATTTCGGCCCGCTCGTTGATTCGCGCAGCGACCGCTAAGGCTTCATCGGCATATCGCCGGGCGAGGTCGCAGCGACCCTGTCCAAGATACGCATCCGCCAATAGGCGTTTGATCTGGGACACAAGCGTCGATTCCGGGGCAATTCTGAGTGAAATCTCCAAGCCCTTGAGAAGCTCGCGTTCGGCTTTGGCATAGTCCTCCCCGAGCAGATAGATCCAGCCCAGATTTTCATAATAAATCGCTTGTTCGCGCTCCGACTCCGAAAGGTATTGAAAGGCCTTTGTGATCCAGCGTCGGGCAGCGCCAGAGTCGCCCTTCATCGCAAATGGCATTGCAGATTTGAAATAGAAGATGGCTTTATCCATCGAGTTGAAGTCTACCAGCATACCGCCGATTGAATCATAAAGAGCAATCGCCGCCCGGATTGAGCCAGTTAATCTTAAGATTTCCGCCATGTTAGATTGCGCCAGAACTTTCTTGTATATATCTCTGTTGCGTTCAAGTATTTCAATGCACCGATTCAACATCTCGATCGCAGCATTGTACTCGCCAAGGTGATGGTAAATTGAACTGAGTTTGTTCAATGCCGCCACCTGGCCAGCCTCGTCAGAACATCTTAAATAATGGCAGCGTGATTCGTTAAATACCTCTCTCGCCGTATCAAAATCGCCAATAAGCTCTGCATGCCATCCCTGAAGATATTTCGCGTAGGCAAACCTCTTGGTGTCGAGGCTGTTCCTATAATACTCCAACGCGTAATCCAATTCCCTTGCGATGGCATAATCACCCATATAGAGTTTCGCATGAGTAATCAGCAGATAACAGAGTGCCTTTTCTTCCGGCAAAAGTACCGAGAGGTCGATTCCCTGCAATTGATCAAGTGTCTCTCTGAACCTCTTTTCCTTGAGAAGCCTTTCTGCAATCTGCAACGCCTGCAACTGACTATGCGCCGTCTTCGGCACAACTCCCTCCGGAATTCAGCTTACGGTCGCCCAAAAATTGCCCTTAAGGCAGATAGAATGACAAACCAATATCCGGGAAATCCTGCTCCCGGGTCATTAGTGCTCGGGGGGGATACCTTGGATATGGACTGGTCTCTTTCCCCTGGCTGGGCCACCGGGTCAATACCATGCCAACCGCTTTCGTCACGGCGTATGGCATTGCGGTCGTCCTGCCCGATCGTCTTGATTACAAGCCCTGTGGATATGGACGCTTGGTCCTCCCTGACCTCCATCCTGACCGCCTTGCCTATTCGCTCCCTGCAGAGCACGGGCGATGACAAAACAAGGCCACAGATCATCGCCACAACCATGATTGATATAAGCTTCTTCATTGCCGACTCCTTGCGCCGCCGTTCCAGTCAGCAGAACGGTCCGCGCTGTATGCTTATTTTCGCCCTTCAGGCCTTGCCCGAAAGGCAGGACTCAATGGCCGCAATTTTTGAAAATTACCGGTCGCATTTCAAAGGGGAATCTGGTGCCTTACTCCTGCCGGGAATCCTTTCCCCTTTCCTTTCCTCAAGCGCAACATACCAAATCGTATATTATATGTCAAGAACAAAATGTTGTACGACATGGGTTTATTTTTGCAGATTCGGGAACTTTCGTTGGGGCTGATGTGTTTAAAATAATATGCCTTCCGGCAATACGAGGATTTTGTCTACGAACGTCACCGCATAATATTGTATAACTTCATACGCTCGTCATTGATTGCGATATCTGCCCGTCTACCGGCTACCGGCCGGAATCGGTTTCTGCCCCCTGCAGAAGATGCGCGGATATCTTCCTAATCCTGACGGACTGGAACCCATAACAGTGTAGCAAGCATTTTCCCAATCCATCCGAAATGCCGGGATACCGATCAATTATCCCTATTTCGTTAAGGCTGGTCCTGTGTCTACTAGAATCTGCTTGTGAAAAAGTATCGGGGTGCAGTCTTGCTATCACAATTGGTGAGTCGCGCATCGACCCGGCCCCCTCGTCCGACAACCACGCCGAGGCTGGGCAGTGACCCGCCCAAAACGGCTTCCTGACAGAAGCATCACCCGGATACATTTTTGTGAAACCGGATCCAATCCAAAGAACCGGCCGGTTCCCTTTTGGCCGGTTCATTTTTTAACCGGTCAGCCACGATTATGACGCCCTCAGCCCGCCCGAGGCTGCCACTAAACAAAAAGGGCACGATCCTGGTCGCGCCCTTCTGTAGGAGAATTTCGGCAAACGTATTTCGAAAACTACAGCACGTTCTGTTCCTCTGCTTTTTTATACTCAATCCTACGGCCAAGGTTTCGTCATTTTTTTACCTGCCCGCCTGCTTTTGTCGGCCCAAATGGCTGAATTCGGTTGTCTGAAGCGGTATCGGCAGGCTATTTTGGCTGGAAAAGCAGAACTTCTGAATCGCATAGGCGGTTATATCATCTGATAGGGATGACATCAGAGGAGGTCCGAGAGTGGAGATAAGTGTTAACTGGCAGCAAGGCTTGAAATTTACCGGGATATCCCGCTTCGGTCACCAAATCAGCACCGACGCTTCCCGGGAAGCCGGCGGGAACCAGGATGGGTATCAGCCGGTGGAACTCCTGATGTTCGCCCTGGCCGGATGCACCGGGATTGATGTCATCAATATTGGGCGGAAGATGCGCCTGGATATCACCGGCTTGAGGATAACCGTCAATTACGACCAGAAGGAAGATTCCCCGAAGGTGATTGCCAAAGCCCACCTTGATTATGCTATCAACGGCAAGGACCTCGACCCGCAGAAGATCGAGCGGGCTATTCAGTTGTCGGAAGAAAAGTACTGTTCGGTTGGGGCCACGCTGGCGGGGGTCACCAAGATTACGCATAGCTGTACCATTACGGAGGGATAAGAGATGGATATCGAATACACCGTCCCGTCGCAGCGGCCGTTTGAGGCGGTCGCATCCGACGTCGAGCGATTGACCGCCGAGAAGATGTTTCGGGTGCTGCACATACATGATATCCAGGCGACGCTGGCCGAAAAAGGGTTCGCGCGGGAACCGCTCAAAATATTCGAAATCTGCAACGCCAAATTCTCGCATGAGGCCCTGCAGAGGGATATCGGCGTTTCCATATTCATTCCCTGCAAGATCAACGTCTACACGAAAAACGGCAAAACCATGATCACGGCGATGCGCCCCTCGGCGATATCCCAATTCTATCCGCAGGCTGATCTGGAAAAGCTGGCGGGCGAGGTCGAAAAGGTCGTCATCGAAATCGTCGACCGCGCCGCCGCAGGACGATAATGAGAATGAATGGGGATTATCACCATGCATCTGTATTAATATGAATGCCGGGAGTGTCATAATAGATTCGAGATTCTGGTCGGCCGGACGGTGGTCGACCAGTCGCCGGTTTGCCCGAAATGCGGTTCGGACAAGTGCGAACGGTTGTTTTCCACCTTCGCCGCCGCGGTCGGAAAATCGGGTGCGGCGCCATCCTGCCCCAAAGGCGGGCAATGCGGCAGCGGGGGATATTCCTGAGCGTAACCTGATCTGATCCGCCGTGCGCGGAGGAAGGTACGAAGATGAATAAGCAAATGCTGGCCATGATCGCCGTCGTATCCGTCGCCTTTTTGATCTTTTATGGTGTGAAGCAAGGCTCGGAGAACGGCGGCGGCAACTGGCAGAACGATATAAGATGGGCCGATGCCGGCCTGACGAAGGATCAACTCACCACCGGCGGCAAGCCGGTCTATCTGTTCTTCTACACCGACTGGTGCACCTTCTGCAAAAAGATGGAACGAGAGACTTTTGCCGACGCCACCGTCCAGAAATACCTCAACGACCGTTTTGTCGCCATTGCCATCAATCCCGAGACCGCCGGCGTCACCCATTTTATGGGTGAGGAGTTGAGCTACAAGGATCTGGCGGCCCGGCTGGGAGTAAATGGATATCCGGCGTCGTTCTTCTTCACCGCCGAGGGAACGCTGATCGGCGGTCAGCCTGGTTATCTGGAGCCGACCCTGTTTGCCGATCTGACCCAATATGTCGGCGGGGGATATTATACGACCTACAAATTCCCCGATTTCCAAAAATTGCCGAGAGAGAAGCGATCGTAACCACCGGGCCGGTTGCTTATACTTCCTGAGGCCCAGGCGAACGCCCGGGTCCCGCGTTGCCTTGCGTGGCAGATGAGAATCCGCAGCAGGCGGACCGTGCACAAATCGCCTCAATGACATCTTCGAGTATGCGCGTAATGTCTGGAAAGGCGATTGTTCACCTCTGAAGAAAGGATAAGCCATGAAGTATCTTATCAGATTCTCTTTCCCGGCAGAGGCCGGAAATACCGCATTACGCGATCCTCAGTTTGGATCGAGAATGAAGCAACTATTATCAGACATCAAGGCGGAAGCGGCATATTTCACAGCGGTGGACGGGCAGCGGGGTGGCTACATCGTTCTAAATATGGATGATGCATCCCAAATCCCGGCCATTGCGGAACCCCTGTATTTTTGGCTGCATGCTGATGTTGAAATTATTCCGGTAATGGTCCCGCAGGATCTCGAGAAGGCGGGCACCGCAATTGCGGCCTCGGCCAAGAAATGGGCATAGGTGAGTAGGTCGAAGCCCCAGGGCTTGCCCGCCAGTGGAGGGGTTTCGACTTTCCTTCATTCAGTGCCGGGCGATAGAAGGGAGTGGTAAGACGTGCCTCAAGCACGTAGGTCAGCACGTAGGTCAGGTGCCCTGCGCACCTGACTATTTATTCCAATGTGATTGACAGCACGTAGGTCAGGTGCCCTGCGCACCTGACTATTTATTCCAATGTGATTGACAGAACCCGGTTATTGAACGAGCATTATGTATGTCCAAATTGCGCCGGTATCATGAGAACGGCTATATCTATTTTATCACCAATGTGACCTATGCCCGGGAGCCGTTGCTGGTGGCGAACATCGATATCCCCCAAAATGCGCTTGAGGCATGTAACTCGCGGTGTCCTTATGAATTGCCTGCCTGGGTTGTCTTGCCCGATCATTTTCATCTTGTTCTTGACCCCGGGTCGGCGCATATTTCTGTTGTATTGCAGAGAATCAAGCTGAGTTTCGCGGCCCAGTATCGAAAGCGACACGGGCTGGTATCGAGACGGGTCTGGCAGCATCGGTTTTGGGATCATGTTATCCGCAGCCAGGAGGATATGAATCGCCACATCGATTATATTCATTTCAACCCGGTTAAACATGGTTTGGTTAACCGACCGCAGGATTGGTCGCATTCATCGTTTGGCGAATATCTTCGACAGGGCTGGTATCTGCCCGAATGGGGTATGGTGGAACCCGTGGTGACGGGAGAATTTGGTGAATGATGGGTGAACCGAAAGAGAATAATAGTCAGGTGCGCAGGGCACCTGACCTACGAACT
>CAZPEV010000010.1:11465-20150 GCA_964585635.1 uncultured Ignavibacteriales bacterium
GGGTGAACCGAAAGAGAATAATAGTCAGGTGCGCAGGGCACCTGACCTACGAACTATACGATTATTCGGTATTCCGGAATCCGAGATCAATTAACGAGCTTGTAGGTCGAAACCCCGGTGCTTGCCCGCCTGTGGAGGGGTTTCGACATCCCTTTCCATCGGACATGTCCTTGGCTCACGGGGTGTGCGCCAAGCACAAGAACCCGGTTGACTTTCAACGGACGGCTACCCTATCTTGACTGAGAGTTGACCCCTTTAGGGGAAATCATGATTAACCGTTGTTGTTTGGCCACCGGCGAAGGGGCTGCAACGTGAATCGACAAACGGCTACAGCCAAGACGAAGCAAGGAGGCAGTATGAATAAGCTGGTAGTGGCGATAGGTTTGGTCCTGCTTTTCAGCGTCTGCGTAAGTGCGCAGCCGGAAGGCATCGGCGTGACAGGCAAAGGACTGAAACTCGGTGTCGATATGGCCAAAATCCATACGAGCATCGACGCCTTGAACGAGTATCTCGGCACCAAGACCGGATTTACCGGGGGCGCATTCCTCACCTACAACATCAGCCGCCGGTTCGCGCTGCAACCGGAGGTTCTGTATGTCACGAAGGGGGCCAAGAAAGGTATCTTTATATTCAACGTGAGTTGGAACCTGAATTATATCGAAATCCCAGTCCTGCTGAAGTATGGTTTTGCCACTAATGGCCGAACGAAACCGAACCTGTTTGTCGGGCCTGCCCTCGGTATATTGACGAGTGCCAACGTCTCATTTATCGGCACGTCGTACGATGTCAAAAGCGCCATGAAGACCACGGATATCGGCCTGGTTTTCGGCGGAGGATTCGACCACAAGTCCTTCACCTTCGATGCCAGATATACGCTGGGAATGGGCAATATTGTCGATGTCGCAAAGAAAGTGAACGAGCTTACCGGGGCTGAAAGCGGAGACTTTTACTATATCACTGACAACCCCAGTGCCAAGAACAGAAATGTCTCGTTCATGTTCGGCGTCAGATTCTAGCGGTATGCTGTAAAGAGCTACGGAATTTGAAGGCCGAAACTCCAGGGCTTGCCCGCCAGTGGAGGGTTTTCGACGCCTCTTTGATCAGAGTCGGGCGATAGAAGGGAGTGGCAAAATGTGGCTCAAGTTCTATTTGATCATCTCCGGATTCATTTTCTTGATGGTTAGCATCCTTCACTTTTTCAGGCTGCTGTATCAATGGCCGATCACGGTGGGCACCTGCGTGATCCCCCAGTGGCTGTCGTATTTCGGATTCCCGGTGGCGCTGGGGTACTTTGTCTGGGCCGCATGGCTTCTCTTTTCGAAGCTGGGCCAGCCAAGGCATGAGGTTGGCTGAAATTGGGCAACGCCATTCCCTATCCCCAAAGGGGACTGGGATACCTGTTGGCAATTGCGGAGGATAGTCAAGAGCACCCGCCGCGGCGGACTTCTGATCGACGGACCTGGTAACGATATTTGCCCAGGCTATTCTTTGCCAATATATTCTTCGTGCTTACGCGCCATGTCTAGAAACCACCTATGAATGACCTGCAATCGCTGTGATATTTCAGTATTAGGAGCGAGCGCACTCACATATCTCTGCGCGGCATTGGCCACCAGTATGGATATGCCCTCTAATGATTGCGCCGCGGGTTTAGCGTAGTCAATATTGGGGTACCAGTATCCTTCTTTTTGCCTCAAATTGTATGTCGTCAATCCTGACCAACTGCCATGTGTTAGCCTACTCAAGTTCCCATATACAAAAATATACTCACGCTCCATGCCGCAGGCCGCTGCCCTTTCCTTAACCTTCCCCCAGCTCTTCCAATCGGAAGGCTTGACCTCTTCCAATTTATAACCTGCTGCATCAAATGCGCTCTTAATAGAGCCTTCAATACGTGCCTGTATGTAGGGATTGCCATATCCGGTCCCTTTATTTTTTCCGACTTCATTATAGACCCTTCTATCGGCTGCGAGGGAGGATCTGAGGAATTCATCGAATTTCTTCTTATCGGGTTTAAAGCATAAATATGATAGATCAATCGCCGTATCGCATGCAGAACGCGCCAGCAGCAATGCGATTTCAGTTCTATTGTTGCGTATAAGCAATATATATGTATCATATATTTTATATAATTGAACCATAAGGCCCATTAGCACAGCGAAATGAATCGGTTCCATCACAATCTGTGGAAGAAGGCGAGCGCTCGTGGAAAAAGAACGTAGGAGCTCATTAGCTGCACAGATTACATCTTCCATGAATGAGCCCTCGTCGCTCCTTAGCCGATCCAATGCTGGGAGATTTAGTGGCTCGGCATCCTCGCGTATGCCATTATATTTCATCGTTAATCCCTTACCTGCTATCCAAACCGGTAGCCCATATCTTGACGGAGTCTGTAGATCAAACGCCCGGCACTCCTGACAACTCCTACCCTCTCCCCATCATTTTCCGGATCGACCCGCCGCGGAAATATTGACTGCTTCCCAATATGGTTGATGCAGCCCTACTGCTTCTAGCACTGGGCCTGAAATACCCATTTTGATTTAGTGCAATATATTTCAAATATGCATAATCCCCGGATCAACGACAATCCTTTTCTTTAGGCATACCCTTGGCGCACGAGGGCGTGCGCCAAGCACAAATCCCCAAAGGGGACTGGGATACCTGTTTGCAATTGCGGAGGATAGTCAGGAGCGCTCGCCGCGGCGGGCTCCTGATCTGCCAGACTGACCTACAAGGCTCCTAGTTATTTACCATACAACAGATTACGAGAGTTGATGCCCGTAAATTGCCTCTGAATGATGGGTGGAAATGGCCTTTCCGGAAAAGGCCGACGGCAGGGAATTTTTTCAGAAAAAGACTGGAACTTTCCCAAAAAATGACGTATTATCCAGTAATTGACTGGAAAGTCAAATTTTGACTGAAGAGTGTTGATATGGAAAAGCCGACTTTCAAGCGGAAAGAGCGGGAGAAGGAAGCCCGGCGCGAGGCGATCCTCGATGCCGCCGTCCGTCTGTTCGAGCGCAGGGGGAATTACGAACCGACGCTGGATGAGATCGCGTCCGAAGCGGAGCTGTCTAAAGGCACGATCTACAACTATTTCAAGGACAAGCATTACCTGTTTGCGGCGCTTCTCCTGCGCTGCCATGAAACGGCGCAGAAACACCTGGCGGAAATCATTGCCGGCAATCAAACCCTGCCGGAGCTGATACGCACCATTCTTGATTCCATCGAGAAGTCGCTGGGCGACAAGTATCTGTTCCAGATATTCGTCTCCGCCGGTTTGCAGATGCCCTAGGACCTGCAAGTGGAGGTATGCTCGCAGTGGCGGGAACAGGAACGACAGTCGACGCAGTTACTGGCCGATAAACTGGCCGTCACGCCGGAATCGACCGGCTTGACGCCGGCCGAACATATGGCCGGGGCCAAGATGATCCTGGGGGCAGTACATTACTATATCTTCGCCACGGCCGGGGATTCCGCCTATCGGCCGCCGGCGGAGGAACTGGACACATTCGCCCGGATGGTGACCCGGGCTTTAACTACGGAGCACGCTTGATGAAACGAATTCTTCTCTGTCTTATCCTGTTTGGCTGCGTGTCGGCGCTATCGGCCGAAACTCTGACGTTGAGCCGCGAAAGTGTCGTGCAGATGGCCGTGGAACGGAACGAGGGGTATCAGGCCGCCCAACTGGAAAAGGACCGGATTCGCGGCCGGTACCTCGAGGCGCGGGCGGGGGCGCTTCCCCAGCTTACGTTTGACGCCGGGTATCTGCGGAATATCGACCTGCAGACGTCGATCTTTACGATGAGTGACAGCGCCGGTAATTCGCAGCCCATGAAGATCAGTTTTGGGACGCCGCACAACTACTCGTTCGGCCTGAATCTTTATCAGCCGTTGTACGCCGCCGGCAAGGTCGGCGCGGCGATCAAGATCGCCAAGTATGGTTTCGCTTACACCGACGCCGCCATCGTCGCCGCGCGCCATGACGTCGCCACCCGCGCCGACAAGGCGTACCTGGACGCCGTTTCCGCCCGCGAGGCGACCATCGTTTTCCGCGAGGCGGAACAGTTGGCCGATTCGAACCTGGCCGTGGTGCAAAAGCTGTACGATCAGGGTCAGGTGTCAGAATACGATCTTCTCCGCGCCCAAGTACAGGCGGCCAACAGCCGGCCCGATCGGATCGCCGCCGACAACAACGCCCGGTTGGCGCTCGATTATCTGCGGAATGTCCTGGCCTTGCCGCCGGAGACCGAGTTGGTATTGGACAGCAGCATCGCCGACGTGACCGCACCGGAGATGACCCTGGAACCGCTTATCACCGAGGCTCTGGCCAATCGCCCGGAATTGCATCAGAGCGAACAATTGGTGAACATCAATCGCAAGCTGATCGATATCGCCCAGGGGGGGTACAAGCCGAGCGTGGGTCTGGCCTCTCAGGTGCAATGGACCAGTTTTGCGGAGAAATTCAGGCAAACGACGACCGCCTCCGACGCCTGGTATCGTTCCTGGACGGTGGGGATTTCGTTATCTTGGCCGATCTTCACCGGTTTTGAAACCACCGGGAAAGTTCGTCAGGCCAAGGTGGATTATACCCAGAGCCAGTTGAGCCGCAGCCAGCAGGTGCGGCAGGTTCGGTTGGAAGTCCAGGATGCTCTGGGGAAGCTGAACGAAGCCCGTCAACGGGTGGATGCCCTCGGCCAGACGGTCAAGCAGGCCGAACGCGGCGTGGAAATCGCCCGGGTGCGCTACCACAGCGGGGTTGGGACGCAGTTGGAACTTCTGGATGCCCAGGTGGCGTTGACGGCCTCCAGGGTCAACCGCATTTCGGCCCGGCATGACCTGGTCGTCGCGGTCGCTAATCTGCGGCGGTCGGTCGGTCGGGAATGGGCCTCACAATGGTAAAGGATACAGCCATGATATCACGAATACTCGTAGCAGGATTTCTAATTACGGCGCTGGCCGGGTGCGGCGGCCAAAAGGCTTCCACCGACGGCGCCCAGACGGCCCAGGTGGCGGTGCGGACGGCGTTGGCGCAGCAAAGCGATTTTCCGCAAACCGTAGCGGTCGGCGGAACGTTGCGCGGCGACCGCCAGACGATGATTCCGGCCAAGGTGCAAACCGCCGTCACCAAGATTCCGGTCCGACGGGGTCAGACGGTCCGCCAGGGAGATCCGCTGGTCATGCTGGATCCCGGTGGTGTCCAGTCGCAGTACACTCAGGCCGAGGCGGTGTTCCGCAACGCCGACAAGCAAGTCAAAAAGATGCGCACGCTGTACCAAGCGGGGGCCGTGTCCGAGGTGCAGCTGGATGGAGCAGAAACGGAATTTGAAGTGGCCCAGGCCAACTTCAACGCCGCCCGGCAGACGATTGAGATCAACGCCCCCTTCGACGGCGTCGTGACCGACGTCTACGTTCGGGTGGGAGATGAAGTTTCGCCGGGGAAGCCCCTGGTGGAAACGGCCGACATCAGCGCTCTGCGGTTGATTCTTGACGTTTCGGCCGACCAGGTGGCGCGGATCAGCAAAGGAGAACCGGTGCGGGTTGTCTCGCCGGTCGATTCCACTCAGGTGATGACCGGTGAAGTGATCGGCGTGGCGGACGCCGCCAGCGCGGTCACCCGCAGTTTCGAAGTGGAGTGCCGTTTCGCCCAGGTCAAGCCGGGCTTTTCTCCCGGAATGTATGTCATGGCCGACGTCGAAACCGATATCCTTGCGGCCGTGATCGTCGTTCCCAACGACGCCCTCATTTATCGTTCGGGTGAAGCGCTGATCTACACCGTGGCCGGGGACACGGCGGCTTTGGTGCCGGTAAAGGTCCTTGCCACCGGCCATGACCAGACCGCGGTTTCAGGCGCTTTGCCGGCCGGGCAGCGGGTCGTGGTGATGGGCCAGAAGAACCTGACCCCAGGCGCTCGGGTGCGGGAGGCGAGCTTATGATCTTAGCCGATATCTCAATCCGGCGGCCCGTTTTCGCCGTCATGATGGCCGGCGCCCTGCTGGTGTTGGGGATAACCTCGTTCTTCGCCCTATCGGTGGACCTGTTCCCGAAAATCGACTTCCCCTATGTCGTGGTGACGGTGATCTATCCCGGCGCCGGGGCCGAGACGATGGAAATCGATGTTTCCAAAAAGATCGAAGACGCGGTCAACACCATCGCCGGCGTCAAACACATTCAATCGACGGCCCAGGAAGGGTACTCGCTGACGGTCATCGAGTTTACGTTGGAGACCAAACCGCTCGATGCTTCGGCCGAGGTGCGCGATCGCGTCAACACCATCCGCGGCGACCTGCCCGAGGGAATTGAGGAACCGGTCGTCCAGCGGTACGACCCGGAATCGCGTCCGATCATGTCACTATCGATTTCCGGGCGGCAGTCGATGCGGGATTTGACCGATTATGTCGATGACGTCATTCGACCGCGGCTGGAGTCGATTTCCGGCGTGGGCGCGGCCACGATCGTCGGCGGCGCCAAGCGGGAGATTCAGGTCCGCCTGGACCCGGAAAAGCTCAAAGGTTTCGACCTGACCCCGGTCATGGTGGCGGCCAAATTGCAGGCGGCCAACGTGGAGATCCCCGGCGGCAAAGTCGTGGAAGGCGGCCGGGAATGGGTGGTGCGCACGATGGGCCGATTCACCTCGGTGCAACAGGTGCGCGACCTGGTCATCCTTTCGCCGCACGGGCGGATGGTGCGCCTGTCCGAGATCGCCGACATCCTCGACACCGAAGTTGAGCCGGCCTCGGCCTCGCGTCTCGATGGGACGCCGGCGGTCGGGTTGGATGTCCAGCGGCAATCGGGGGCCAATACGGTCAACGTGGCCGACGGCATCTACCAGGAACTCGACCAAATCAACGCCGACCTTCCGGCCGGCATGAAAATCGTCATCGCCCGCGATGACTCCGAATTCATCCGGGGTTCCATCGAGGACGTGCTCATCAATATTATTTACGGCGGCATCCTGGCGGTGCTGGTGATCCTCCTCTTCCTAGCCAACTGGCGCAGCACCATCATCAGCGCCGTGGCCATCCCGACCTCCATCATCGCCACGTTTACGCTGATGCGGCTGTTGGGCTTCACCCTGAACATGATCACCCTGATGGGGATCTCGCTGGCGGTGGGGCTTCTGATCGACGATGCCATCGTGGTCATCGAGAACATTTACCGGCACATGGAGATGGGCAAAAAGCCGATGCAGGCGGCCCACGACGCCACCGATGAAATCGGCCTGGCCGTCACCGCCACCACCTTCGCCATCATCGTCGTCTTCCTGCCGGTGGCTTTCATGTCCGGTATCATCGGCCGCTTCTTCTATTCCTTCGGCATGAGCGTGGCTTTCGCCGTGGCGGTCAGCTTGTTCGTCGCCTTCACCTTGACCCCCATGTTGTCATCGCGGTTCCTCAAGACCCAGGATGAGCAGGTGCGCTCGCTTCTGTATCGACGGCTGACCTGGTGGGACCGGGGTTTCCGGCACGTCGAACAACGCTGGTATCGTTCCGCCCTGCGCTGGTGCCTGGGTCACCGGGCCGCCACAATCGGGCTGGCCACGATCGCCTTCATCGGCAGCCTGATGCTGATTCCGGTCATCGGGACGGAATTCATGCCGACCACCGACCAAAACCGTTTCTATGTCACTTTTGAGGGACGGTCGGGCGACGATCTGGCGACGACCGTCACCCAGATTGCTCCCGTCGAGAAGATGCTCAGGAAGCACCCGGAAGTGACCCGCGTGCTGACTACCATCGGCGGCGGCAACGACCCGGTCTATTCCGGAAACATGGTCGTCCAGATGGTCGACCGGTCGCAACGGAAGTTGTCGGCCGAGGCCATGACAAAACTGGTCCGCCAGGAATTGCGTTCGATCCCCGGATATTTTTTCACCGTGGAGATGGAGGAAAGCGAAGGGGGCGGCCGGCCCATCGAACTGTCGATCCGCGGGCCGGAATTGCGCCAACTGGAGCTATTCACCGCCAATCTGTCCGATCGGATACGGCACATCCCCGGCGTCGCCGATCTGAAATCGTCCCAGGAAACCGGCAAGCCGGAACTGCGCCTGAATATCAACCGCGACCTGGCCTCGGACCTGGGCATCAACGTCCTCGACGTGGCCCAGACGATGCGGATCTTCATCGACGGTGACAAGGTGACGCGATACAAAGAAGGGGACAAGGAATATGACGTCCGCCTGCAAATCGCCGAATCGTTCCGGCACAATCCGGAGTACGTCGGGACGCTGCCCATTCCGTCGAACAAGGAAATCACCGGTCGGGATCGGTTCGTGGTGCCGCTGAATCAGATTGCGACCCTGGAGCGCACCTCCGGGCCATCGCAGATCACCCGCTACGACCGCATCCGGGAAATCCGTCTGTCCGGCAGCGTGGTCGACCGCAAAGCCGGCGACGTCCGGGCCGACGTTCAGTTGCGGGTGGACTCGTTGTCGCTTCCGACCGGGTACTCCATCGTCGCCGTGGGCGAGGCGGAGATACAGCAGGAGTCTTTCCGGGCCATCTTTACCGCCCTCCTGTTGGCCATTATTTTCATCTACCTGGTTTTGGCCAGCCAGTACAACAGCTTTTTGGACCCGTTGTCCATCATGGTTTCTCTGCCGCTGGCGATCATCGGGGCCATCATCAGCCTGATGATGTTCGGCTCGGCCTTTTCCATCGTCTCTCTTATCGGGATTATCCTGCT
>CAZPEV010000010.1:20160-22252 GCA_964585635.1 uncultured Ignavibacteriales bacterium
GCTAATGGGACTGGTGTCGAAAAACGGTATTCTGCTGATCGACTTTACCAAACAGCGGCGGGAACATGGAATGGAGCGGAACGCCGCCCTGGAGGATGCCGGACCGGTGCGGTTCCGACCGATCGTCATGACCTCGCTGGCGACCATCTTCGGCGCCCTGCCGCTGGCCCTGGGCATCGGGACCGGCGGGGAATTCCGCGCCCCCATTTCGCGGGCGGTTATCGGCGGGATGATCTCATCGACCGTGTTGACCCTGCTGGTGATTCCGGTGGTGTATACTTATCTCGATGATCTGGCGCATGGAAATTTCCGCGCCATTTTCGGCCTGAAACCGAAACCAAAATCTTCCGGCAACGTATAACGCATTGACAACGGAAGTGTAGTGCATTTGGAAAACACGACGCGCGGCAGACTCGGATATCGGGCCTGCCGCGGTTGCTTTGGGGCGTTTTTTTTGACGATGATCAGATCAGGTAGGAAACCGGTCGGCGGTGGTCGCGCCAGCGGTGGATTATCCGGTCAAGGCCAAGCACGGCGATGACCGCGGCGGCTCCCGTCAGAAATGCCGGCCGACTGATTCCCAAGGCGGCAAAAAACTTACCGATGGCGGAAACGACGGCATTGTCGCCGAGGCGGGACGGATCGGCCCACCCCGCCAACGCCTTTAGCAAGGTCGGCAGATCGACAAAGTAGCACGCTACCGCCGTAATCACCACCAACGCCATGGCTGGAATCGCCCAATCGCCAATGACCGCCAGATGCGGCCGGCGCTTCGCTGTCAAATCCTGTTCCACCGGGAGTTCGGCCAGCACCCGCTCGGCAAAGCCGTCGGAGAGGGCCGGTGTCGGGTCGTAGGCGAGGGCGGCGTACAAGGCCCGGTACTGCTGGAGCGCCAGGCGGCAGGCGGGGCAGTCCGAAAGGTGTTTGTTTATCCCCGCGGCCTCAGGAATGGAACCATCCAGAAAAGCCTGCAGGTCGTCATCGGTCAGGTGGCCGTTATTCACAATTCCTCCCGGACATACTTGGCCGTCAGCCGCTTCTTCATCAGCCGACGGGCACGGAACAGGTAGCTCTTGACCGTCCCTTCCGGCAATTTCATGATTTTTCCAATCTCGCCATAACTCATCTCGTCCAGATGAAACAGGGTGACCATCGTTCGATACGCCTCCGGCAGCCGCGCAATCTCCTGCTGCAGGATATCGGCCGTTTCCCGATTTGTCAAGAGACGATCCGGCCCCTGGGCCGGGTCGGCCCAGCCCTCAAATTCGCTACCCTCATCCAGAATATCATCCAGAAGCGGCACCTGCTTCTTGTCCAAAAAATTCAGGCAGGTGTTGCGGGAAATCGTCCCGATCCAAGTCGACAAGGACGAGTCGAAGCGAAAACGGGGCAGGCTCCGGTACACTTTGATAAATACCTCCTGACAAATATCCTCGCGATCCGCCTCGACCGGCACCATCCGGAAGACGATATGATTGACCAACTTCTGATATTCCATAATCAATGTACCAAAGGCAGACCGGTCGCCGGCCAGGATTTTCTCGACAAGGATCTTCTGGTCTGTCATACCTGTCTCTACCGTATACGACCGCCGCGGGACGAAAAAGTTGCCGTTTTTCTTGCTTCCGGAATGCAACCCCGATCCGCCTGATCGGTCAAATATATCAGAAATGAGAAATATGGATAAGAAAAATCAAAGGAGGCAACCATGAGTAATTTCTGGGATATGCTCCCGGTGATCATCATCTTCCCGACCATGGCGATTATCGTCAAATGGTCGCTTGAGTACAAGTTGCGATCCCGACTGATCGAAAAGGGGTTGATCGACGAAAAGACCAAGTTTCTGAATCTCATTACGCTGGGGCAATTCGCCAATTCCTCGATGAAATGGGGCCTGGTGCTGACCCTGGTCGGCGCGGCCATCCTGATCGTGCAGGCGCTGCCGTACCGGGTCGAGCCGGAAGTTATTCTGGGGATCATCCTGGTCGTGGCCGGGATCGCGCTGCTGGGGTATTATGGCCTTGCCGATCGGGCCATGAAGCGTCGGGATCAGCCGCCGGTGTAGTCGCCCAATAAAGCTATTCTCCACCTG
>CAZPEV010000010.1:22262-34116 GCA_964585635.1 uncultured Ignavibacteriales bacterium
TTTCCTCCCCGCGCCCCGCCCCCCTTCCGGCCCCGCGGGTGGGGGGGCGGGCGGGGGGGCGGCCGGCTGGTATTGTGGTTTCATCAGGCACATCAATCAGGGGCCGCCGCAACGCCGGTTGCGCCACGGCCCGAATTTGTTTGGATCAATCGGATTACGACCTATATTGGTAGTGTCGGGTGCAGGATACCATGGCTCGGAAGGGATTACTTGCACGACCGCGCCCCCATTTTCGTCTTGGGACTGAGTCGTCGATAACTCCCGGCGGCGTAGGGCGGGTTTGCCGCCGGCGCTGCTTCGACCTCTGGCGAGCGAGCATGGACCCAAGGCGCGTTGACATACAGGGCGGTGGCGTCCGAGGTGAAGAGTCCCGTCTTATGCGACCGGGAAGAACTCTTCCGTTTGGGAAACGAGAGGATGGCGGACCCGCCGCCCTGATCGAAAAATCACCCGCCGGGCCGATAATCATTAATGAAAGCGCCGGCCATGTTTCCGCCCCGGGGTCCGGCGATCGTAATCGGGAGTATGAGGGGATTATGACACGCGTGTCGCTCCGAGGCCTTGTCGTTTCTGCGGCCATGACCGTCGCCCTGATATCCGGCGCCTGGTCCGATGCCGGGGCGCGCGGGCAGGTTGTCCCCAATGCCAATGATTCAATCGTTCCCGTCTCCCAGGCCAATCACCTGATCGGCGCCCGCGACTGGCGTCAGGTGGCGGTGCACGACGCCGGTGACCTCTATTCACCCTTTGGCGACGGCCTCATCTCGGATGGGTTCTTGTCGACCAACGTCGATCCGGAAACCGGGGGGCCTCTCTACGGCACGACCTTTCCCAACGGAAGCGGCATGAAATATGTCTGGGGCGGTGGAATCTGGATTGGCGGGATTGCCGGAACCGACACCCTGGTCTCGGTGGCCATGGATGGCTGGTTCAATTATCGGGAATTTCTGGCGGAGAATCCGGATCGGGGCGGCAGCCGCCGCACCGGCGATTACGCCGATGATGAGTTTATCACCATTGCCTCGGATTCCCTGGCCGATTATGACAACACGTCCTTTACCTCAGCGGCCGGCTTCAAAATGGTCCTCCGCAGTTATAGCTGGGCCGATTCGGTCTACGACGATTTCATCCTGCTTGAATACACCATTCATAATATCGGCCCGAGGTATTTTACCAAGGCTTACGCCGGCGTTTACATGGACTGCGACATCTATTATATCGACAATGCAAACTACGGGTATAATGACGACTGTTCCGGATCGCTCGATACCATGCTGTATGACGGCGACAGCGCCAGCCGAGTGCTGATTCCCTATTCTTTCGACAACGACGGCGACCCCGATCCGGTGGATATCAGCCGCTGGCAGAGCATCTCCATTCCGGACGTACTCTCCTTGCGGCTGGTGCAGGCCAGCTTTCCGGTGGAGCATGTCAATTTTAACTGGTGGTTTCCGAACGGCCTTGCGGAACGCGATTTTGGACCCCGCCGGATCGGTACCCCGGAAGATCCGTTGCGCTTGTTTCAGGACGGTAACCTCGGCACCCCGGTAAGCGACGGCGACAAATATTACGTCATGTCGCACCCAGAGGTCGACTACAATCAGATTGAAGCGGCCGTCCGTGGTAACGGCGACGGCTGGATTCCGCCGTGGTCCGTGGAGGCGGCCCTCGACTTCGCCAACGGGTACGACACCCGCTGGCTTTATTCATTCGGCCCCTTTGATCTGGCCCCGGGCGATTCGGTCTCGTTCGTCCTGGTCCTGGTGGCGGGAAGGGCCTTTCATCGCTATCCGGGTGATTTCGCCTTTTGCTACGAGCCGAAGAATCCGGCCGTATTCCAGCGGACGCTCGATTTCTCGGACCTGATGCGCCAGCATCGCCGGGCCGATTCGGTCTATCATTCCGGGATGCTTCTCCCCAATCCCGGGCCACCCCAGGGTCTAGTCATCACCGAATACGATGACGCCTATGTCAAGCTGGCCTGGAATCCCAGCCATCGGCCGGATGTAAAAGGATACTTTATCAATCAGCTCGGCCAGGATGGCGCCTGGTACCATACCACCTATACCATGCTGCCTGACACCAGCGCCACCTTCCTGGTGCTCGATCCCGGGAAAAACTATCAATTGGCGGTCAGCCTGGTCGACACGCGGGGGCGGGAGTCGAAACCTTCCGTGCCGGTCTCGGTTCTGCCGGCCATGCCGCACCCTCCCCGGAATTTGACCGTGACCGCCGACGGCCCCTACCCGGTGCTGTCATGGCAGCCGGGGGTCGATACGGCCATGCAGGCCTTTTTGATCTACCGCGCGATCTGGTCCGGACCGTACCTCCTGTATGATTCCACCGCGGCTCTGACCTTTCGCGACCCTGACGTCCTGTCGGGCTTTCAGTACCGGTATCTGGTCAGCGCCAAGAATAATTTCGATCTTGAATCGGAGAAGATCGGGCCGGTCACCTTCATCTCCATGGCCCGCACCAAGGGACTCCTTTTCTATAATATGAATAAATCGACCGGCCCGAACGCCGGCCCCTATCGGACGGAATACACCGACCACCTGTATCAATCGGTGGCGGCGCTGACTCCCGCCGACCGGCGCAACTATAATCAGGGAATCCTGTCGTTCCATGAAATGGCCGACTACAAGGTCATCATCATGGACTGGGAACAGCGCGAGAGCGGCATCACCATGGGCCTCACCGACTCGCTGTACTATTATCTCGCCAATGGCGGCCGCATCGCCTTTATCATGCTGGGAACCGAAAATGTTATGGGAAAATCGCGAACCTATCGCTTCGGCGACGGCGACTTTTTCCATGATATCCTGAAACTCGACAGTTCCGTGGTGCAGGGGTATGTGCTGCAGCAAAACACCTTTTACGGCGATCTGTACGGCTGCCGCAGCCTGATCCCGAGGTACCTGCCGCTGTACGCCGACACCACCAAGTTCGCCGGTTCGTACATCCCGATCCGGGGGTATATCACCGCCGCGGGATACCTCTTTCCCACGGCCGAGGCCGAACCGATTTATCGCTATATATCCTCCAATCCCGATTCGGTCAATCACGGTCAGATCAACGGCATCAGGTACCTGGGGGATGATTACCGCTTCGTCTTCCTGAACTTCCCCGTATCGATGATGCGGGAACCGGCGGCCTTCTATGTGATGCGCCAGGCCTTGATCGACCTGGGGGTCGACATGAGCTGCGGCGACGCCCTGCCGGACGGCGCCGTCAACCTCGGCGACATCATCTGCATCATAAATTATCTTTACCGCAACGGCAAGCCGCCCGATATGGCGCATGCCGATGTCGATGGCAGCGGCGTGGTCGATCTGGGTGATGCCGTCACCCTGATCAATTTCGTAC
This sequence comes from uncultured Ignavibacteriales bacterium, assembly GCA_964585635.1. Lineage (GTDB taxonomy): Bacteria > Zixibacteria > MSB-5A5 > GN15 > JAAZOE01 > CAZPEV01. The sequence continues at coordinate 25,629 of CAZPEV010000010.1, forward strand.
TGCGCCAGACCGGCTGGCTGCACTGCAACCAATAGTAGGGGCGAGCGGCGCACATGGATCCGGTGAAAGCGTCGCCCGCGGAATGGCATAGTGGGATAAAGGGGGGTATATGCGTCGAGGCCGAGACTGCCTTGCATGCAAAAGCCAAATTTCCTTCCTAAACTGCGGGGGTTGACAATAGTAGAAATCCATTGTATCTTTATTATGAAATCAGCCCAGTTCATTGGTCATTAAGGATGGGTACCGAAAACGCGTTGCCACATGGATCTCGGTGATTATGGCAAACCATGAATCATTTCGTAATATTATTGAGCGGTGGAATATTGAGCGTAAGAACCTGCTTGACCTGAGTCTCCGCAATGCGCTTTTAAATTATCGACCGACAAAAAGACGAGGCATTCAAGTAGTAGATGAGAGCTCACGGGAGATATTTAAACTCCTGGTTACTGAAAACAAAGCCATGTATTTTGCGCCAGCTCTTGAACAAATATTGTTGGATGCTAACCTTAATGCAAGAGATACGAGACGGTCCAAAGACCCGCTTACCGATTCATGGCTTCAGACTCCTCTTCCTGAGAAGGTTTTGCAGGCGAAACTCCTGGCAACGTACCACGATGCTCGGACGTACATTGAGGAAAGAGGCAATAATATCCTTTTCCTCTCTTTGGGAATGATTAAATGGTATGAGGACGAAACTAGCGATAAGGAACATTTCGCTCCGATTCTTCTAGTTCCTGTATCCTTGAGCAGAACCACTATAAGGGAGAAATTCGTCCTGCGGTACAATGATGATGAAATTGAAGAGAATGTATCTTTATCCGAAAAACTGAAAAATGATTTTGGAATAAAATATCCTCAATTTCCCGGTGCGGATGACATTGATGTTGATGGTTATATGAGTGCCATCGGCAAAGCGATAAATAGGCAAAAACGCTGGGCCGTGGCCGCAGATTATATAGTATTGGGGTTTTTCTCTTTTGGTAAGTTCCTGATGTATCGCGATCTTGATAATGCCGCCTGGTCCAAGGAACGGCAACCGACCGATCATTTTCTCATCCGCGCGCTTCTTCAAGACGGCTTCAAGGATGAAAAGCCAGCACTTGATGAAAACGATTATTTGGACCAACATTGTGCACCTGATGATAGCTTTCAAGTTGTGGATGCAGATAGTTCGCAATTGTTGGCAATACTTGACGTCAAGGCGGGGAAAAATATTGTGATCCAAGGCCCTCCGGGGACAGGGAAATCACAGACAATCACCAATTTGATCGCTGAGGCAATTGGCCAAAAAAAGCGAGTCTTGTTTGTCGCCGAAAAGATGGCAGCACTAGAAGTTGTCAAGCGTCGGCTGGATCAAAAAGGGCTTGGCGACGCTTGCCTTGAGCTCCATAGCTCTTATGCGAAGAAAACCACGCTTCTAGATGAATTGAAACGAACTTTCAACCTGGGGAAACCACAAAGCGAGAATTCGACAGCGGGATATTCATATTATACCCACGTGCGAGACAAATTAAATGACTATTCCGCTGCATTGAATACACCAATCGGTACAACAGGTTATACACCATTTACACTTATTGGTGAAATGGTGGCATTGCGGCGTCAATTAGAATCGGTTCAATTTCCGCCTATACCCGTCGATCAGAACAGCATTGATGTTTCGTGCATATGGAATAGAAGCGACATCGAGCGTTGGGTGTCAATTATTAAGGGACTAGAAGGACTTCTGGCAATAATGGGAGTGCCCAATGAGCATCCTTTTAGGGGATGCCAATTCCATGCAATAATGCCAAACGATCGAGTTAGAATTAAGGCTGCATTGGCATCCTCCATGGAAGCCTTTGAGACGTTTTTGGGTAAGACTCGACAATTTGCAGCATACGAAGGTATGGAAACAGCCGCAAATCTTGCCCATCTAGACATCCAGTTTAGAATTGCGGAAATGGCGATCAATGCGCCCGATATTGCAGGCGTAAATCTGGATATAAATACATGGAATACAAACAGATTATCCATAAATGCTGCTGTGTCCGCTGGATTAGCTTTTGCAGATATTCATGCGAAATACAACGGCGTGCTCCGGCCCGACGCATGGGCTCATGATTTGACGGAAACTCGACAGGTGCTGGGGGCGTACCAAACCAAATGGTGGCGTTGGTTTCATAGTCAGTATCGTGTTGCCCGACAGCATATGAAAAGCATTTTTCAGGACAGAGCAACTAAACATGTGACAGATATTCTTGCCGTGGCCGATGCGATAGTTGAAGCCAATAAACTGAATACCGTCATTATCGACAATTCCAGCTTGGGTTCACTGGTATATGGGCACAAATGGCGCGGCGTAGATTCCGCTTGGATTGCACTCCAACATATTGCCGCCTGGATAGCAGAATTACATGGCAAAATAGCCGCGGAATATGTGCCGAATAGTATCATTTCATTTCTTGCGGGCAATCCGCCACTTGATGAGGTAAAATTATCGGCAGATCAAACAAGGGAAACGTACCGGATATTACGGGTGTCTTTGGCAACGCTTTACGATTTGCTCGAATATCAAGTTGATTATCGAGGGGGATTCGATAATGCCGAATTTGTTGAGCAGAGTGCGCGATTGAATAACATGGCACACGACGTTGCCCGTGCCAACGATATGGCCGCGTACAATCGATACATTCACAGTCTAAAGGAAGCAAATATCGGCTGGATCGAAGAGTATTCATTTTGCTGGCCCGGTGCCGTAACACAACTGGCGAATCTATTCTTGTACAATTGGTTTGAATCGGTGCTACGGCGCACGTTTGGGGAGAGACCGATATTGGTGAATTTGTTGGGTAGCGAGCATGACGAACTCGTGCGGCGATTTAGGAATAAGGATCAGACACTGTTAGGCCTTAACCAATTGCGCCTAGCATCTCTCCATTGGGAGCAAATGCCCCGTTATAGCGAGGAAGGTCAATTAGGAATTCTCCGGAGAGAATTTGAAAAGAGAAGGCACAATCTACCAATTCGTAGATTAATCATGTCCGCGAAAAATGCCATTCAAGCTCTAAAGCCGATCTTTATGATGAGTCCAATATCTATCGCTAGTTTTCTGCCGCCTGATTCAGTCGATTTCGACCTTGTGATATTTGATGAAGCAAGTCAGGTGAAACCGGTTGATGCGTATGGTGCTTTACTTCGAGCCAAGCAAGTAGTGGTTGTGGGAGATAGTAAGCAATTGCCACCCACGACATTCTTTGATAAAATGGTGGATGATTGGGAGGAGGAAGGTGAAGAGGAGCAGAGTGGCTCTGCAGACATGGAGAGCATTCTCGGATTAATGAATAGCAAGGGAGCGCAAACCCGACCGTTGCTTTGGCATTACCGAAGCAAACATGAATCATTAATTGCCGTATCAAACAAGGAATTCTATGAAAACAGGCTTCTGATATTTCCTAGCCCGAATAAAGCTTCAGGCAACATCGGAATTGTATATCATAACAATCCGAACTCAATCTATGATAGGGGGAAGTCAAAGACTAATCAAATAGAGGCCAAGGAAATAGCAAGAGCCATAATGGACCACGCTCATAAAACTCCCGATCTTACTCTTGGTGTGGCTGCGCTAAATATTGAACAGATGCAAGCTATTATTGATCAACTGGAAATTCTGCGCAGGGATGATGCTTCCTGCGAAGAATATTTTGCATCCCATCCATATGAGCCATTTTTCATCAAGAACCTGGAAAGTGTTCAGGGTGATCAAAGGGATGTCATACTCATCAGCATCGGGTTTGGCCGGAGCGGGGAAGGGAACTATATATCTATGAATTTTGGACCCTTGAATAAATCAGGTGGCGAACGACGACTTAACGTACTTATCACGCGCGCCCGCCAACGCTGCGAGGTATTTTCTAATCTTTCCTATAGGGATATTGACCTAACTAGGACTCAATCAAGGGGTATTCCGGCTCTCAAGACCTATCTGCAGTACGCTGAAACTGGGATTCTTGATACCCCTTATCTTAGCGAAAGAGATGCCGGTTCCCCGTTTGAGGAGGCAGTTGCCCAGCAGTTGAAATCTTTAGGATATGAGGTTCATAGGCAAATAGGGTCGGCGGGATTTTTCATCGATCTGGCTATTATTGATCCCGCCCTACCGGGCAAATATGTAATTGGGCTTGAATGTGACGGGGCAACTTACCATAGTGCGCGTACCGCCAGAGATCGCGACCGACTACGGCAGGAAGTCCTCGAAAACCTCGGCTGGCGCATCTATCGTATTTGGAGTACCGATTGGTTTACTGACCCGGAGCGGGAGCTTAAGAAAACCGTTTTGGCAATTGAGGATGCCAAAGCCGCTCAAGGTGTACCTCCAAAGAGTTGCTCTGATAATCCATTGAAGAAGGATTTGCCGATTCGTCGTAACCGGCCCGTTGCACGCAAACATAAATATGGCAATTCTGATTATGTAATCGCCGACTTAGGTCGGATTAACACAAAGGGCATGCCTCTCTATGCTCTTAACCCGGAATCATTGGCCGATCTTGCCACCCAAGTCGTAAGCGTCGAAAGTCCAGTACACGTCGAAGATGTAGTTCAACGCATTGTTGATGCTGCTGGTATAAGAAGAATTGGGAACCGCATTCAAGAAGCAATTGAAGGCGGGATAAGACTCGCAGAAAAAAACGGCGAAATTGTGCGAAGAAAAGACTTCCTATGGTATTATAGGATAACTTCCCCGCATGTTAGAGATCGTAGCGCTCTCGCTGCCTCAGCAAGGAAAATGGAGCGAATTGCGCCTGAAGAAATTGAGCACGCTATTATTATATCCGTCAAGAATTCCTATGGTATGGATTTCCACCACGTCGCTAGCGCGACTTGCCATTTGCTTGGCTTTTCCCATTTAACCGATGCCATTCGGATTCATATTGAACGTCTTTTGAATCGTCTCATCAAGAATGAATATTTGATATTGTCTGATGGGCAGGTTTTGCCAAAATAGCCTCCCATCAATATATTACCTCATCAAAAGCTGGTAGGCCAACCCCCCATGCGTTCGCCCGCCTGTGGAGGGGTTTCGACATTCTCCTCATACCAGCCGAACAAACTTCTTGCTCACCTGCACCAGGCCGTCCTTCTCCAACCCTGCCGCGGCTCGCATCACGTCCGCCATCGTTCGGCCCGTCTCGCGCGCCAGCCGCTCCAGCGAGATGCGCCCCTGTCCGGTCAATCGCCGGATAATCTCCCCCCGTACCTGCCGTAACGAACCGGCAAACGGCGTCTGCCGCGACAACGGCCGAACCGTCGCAAGGCGCTTCGGCAGCCGCAGCCGGCTGTAATCCATGAGGGCATTATGCCAGTCACGTGACCGTCCGCGCGGCAGAAGCCGGCGGGCGACCTCCGCCATATCCTTTCGTGAAATATCAGGCGCCAGCCCCAGCTCATGAATCAGCACCCGCCGGATGTTGGTGTCGATCGCTATGCATGGCTCGTTGAACGCGAAAATCAGGATGGCGTTGGCGGCGTATGGTCCCAGGCCGGGCAACGTTTGCAGGATTGTCGGATCGCGCGGCAGTCTCCCGTCATATCGCTCAACCACCGCTTGCGCCAACCGCCCCAGATAGATGGCCCGGCGATTGTATCCCAAACCCGACCAGGCTGCCAACAGCTCGCGCGTTGTAGCCTTGGCCAACGATTCCCAATCCGGCCAAAGGTGGATCCAAGCCTTATATTTGGGAATCACCCGCTCCACCTGAGTCTGCTGCAGCATAATCTCGGCGACAGCGATCCGATACGGATTAGTAGTCGCGCGAAACGGTAGATGGCGGCCATGCTTGCGGTAAAATCGGAAGATTTTTCTCCGAAATGCCCTAATCCGATCCTGCGACAGCCTTTTCATCGATCATATGATAATTCTGGGCGTGGCAGATGTCCACATCTGCCCGAATAAGATTCCCCGACCGATGTGGACATCGGTCGGGCACTGGTTCAATGAAATCAATGGCGCTTGCCAATCAGTGTCCAGCATTTACCTTAAGTCGTTATCATAGAATAAGATGGAAAATTTTGCAGCCACGGCCTCATCTTTCTATTGACAAGCACCGATGATTCATGTATTATATAACTGTTTAGTTAAACTGAATGGTTGGTTAGATATGGATTCCACAGAAACTGCCCAAGACTCACGCTCCAGAATTATGGAGGCCGCCATCGATGAGTTCGCCGAGCATGGCCTGGCGGGCGCGCGGGTCGACCGGATCGCCCATCGCGCCGGGGCCAACAAGGCGATGATCTATTATCATTTCGCATCCAAAGAAAAGCTGTACCAGTCGATCTTCGACCGCCAGATCAGCAAACTCGGCGCCGTAATGGCGCCACCTATTGAGCCGGCCTCTGATCTGGAGGCGGTGCTTCTTCGGATTTCAGAATTTCATCATACCTTCATAACCGACGACCGCCTGCGGGCGCTGTTCCTGCATGAGGTCGCCGACGGCGGCTCGCGCCTTCTGGCGGCGCTCATGATGGTGCTGTCAATGCACGGCCTGCCGCAGCGCCTGAAAGATATTCTCGACGATGGAATCCGCGCCGGGCGATACCGTCCGGTCGATCCCCGGCAGGCTCTTTTGTCATTCATCGGGATGAATATGTTTTACCTGTTCATGGCGCCGATCGCCAACTCGATTTGGGAGATAACGGATGAGCAGACATTTTGCACCGAGCGCCCAAGGCAGATCGTTGATCTTTTCCTGCGCGGCCTCGAGGTTCATTAGCGTACCGGCGATACTGGCGCTGGTCGCCATGGCAGGCATACTGCCAGCCGCGGAGGCCCGCCTTTCGCTGACCGATGCCATCGCCAAGTCGCTCGATCACAGCTTCGGGATCAAATCGACGGCCCACGACTCGGCGGCGGCGGCGCTTCGTTTTGGACGCGCCCGAGCGCTGCGGTTCCCGGTGCTGTCGCTGGACGCCAAATCATTCTGGGTGAATGATCTTCAGACGGCGACCATCGGTCCGCGCCCGCTGGAACTCGGCTCCAAAGAAAATTATCAGTTCGATTTCAAGCTGGCCCTGCCGCTTTTCACCGGCGGTCGCTTGTCGCACACGATCGGAATCGAAAAGGAAAACAGCGCCGCCGAATCATTCCGGTTGCAGGCGGAACGGATGACACTGGCCTGCCAGACCCGTGCCCGGTACCTGAATCTGATGCTGGCCGACGCCTCGGTCAGGACTGCCCGCGCCTCGCTGGAGCGGCTCACGATCATCGACCGCGACGTGCATAACCTCTTTCAAAGCGGGCTGGCCGACTCGGTCGATATCCTGGATGCCATGCTGGCGCTGGAAAAGGGACGGCAAGTTGTAGAGCAACAGGAAACGATCTATCGCAACGCCTCGCTGGCATTGGCCACCCTGATCGGCCTCGATGGCTCAGCAGCCATCACCCCGAGTGAGGCAATGGAATCGCCATCCCCCCCGGCTTATTCCGATTCCATCCCCATCACCCGCTATGAAATCAACCAGATCGACCGCCGCATTCGGGCGGCAGAACTGGGAGCGGGACTATCGCAGGCCGAGTACCTTCCATCGGTGAGCGGCTTTGGGGGATATTCGGTCGGCAAGCCGAACCGGGATATGTTTGGAAAGAGTTGGGATGACTATTTCAGCGCCGGACTTGTCCTGACCTGGACCTTCAACACCGGCGGAACGACCGGCAAGGCGGTCGCCGCCGCCCGGCAGACGGCGCACTCGGCCAGGATGGCCCGGGCCGAGCTGCTGGAGTCGTTGACGCTGCAGACGCAGACGGCCCGCAATAACCTTGAACTGGCCTTTCGGACCGTGCAGGTCACCGCCAACGAGCGTGACATCGCCCGGCGGCAATATCGCCTGGCCGGAGATCGGCAAAAGGCCGGGCAACTGGCGGTCAACCGTCTGCTGGAGCTGGAAACGAGCCTGACGGCGGCCGAGCAGCAATATCAGGCGGCCCTGATCCAATACTATCTGGCCGACGGGGACTATCTGTATGCCGTTGGTTCGCCCAAAATCTTTGGAGGTTTGCGATGAGCAAAGTCGGATATCTGATGCTTCTGGCGCCGCTGATCGTCCTGGCGGTCTCATGCAGCAAGAAAGAGGTTGCACCGGGCGGGTCGGGACTGATTGAGACCACGGAGGTGATCGTATCGGCCGAGGCGGCGGGGCGTATCGAGCGCCTCTATTGCGACGAGGGGGACCATGTTGCCATCGCCGACACCATTGCCCTGATCGACACCACGACTACCGCCCTGCGTCTGCAGCAGTCCGTCGCGGCGCGTCAGGCGGCCGAGACCAGGCGCCGAAGTTCCGAAATTCAGGTCGAAAAAGCCGGCCTCGATTATGATCTCGCCAAGAAGGAATTCGACCGCATAGGCAGCCTCATCACCGGCGGCTCGGCCAACCAGCAGCAGTATGATCGGGTCGAGAATGGCTACAGCCAGGCGCGGCTGGCCAAGAAAACAGCCGAGGCGGTGCTGCA
>CAZPEV010000010.1:34126-35063 GCA_964585635.1 uncultured Ignavibacteriales bacterium
GGCGGATTTGGAGCGAACCGATGCCGACATCGCGCTACTCAAGAAACAACTCTCCGATTGCCATCCCGTTTCCCCGGCCGTCGGCACGGTCGTGACCAAATATGTCGAAAGTGGTGAGCTGGTTGCAATCGGCAAGCCGCTCGTCAAGGTGGCGAGGCTCGACACCGTCTGGGTCAAAGTCTATCTGCCCCCATCCGACCTGACCCGGATCAAACTGGGCGACCGGGCCGACGTCGACCCGGAGGATGGCCGCAGTCAGCCGCTGGCCGGATCGATCAGTTGGATTTCCTCGGACGCGGAGTTTACGCCCAAAAACGTACAGACCAAGGAAGCCCGGGCCGATCTATTGTACGCCGTCAAGATTATGGTTGCCAATCCCAATCAAACGCTCAAGATCGGGATGCCGGTGTTGGTGACCATACCATGACCGTCGTGGCCGTCAATCATCTGAGCAAGTCGTACAAGGCCGTCAGTGCCGTCAGCGATTTCAGCTTCGATGTCGATGCCGGGGAGATTATCGCCCTGGTCGGGCCCGACGGCGCCGGCAAAACCACCCTCTTCCGGTCTCTCTGCGGCCTGATCGACTTCGACGCCGGCGAGTCGTCCATCGACGGATTCGACGTCGCCCGTCAGTTAGATCAGCTCAAGCAGCATATGGGGTACATGCCGCAGACCTTTTCACTCTACCCCGATGTGTCCGTCGAGGAGAACGTGCACTTCTACGCGGGGCTGTTCGGTTTGTCCCGCGAGCAGTTCACACGCAAGACCGAACGGCTGTATCAGTTTTCGAATCTGGGGCCGTTTGCCGGGCGACGCGCCGGTCAACTATCCGGCGGCATGAAACAAAAACTGGCCCTCAGTTGCGCCTTGATCCATGATCCCAGGGTACTGGTTCTTGATGAGCCGACCACCGGCGTCTATCCCTTGTCGCGGCGGC
>CAZPEV010000011.1:0-34907 GCA_964585635.1 uncultured Ignavibacteriales bacterium
GTAGCGCATGCCCGCGCCGATGGGGAGCGACGACGGTGATGTACACGTCCGCCTTGGAGAACGAGATGTCGCTGTTGGCGCCGTCCCAGACGATGACATCCGCTTCCTTTTCCGCCTCGCGAAGGATCACCTCATAATCGACGCCGGCGTAGACGACCACGCCGCGATCAATATGCGGCTCATATTCCTCGCGCTCCTCGATCGTGCACTCATGCTTGTCGAGGTCGGCGTAATCGGCAAAGCGCTGGCAGATCTGCTTGGTCAAGTCGCCGTATGGCATGGGGTGACGGATGGCCACCACCTTCTTCCCCCGGGCCTGAAGAATCTCGCAGACGCGGCGGGTGGTTTGAGACTTGCCCGATCCGGTTCGGGCGGCGCACACCGCCACCACCGGCTTGCGGCTCTTAAGCATCGTCGGCGTGCTGCCGGCTATCGAAAAGGCAGCTCCGGCGGCAATCACTTCCGACCCTTTGGTCATGACATAGTCCAGCGATACATCCGAATAAGAGAAAACGACTTCGTCCGCCTGCAAGCGCTTGATCAGCGCCACCAGTTCTTTCTCGTCGTATATCGGTATCCCTTTGGGGTACAGCTTTCCCGCCAGCGCCTTGGGGTATTTGCGTCCCTCAATGTCCGGAATCTGCGTGGCCGTAAAGGCCACCACTTCGTACGCGTCGTTATCGCGGTAGAGCGTATTGAAATTATGGAAGTCGCGCACGGCGGACCCCATGATGATGATTTTTCTGCGTGCCATGGTCTATCTCCGTTGTTCCGTTTGCCGTTTCTCAGTTGACCTTTCAGCAGTCGAGCATGAGCGTTGTCAGATCGCCGAGGCCTCCCAAACATATCGCACCAGGAAAGCCGCCCCAGCCGGCCGGAAAACCCCGACCACGTCATCGATGCTGGCGGGGTTGACATCCTCGAAGGCTTTGTTGGCGCGGGATTTGACCCATCTACCATTGATGAAGTTTTTATGGACTTTCGGCCCTTTCATCCCGTCCTCTTAACTATATATTTGACAATGCCTTTTGGCTAAATTTGCAAATTTCCGTATGTGAATTATTTCACCATTTCAATTCAAAGTTGATAATATAAGCAAAATCGCCCCAAAGTCAATCTGTTTGGGCCGCGAATTTTAAAGTTTTTTGGCATGCTGTGCAAAGGGTTAGCCTTATTTTCAGCGACTCCCGCGAGAGAGTTCGATTTACACATCGCATCGGATTAATCAGAAGACTGTAAATAACGGGTAAGGAATCCTTTCTTGAAAGCCGCAAAACGGTCCTCCCGGATGGCCGAACGTATGTCCCGCATCAACTTAAGATAGAAGTATACCGAATGGTAAGTGGCCAGGCGGTGGGCCGTGATTTCCGAAACCGAATAGAGATGGCGGATAAACGCCCGGCTGTAGCGGGCACAGACAAGGCATTGGCAGTCAGGATCAAGGGGACGATCGTCGTCGGCAGCCGTGGCGTTGCGAAAATTGAATGGACCGGCCGCGGTGTATACCACACCAGTCCGGGCGTTGCGGGTCGGCAAAACGCAATCGAACATATCAACCCCTTTTTCCACCGCCGCCAAAATATCCTCCGGGTACCCGACCCCCATAAGATACCGTTGTCGATCGGCGGGAAGAAGCGGCAGTGTGATGTCCAGCGCCATCTCCATCTGCTCTTTCGATTCGCCGACCGAGACGCCGCCGATGGAATATCCTGGGAAATCGAGCGCCAGCAATTCCTCCGCCGACCGGCGGCGAAGATCCTCGTAAACCGAACCCTGGACGATACCGTGAAGGAGCTGAGACGGAAAGCCGCCCGCTTGGTCGAGCCGCTCGAAGGCAGCGATACCCTCTTTGGCCCACAATGTCGTGTGTGCCACTGCGGCACTGGCATCTTCGTAGGAACAAGGGTGGGGAGGACAATGGTCGAATGACATGATAACATCCGGACCCAGCCGCCGCTGGATGTCGATTATCTTGGCCGACGTAAAATCATGATAAGACCCGTCAAAATGGGATTGAAAGCGGACCCCCTCATCGGTGATCCTGTTTCGCCCAAGATGTGAAAACACTTGATACCCTCCGGAATCGGAGAGGATCGCACGCTGCCATCCGGCGAATCCATGGATCCGTCCCAATCGTTCGATAACGTCTATTCCAGGACGAAGATACAGATGGTAAGTATTGACCAGGAAAATGTCGGCCCCCATCTCTTCCAGATCGTATCCGGTAAGCGCCTTGACCGTCCCTTGCGTCCCGACCGGCATAAAAACCGGCGTCTCGACCACCCCGTGCGGCGTCGTCAGCCGTCCCAGGCGGGCATGGTCGTCGACATGCGTTAATTCAAAACCGAAACCATCTGGATAATGCATCTGTATTCTTACATCTATTTGTTGTCCACTCCACTTATGAGCGGCGGATTCGAGAAGACAGGTTCCGGCCTATCTGGCGTTCGATTTCTGACAGGCGCCGCGGACGACGAGTTGTTATTTCTTGGCCTTTTCTTGCGCCTCCCACTTGGCCAATTCCTCACGGTTACGCTGACCGTACGTCTTGATCATATCGATTACCGCCGGTTTATCGGAGATAATTAGTACAATAACCCCGGTCTTGGTTGGGACATACTCGATCTTGGCCCCGGCTTGCATCATTTTGCCGTAGTACTCACAGCTTCCGCACATAGAGACATCGGCCTTCCCTTTGGTCATTTCCTGGCCGACCTTTTCCATTTCGTCCATGGCTTTCTTGAACGACGCCATAAACTCCGGGTTAACCGTCGTAACCGATACGACTCCGTTGGAAATATCGTAGTGATCCCAGGTCATGTTTTCCATAAGTTTCGGGTCGGTCATCAAATGCTTGCAGAAAGAGCAATTCTGCAGGTCAAACCACGGTTTCTCCTGAGCCAAAACGAAAGTGGAACAAACCGCCAGGATCACCGCTGCCAAGGCCAATAAACGACTTGATTTCATCAAACACTCCTTTCATTAATCACGCGAATTGAACTTTGCCATAAAGAATAATCCGATACCGGTAATTATCCAATCACATTTTTCACCAAATGCCATTGCCTATGTCGAAACCAACTATTCCCCCGGCGAACAATCGCTCGCCCGACATACATCGCTTTATGCTTCTCACACATCGTCGGGAATTCGCCGGAAAGGGAACCTGCATGGCCACCTTGTTGCTGCACTGCTCGTGCCGGTGAGAAAGACAACCGGGCGGCCATTCAACGAATCACTCCCAGCGCGTGCTCGACAGTATCGACGGGGATGATTTCTATGCCATCGGAAACGATCAGTCCGGCGGTATTGGACTTGGGAATGATTGCTTTCGTCAGCCCCAGCTTGGCGGCCTCAGTCAATCGCCGTTCGATCTGGCTCACACCCCGGACATCTCCCGACAAGCCCACTTCCCCGACCACCAGAAGGCCGCTATCGGTAACCAAATTCAATCGCGATGAGGCCGCCGCCAGCAGAAATGCCAGATCAAGAGCCGTGTCATCGAGGTGAATCCCACCGGCGATATTGACAAAGACATCGCTTCCGCCGAGCATGACGCCACCCCGCTTTTCGAGAACGGCCAGGATAATTGCCAAGCGCTTGCCGTCGATGCCAGACGCCACCCGTTGAGGCGTTCCATAGGGGGATGACGCCACCAGCGCCTCGACTTCGACCAGAAACGTGCGGCTGCCCTCGAGCGCCGCGGAAACGACCCGCCCGGATGATGGCGCCGCGCCGCCTGACGTCATGAAGATGCGGGAGGGATTCTTGACCTCGATCAGGCCCGATCCGGTCATTTCAAACACGCCGATTTCACCGGCCGGGCCGAACCGATTCTTTTGGGAACGAAGGATACGATAAAGGTGATATCGGTCCCCCTCAAAATAAAGAACGGCGTCGACCATATGTTCCAAGACCTTTGGCCCCGCCACGGAACCGTCCTTGGTGATATGACCCACCAGAAAGAGAACTTTCCCGCTCCGCTTGGCCAGCTCGATCAGGCGAGCCGATGATTCCCGCACCTGTCCGACCGTCCCGGGAGGCGAATCAAAAGCCGGCGACGCCACGGTCTGAATCGAATCGATGATGATAACCTGGAAATCCCGCTGGGCCAGATCGATAATTGCCTCCAGGTCCGTTAGATTGGCGACGGTGATGGTTTCCCCCTTGATGCCAAAGCGGCCGGCCCGTGCTTTGATCTGCGGGGCCGATTCCTCGCCCGACAGGTAAAGAACATGATGTCCTTTGATGGCATATCGGTCGGCAATCTGGAGGAGCAGTGATGATTTGCCGATTCCCGGTTCGCCGCCGATCAAAACCGCCGACCCCAAAACGGCTCCCGCACCCAGGACGCGATCGAATTCCTCGACTCCGGCCGTGATCCGTTCCTGATGCTCGCCGGAAATCTCCGGAATGGTCACCGCCTCCGGCTGAATCAACGCTGACCGACGGGCAGCGGACGGCGCCACAACCGTCTCCTCATGCAACGTGTTCCAGGCGTTGCACTCGCGACATTGTCCCTGCCAGCGAGGATGCATCGCGCCGCAGTTAGTGCAGAAGAACGCGGTTTTCTTTTTCGGGGCCGTTTTCATCAGTACCCCGCTATCGGCCCGGCCGATGAGCCGTTGATGAATTGTTTCACGACCGCGTCGGTCGTGGCCCGAGTCTCGTCGGGAGAACCGTCCCAGACGATTGTGCCATGGTAGAGCATCACAATTCGATCGGCGATCTTATAGGCCGAGGACATATCGTGCGTGACCGCGATCGATGTCACACCCAGCTTCTTGTTGACGTCGACGATTAATTCGTTGATCACATCGGCGGTAATGGGATCAAGCCCGGTCGTCGGCTCGTCGTACAGGAGAATCTGTGGTTCGGCGGCGATCGCCCGCGCCAGGGCCACTCGCTTTTTCATGCCGCCCGAGATTTCCGCCGGCATTTTATCGCCGCTGTCGGACAAACCAACCAGCGCCAGCTTCTCGGCAACGATCTCTTTTATCCGATCTGTTCCGAGGCGGATGCTTTCCTGAAGGCAAAAACCGACGTTGTCCGCCACCGTCATCGAGTCAAACAGCGCCCCAAATTGAAACAGCACCCCGACCCGCTTCCGGAATTCCATCAAATCTTCCCGCGACAAATCAAAGATGCTCGTGTCGTCGACGAGGACCCGGCCGGTATCAGGGCGAAGCAGGGCCACATTATGCTTCAGGAGCACCGATTTGCCGCAACCCGATTGGCCGATGATGACCACCGACTCGCCGGTTCGGATCGTCAGGTCTACACCGTCCAGGACCGTCACGGCGCCGAACCGTTTTTGGAGCTTCTCGATCTGAATCATATTCGAAACAGCAATGTCGCCATGACATAATCGGCAATCAGAATCAGCACGGCGGCGCTGACCACGGCCCGGGTGGTGGCTTGCCCTACCCCTTGCGCTCCGCCGACGGCATTAAAACCGAAATAGCATCCCATGACCGCCACGATCCCGCCGAAGCCGGTCGCCTTGATTAATCCCGAGATGAGGTCACCCATAATAAAAAACTGCTTGAATCCGTTCATGAACGTCTCCGATTCAATCCCCACCAGGCTGACCGCGACCACCAGCGCACCCATGATGGCGATAAAATCGGCGACAACGGTCAGAACGGGAAACATGATCAATCCCGCCACGAGGCGGGGCATGGCCAGATAACGAATCGGGTCGACCGCCATCGATTCGATGGCGTCAATTTGCTCGGTGACTTTCATCGACCCCAGCTCGGCGGCGATCCCCGCCCCCACTCGGCCCGCCATCACCAGCGCCGTCAACACCGGCGCCAGTTCGATCAGCACCGCCTTACCAACGGCACCGCCAAGATACCGCATCGGCACGTAGCTCTTAAATTGATAGGCCGCCTGCCAAGCAGAGACCCCGCCGGTAAAGACCGACGTGATCGCCACCAGCCAAATCGATCTGACACCCATGAAATACATCTGGCCGACGGTGAGGCTGAGGGAACGGGGAAGATGCCGCACGGCGACAAGCGTCCGGCCCAGCATAATAACCAGACGGCCCAGACCACGGATGACCTCCGCCGACCTCTGGGTTGGGGAAAACGACTCACCATCCATGACTAAAACGGTACCGATGCATCAGATGGACCGGGCGGCCCAGCCTGGCCGGGAGCAAGATTCTCAAAACGGGCATATTCTTTCAAGAAGGCCAGCCTGATCGTCCCCGTGGGGCCGTTGCGCTGCTTGGCGACGATAATCTCGGCCGTGCGTTCATCCATCGCTTGGCCGATTTCCTTGGGAACCTCGCCCGCACCGCGGTCGGCGCTTTCTTCCATCCGCCGATAATATTCCTGACGATAAATGAACATGACGACGTCGGCGTCCTGCTCAATGGCACCCGACTCGCGCAGATCGGACAACTGCGGCCGCTTGTCTTTGCCCCGCTGTTCGACCATGCGCGACAATTGGCTGCAGGCCACCACCGGGACCTTCAATTCCTTGGCCAGACCCTTGAGACCGCGTGAAATCTGCGATATCTCCTGCTGCCGATTTTCGGCATAGCGGCTGCCGCTCATCATCTGCATGTAATCGACGATGATCATCCCCAACTCGACCTGCGAGGCCAACCGACGGGCTTTGGCGCGCATCTCCAGCACCGTCATGGCCGCGGTGTCGTCGATATAGATCTTGGCGTCATACAACGGCCCGGCCGCCAGCGACAGCTTGCGCCAGTCCGACTCCGGCATCCGCCCCGTTCGTATCTTGTGCGACGAAAGCCTGGCCCGACCGCAAACCATCCGCAGCGCCAATTGCTCCTTGGACATTTCCAGCGAGAAAATCACCACCGCTTTGCCGGTCTCGATCGAAAAATTCTCGGCGATGTTCAGCGCCAACGCCGACTTCCCCATGGACGGCCGCCCGGCAATGATGATCAGGTCGCTGGGATGCAGCCCGGCCGTGATGGCGTCAAGATCGCTGAAACCAGTGGGATACCCGGCCAATCCGCCGAGCGTCTCCTTGTATTCTTCGATGGCTTCAAATGTATGCGGCAGCAAATCCTTGATTGTCGAGAAATCGGAACGCAGGCGATGCTCGGAAATATCAAACACCTTTTGCTCGGCTTCGTCCAGCAGATCGACGACTTCCTTTTCCTGCCGGTAGCACTGGCCGATGATGTCGGTCGAGGCCTCGATCAATTCCCTCAGGGTGGCTTTTTCGAGGACGATGCGGGCGTAGTATTCGGCGTTGGCGGCGGTCGCCACGCCGCTGGCCAGGCCGGCGATATAGGTTCGCCCGCCGCAGCCGTCCAGATCGCCGCTTCGCTCCAGCTCCTCCGAAATGGTTGTGATGTCGGCCGGCTGGGACCGCTCATAGAGGCCCAAAATGGCGTCAAAGATTTTGCGATGACCCGGAACATAGAACGCTCGGCTTTGGCGAAGCGTCTCGATTCCCCTCGCAATCGCACCCTCATCGATAAGCATTGCCCCCAGGAGAGCCTGCTCGGCGTCAATCGAATGGGGCGGGACTCGCTCAGTCGCCCGTTTGCTGTTGGTCGCCGTGGAGCCGTTCATATTCCGCCCGTAATAGTTTCATATCTGCCCAGGTATCGCGCTTAGACTCCGGAAACCGCAACAAGGCCGCCGGATGATAAGGCACCAACAAGGGCGTTTCCGCGAAGCGATGCCATCGCCCCCGCAGTTTACCCAACGGCACCGCCGTCTCCAACAGGCCGTGGGCGGCAATCCGCCCAAGCGCGCAGATCAGCGATGGCTTAATCAGACGGATTTGCTCCTTTAGGTACGGCAGGCAGGCCTTCATTTCATCCGGCTGAGGATCGCGATTGTCGGGCGGGCGACACTTCAGAATATTGGCGATATAGACGTCCTGGCGATTGAATCCGGTCGCCGCCAGGATCTTATCCAGCAGTTTGCCCGCACGCCCGACAAACGGCTCTCCCTGAAGGTCTTCATCCCGCCCGGGCGCCTCCCCGATAAACATGATCTTCGCCTGCGGATGGCCGACGCCATACACGAATTTGGTGCGCGTGTATCCCAGCGGGCATCTAGTACAGGTGCAAATCGCCTCACGGTGCTCCTCCAGACTGGCATAGCACGGTCCCTCCGGTACAATCGGCGCCGTTTCAAGAAACGACACTTGCCGGTCGCTCGCCGGCCCCGTCTGGGAATCCATATTGGATTGAGACCTCATTGGCGATGCCTGGGACCGGATTTCAAAAATAATCTCCCGGTGCCCCAATTCGGCCTGACACTCCAACGCCCGCCGGGCCAGGTCATAGAGATCCTTGAATTCATCACCGTTTGCCATCGGTCGTCAGGTACTCCCAAATCTTTTGGGCCACGACATCCTTGTCGTCACGATCGATCCGGCGCTGATCGCCGGACCGGGATATAATCGTTACCCGATTGGTATCCGTTTCAAACCCCGCTCCCTCTTCCAGAGGGTTATTAACGATAATATAATCAAGCCGTTTATCGTTCAATTTATTTCTGGCGTTTTCGACATCGTTTTCGGTCTCCAGCGCGAATCCTACGACCACCTGGGTGTCGCGCCTGATGCCCGCCACGGATTTAAGAATATCGACCGTCGGCTCCAACTCGATGACCAAGGTGGCTCCGGTTTTCTTTATCTTATGATCTGCCCTTCTCGCAGGACGATAGTCGGCCGGGGCGGCGGCCATAATGAGATAATCGACGGATGGAAACCGGGTCGTCACCGCCGCAGCCATCTCCTCGGTGGTTTCCACCCTGACGACGCGCATGCCGAGAGGATCAGGCAACGCTACCGGCCCGGTGATCAAGGTCACGTTCCCCCCCAGATGCATCGCCTGGCGCGCCAGCGCAAAGCCCATCTTGCCCGACGAGCGATTGGAAATGAAACGGATCGGGTCGAGCCCTTCACGGCAAGGACCGGCTGTGACCAGAATCGCCTTGCCCGCCAGCGGTCCCTGCGGTTCCAGTTCGCCGGCGACTATTTCAAAGATTTCGTCCGGCTCCGCCATCCGGCCTGGCCCGAAACTCTGGCAGGCCATTTCGCCGACGCCGACATCGGCGATGATATATCCATATCCTCGAAGAATCTCCAGATTTTTCTGGACGGCCGGGTTGGCCCACATGCCCTCGTTCATCGCCGGGACCAATATGATCTTCCGGCGTGTGGCGCACAGGATGGCGGCCAGAAGCGTCCCGCAGTGGCCATGGGCGATCTGGGCGATGAAATCGGCCGTCGCCGGCGCGATGACAAAGATATCGGGCCATTCGGCAAAACTGATATGATGGGTGGCGAAGTACCGACCGACCGGAAACATTTCCACCGCCGCCTCCCGGCCGGTGAGCGATTCAAAGGTTAGGGGCGTAACGAACTTGGTGGCGGCCTCGGTCATGACCACCTGCACGTCGGCCCCGGCCTTGACCAGCAGGCGGGTCAGATAAGCCGATTTGTAAGCGGCGATGCCGCCGGTGACACCCAGGATAATTTTGCGATTGGCCAGTCTCATGAAAGCGACCGAATTAATTGATCGGTTCACTTTCCGGGTCACCGACCCAGACGGCTAAAGGAAGCTCGGGAACACCCATGTCAAACATGGTTGCCGAGGCCAAGAGTTTGATGTCATTGGTGTCGATCGGGCCGGTACCGAAAAGCAAGCAGCGGTCCAGTATCATTTCCATCTGCTCGGCGGTCAGAATCCCCAGGTGCCGGAGCTGCAACAGGTAACCATACGCCTCCGGCGAAATCATCTTCCGCTCGGCGTCAGATAGCACCCGCACCGACTTGCTGCTGATCTCCTTCGTGCGGGTTGAGAAACTGTCGGGATAATCCTCAAAATGCTTCAACAGCCAGTTATAGGCGGAGGATATCTCATTGTGGGTAAATCCCATCGACCGGAGGTCGGCGGACATGTCATCAAGGCTGCCCAGATTCCCCTGCTGGTCGCTGAGCTGACTCATCAAATAGACGACTATTTCCAAAATTCGATCGTGCACTCGTTCCTCATGCCTGTATACTCTGCCTCAATGTAAAGAGAGTTTGAAAGGTTGGCAAGCGGTTTTGCTCGCTAATGCTTGAAATGCCGAATGCCCGTGAATACCATGCTGACACCCAGGCGGTCGGCGGCAGCAATTACTTCCGGATCACCCTTTGAACCACCCGGTTGGATAAAGGCGGTAACTCCGCTCTGGGCAACCACTTCAAGGCCGTCTGGCATAGGAAAGAAAGCGTCGGAAGCACACGTGCCCCCCTTGGCCCGATCTCCCGCCCGCTTGATCGCCAGAAGCGAGGAATCAACCCGCGACGTCTGTCCCATACCGATGCCGACCGTCGCCTTTCCCTGACAAATCAACACCGCATTGGATTTGACATGTTTGACCAGCCTAAAACCGAATATCAGCGACTCCATCTCCGCCTCGGTCGGCTTATTTCTGGTGGGAATGGTTATGGTCTGGGGATCCAGATCAATATCATCCGGCGTCTGTACCAGCAGGCCGCCGCGGACATATTTATACACTCGTTCGGGGCGGGGCAGATTCTGCATCATCGTCGGCAGCGATAGCAGCCGCCGGGTCTTCTTCTTCTGCAACAGAGCCAGCGCTTCCTCGGTGAACCCGGGCGCCAGGATGCACTCGACAAAATGGGTTTCATGCAGAAGCTGAGCAGTATCCATGTCAACGACGTGGTTTAGTCCGATTATCGACCCGAAGGCCGACAACGGGTCCGATTCATATGCCAGCCGATAGGCTTCCGCCAGCGTCTGGGATGATGCCGCGCCACAGGGATTGGCATGCTTGACCACCGCGGCAAACGGGTCACTGTACTCCAGCAGCATGTCCAAGGTGGCGTCGATATCGGCAATATTGTTGTACGAAAGCTCCTTGCCGGCATGCTGAACGGCATCGGCCAGCGTCACCCCGGAAAACCCTTTCAGGCGATAGAATCCGGCCGCCTGGTGCGGATTTTCGCCGTAACGGAGGTCCTGTTTCTTGGTAAACGAAAGATCGACGACGTCGCCCGCCGCTGTTGTCGACGTCTTTCCCTGACGGTCGGCGAAGTAGGCCATAATCGCCGTGTCGTAGCGGGATGTGAGCGTGAAAGCCTTGCCGGCCATTCTCTCGCGGAACGGGGCCGAAACCTGACCGTCATTCTCCTCCATCTCCTGGATCAGGGCGCCGTAGTCGGCGGGATCGGTGATAACGGTCGCGGAGTCGAAATTCTTGGCGGCGGCGCGGATCATCGTCGGACCGCCGATATCAATATTCTCAATCTTGTCTTCATCCGACGCTTTGGGATCGAGCACCGTCTGCTCGAATGGATACAGGCTGACGACGACCAAATCGATCGCCTTGTACTCCTGCTGGGCCATCTCGGTCTGATGCTCCTGGTCATCCCGTTTGAACAGTATGCCGGCATGGACCTTGGGATGAAGCGTCTTGACTCGGCCGTCGAGAATTTCCGGCGCCCCGGTGAAGGTGGCCACCGAAATGACATGCACGCCGGCTTTCTTCAGCGCCGACAACGTGCCGCCGGTCGAGATAATTTCCACACCCATCATATCCAGGCGCTTGCCCAAATCCGCCAGCCCCGATTTGTCCGAAACCGAAATCAAGGCCCGTTTTATTCTGACCAGATCCTGCATGCAGAACCCTCCGTTACCGCGTTAATCGTGCGACGACTTCTTCATACTTCCGCAACGCTTCCTTCACCACCGGCTCGGGAAGGGCGGGGGCCGGATACGTCTTATCCCAATCGAGCGTCTCAAGATAATCCCGAATGATCTGCTTGTCAAACGATGGCTGGGATCTTCCGGGCGAATAGCTGTCGGCCGGCCAGAATCGCGAGGAATCGGGCGACAGGACTTCGTCTATCACGATGAACCGGTCGCCATCGAACCCGAATTCGAATTTGGTGTCGGCGATGATGATGCCCCGGCTGAGGGCATATTCGGCGGCGGCGCGATAAACCGCCAGCGATGTGTCGCGACAAAGCTCGGCCGTTTTCCGGCCGACGGCCGCGACCATTCTCTCATACGATATGTTCTCGTCATGTCCCGCCTCGGCCTTGGTTGAGGGGGTAAAGATCGGCTCCGGCAACCGGCTCGCCTCCTGAAGATTGTCGGGGAAGGCCAGCCCATGGATAACCGACGCCCCGCCGGCGCGAGCCGCCTTGTACTCCTTCCAGAGCGAGCCGGAGATATAGCCTCGGACGATACATTCGATATCGATCCGGTCCGCCTTCTTGACAATCATCGACCGACCCTCAAGAATATTGCCATACTTCCGCAGGCCTGCGGGAAATCGATCGACGTCGGCCGTGATCAAATGGTTGGCGGCGACATCCTTCAGATAATCAAACCAGAACACGGAAATCGCGGTCAGCAGCGCCCCGCGTCCCGGAATACCGTTGGGCATGATGACGTCGAAGGCGGAGATCCGATCGGTGGCCACAATCAGCAGGCTGTCCCCCAGGTCGTAGACGTCGCGCACCTTGCCGCGCGAATGCAGCGGGTACTCCGCTATGTTGGTGGTCAAGACTTCCTTCATTGCAGGCTTCCCTTCAAAATCTTATCACACAGATCGCTGATGACCGCGGGATACAGCGCATGCTCAACCTCCAGCACCCGCGCGGCCAGCGTTTCCGGCGTGTCATCCGGCCGCACCGGCACCTTTTGGCAGGCCAGAATTTGACCATGGTCGTAGACCTCATCGACCAGATGCACCGTCACACCGGTCTCCCTTTCTTTATTGGCGATAACCGCTTCATGCACATGCAGGCCATACATTCCCTTGCCGCCGTACCGGGGCAGAATCCCCGGATGGATGTTGACCACCCGTCCTCTGAAGCGGCTGATTATCACCGGCGACACCATCTTCAAATA
Source organism: uncultured Ignavibacteriales bacterium (assembly GCA_964585635.1). GTDB lineage: Bacteria > Zixibacteria > MSB-5A5 > GN15 > JAAZOE01 > CAZPEV01. The sequence continues at coordinate 12,881 of CAZPEV010000011.1, forward strand.
CCCGGCCAAGGCGATCAGGTCGATCCGATGCGACTGCAGCAGATTCAACAACTGCTGATCCGCGGCGGCGCCGTCGGAAAAATCCTTCCGCCGATGGACGACCCGATCGATACCGGCTTTTTCGGCCCGGATCAGACCATAGGCGTCGGGGCTGCTGGAGACGACCAGGGCAACCTTGGCCGGAATCGTTCCATCCTGACAGCGGTCGATGATCGCCTGAAGGTTGGATCCCGAACCGGAGATAAACACCGCCAATTGCGCCAGCCTATTCATACCCGTCTCCCCCGCTCTTGGCTTCGGCGATTCCATGTCTGCCTTCAATCGTACTCCATCGATCACCCGGTTGACACCCTCTTCACGCTTACCCGTCAGAGCAAGATAAGATTACGGATTCTCCCACCGGAGGCAAGCCCTTTTTGGCTTTTGGCGCGGTCGCTGTTCCGATTTGTTCTGCGGCCGGGGCGGCGGGCGGGGAACTGTTACGGCATCACTCGTTGAAGGAATTGCTCTAATCGAAAATTGAAGTGCTCGGGAGCCTCCATATTGAGCATATGTCCCACATCGGGGACGATGTCGATCTCCGAGGAGACGATGTTCTGGTGAAGCTGCCGGGCCAGGGGCAAAAAGCTGCGATCTTTTTCGCCGACGAAGATCAGCGTTGGAACGGTGATCCCCTTCGCTCCGTCGATATCGTTTCGTGCTGGATAAGTCCCCCGCTTGGGGTCAAGCCAGATGTGGCCGCAGTGGTCGGCCATCATTTCCGCCAATTCGCGGCGCAAAGACTCGTTGCGGTTGGCATAGTAGAACAGAGTAGTTCTCATCCAACGCCGCTTGGCCTCCTCGACGCCGCGCGCCACCGCCACCTCGCACAGGTCGGTGACCTTGCGGGGCGTGGCGAATCCGCCGGCTGAGGTATCGACCAACGTCAGCGACCGGAGTGCTTCAGGATGGTCGATGGCAAAGGCTAATGCCGTCGCCCCGCCCATAGACAGCCCGACCAGATGAACCCGGCCCAATTCCAGGCGCTCAATCAGTCGTTGAAGATCGCCGACCCGATCGTCCAGGGAATACCCGCTATCCGGGCAGCGTGACTGGCCATGGCCGCGTGAATCGTAGGTGATAACCCGGTACTTGCCGGAGAAATACTCCACCTGAAGCCGCCACATGCGATGATCCAACGTGAATCCGTGCAGGAACAGAAGCGGCAGGCCGCTTCCCTGCGAGGCAAAATAGAGGGAAATCTCACCGATATCAATTGTCGGCACGTGATGATCCTATCATGTTCCCGGCGACCTACAGCATAGGCAGGAAATTGTCTATTTCGTACTGGCTGACATGGATACGATAGGCGTCCCATTCGACGCGTTTGTTGGCCAGCAACTGCTCGAAGACATGATCGCCGAGCGTGTCTCGGACGAGACTGGATTTTTCCGTAACGCTGATCGCCTCCTCCAGCGTCCCCGGCAACGACGGTATCGCCATCTGCTCCCGCTCCCGCGGCGTCATATCAAAAATATTTTGTTCCACCGGATCGGGCAGTTGATACTTCATCTCGATCCCCTTGAGACCGGCCGCCAGCAGGACGGCAAAGGCCAAATAGGGGTTGCCGGCGGGATCGGGGGAACGGACCTCGATCCGGGTCGACTTTTCCTTGCCGACTTTGTACATCGGCACCCGAACCAACGAGGATCGATTGCGTCGTCCCCAGGAAATATAGACGGGCGCTTCATATCCTGGAACCAGCCGTTTGTAGGAATTGACCCATTGGTTGGTGATCAGACAGATTTCACGGATATGAGTCAGAATTCCGGCCGTGAACTGCTTGGCCAGAACCGATAGCTTGTATTGATCGTCGGGATCAAAGAACAGATTCCGTCCATTCTCAAAAATCGACATATGCGTGTGCATTCCGGAGCCGTTTTCATGAAGCAGCGGCTTCGGCATAAAGGTCGCGTAGTATCCTTCGTTTTGGGCGATCTCCTTGACAATGAAGCGATAGAGTTGGGCAAAATCGGCCATGACCAGCGCGTCCTGGTATTTCAGGTCGATTTCCTGCTGCGATGGCGCCACCTCATGATGAGAGCATTCCACCGCGATACCGATCATCTCGAGGGCATTGACCGTCTTCTTGCGAAGGGTGGTCCCGATATCCACCGTGGCGTAGTCGAAATACCCGCCGTGGTCTAGCGCTTCCGGCGTCTTGTCGTTCTTGAAATAAAAATACTCGATCTCCGGGCCGGTGTAAAATGTCCAGCGCTTTTCCTTCAGCTTGGCCAGCGCCCGCCGCAAGACATGGCGGGGATCACCGGCATACGGCTGCCCATGTGGCGTTTCGATATCGCAAAACATCATCGCCACCTTCTCCCCGCCGATCAGCCAGGGGAAGATTCGGAAGGAACGGAGATCCGGCACCGCCATCAAGTCCGACTCTTCGATCCGGACAAACCCTTCCACCGACGAACCATCGAATCCTTGGCCGGTTTCGAGAACTTCTTCGATCTCCGACCGGGTAATCGCCATCCCCTTGAGTCGCCCGAGAATATCGGTGAAGCAAAGCCTGATAAACTTGACTCCGGCTTCGTCAATCTGCTGGAGAATCTGTTCCTTGGTCTTCGTCATCGTTGCTCCTCGCCCGGCTGAGGGGGCATCATGTTAGCGTCCGCAGAAACAAATGGCAAAATCCATATACGTATCGTTTCCTCTCAAATATCGGATAAATATGGGATTTTATTATGGCGCCGGCCCTGATTAATAGCCGATTGCCCGACAACGACATATCGGCCAGACGGACGGGGAAGATTTCAGAGTCCACGGGGGGCGCCATCACCACGATAAACAACCTTGCCATCGAAAATGGTCGCCGATATGCCTGCCTTATATATCGTGGATTTGGGCACGGAATAAATGTCATCATTCAAGATGACCAGGTCGGCCTGATACCCGGGGACGATTTTCCCGGAAAACGACTCCCGCCCGGAGGCATAAGCCGGGCCGAGGGTAAAACCGGCCACCGCATCCGCAACGCTCAGGCATTCCTCAGGATAGAAACGCCCACCGCGCTCCCCGCATCCGGTCCGATTGACTGCGGCATGGATTCCGGCCAGTGGATCAAGCGGCTCAATCGGGCAGTCGGAGCCAAAAGCCAGCGGAATACCCCGCTCCAGCAGCGTCTTGAAAATGAAGGCATTCCTTCCCCGTGCCCCCCAATAGGTCGCCACCAGCACGCGATCGGACGGACAATGGCTTGGTTGCATCGAGGCGATGACTCCGGCCTTTTTCAGACGCGCGACATCCTGTCGCGAAATCAACTGCAAGTGCTCGATGCGATGACGAAGCGGAAGATCGCTACCCGCCCTCTCATAGGCGGTTATCACGCCCCCCACCGCCCGATCGCCGATGGCGTGGACGGCGCAGGCCAGACGATGTCGGGAAGCCTGCCCGATATACGCCATCATATCCTTTGGGGACGTGATTTCGACTCCGAGGCCACCCCGGCCCCCTAGATACGGTTTACGCATCAACGCCGTCTGCGCCCCCAGCGACCCATCGGCAAAGATTTTAACGCCTCCAACTTGCAGCGTCCGGTCGCCATAACCGGAGATAACGCGCTTGGCAATCAGATCATCGAGCTTGCTCACGGGAAAGTAATAATGCACGCGGAACCCGAGCTTTCTTTGCGATTGCATGAGCCTGAAAAATTCCCACGCCTCGGGACCATCCATGGAATGAAAGCCGGTCACGCCTCGACTGTAGGCGATGCGAGTCGCTTCCCGCCAGGCTTTCATGATCCGCTGAGAATCGGGGCGGCTGATCAGCTTGATTACCGGGAAATATCCCGGGATTTCGCGAAGCATGCCGGTCGGCTCTCCGCTGACCGGATCGCGATCGATCCTGCCCCCCGCCGGATCAGGCGTGGTGCGTTTAATACCAGCCAGCTCCAGCGCTTTGGAATTGACCCAAAGGATATGTTGATCCTTGCTGAACAACGCCGCGGGGCGACCGCCGGTCACCTGATCCAATTCGGCGGCCGTCGGTAGATGATACGGGCGCCATCGGTCGGCCGACCAGCCGTCGCCGAAAACCCAAGCATTCGTTCCGAGACCGCGGGCGAAAACGCCGACCTTTGTCAATGCCTTGGAAAAATCGACAATACCGTCGAGATGCACCGCGCCGAGTGAGATCGCCCAGAAATATAAATGGGTGTGGCTGTCTACCAGACCGGGAATAACCGCTCGGCCTTCCAGGTTCACGGGGCGATGGTGGGGAAATTGCCTCGTCATGTTCGCGGGATCGTGCCCCACGGCCACGATGTTGTTGCCCGATAGAACCACCACCGATGGCCGTTTCCGCAAGGGAGCCTGCGGGTAAATCCTTCCATTATACAGTATGACGTTCACCGAAACGGCCTCCTTTGACACGAACATCACCCTCGCGGCGGGTAATGCCGATCCGATCCAGATGCTCCAGCACCGGCAGGGCATACTTGCGGCTGCTGCCGAACCGATCGCGATACTCGGCCACCGTCACCTGGCCGTCCCGAGTCAGCTTCTCCTCGACGTATTCGACTATCGCGTGCCAGGTCGGGCCGGTCATGACATATTGAGAGCCGATGATCACCAGACGGCCGTTATCCCGCAGAAAATTCAGGGTGCGACGACACCCTCGATGACGGGCTTCGAGTTCCTCGAGCGACAGATAATTATGCCCTGCCTGCTCCATTTCAACAACTATCCGGTCAGCTTCGCGCGTCATGGCGCCGTCAAGCGCCGGGGCAAAATCGGGCAGGTGATAAAACTGCTGCGAACGCTTCAGGCGACCGGTGTGCTCCAGATATCGCAACGCCGTCTGAAACTGGTCGTCGGGAGAACGGCCGATCTGACGGGCCAACTCATCAGCCTTCAATCCCTTCAAGTATGATTTCTGGGCGTGGGTTCGGCCCAGCGGACCGGCGATTGATTCCTGCACGGAAGCGATGATCTTGTGAAGGGCTAGGGCGCCCTCAAAACGAATGATCTCACCCTGATCCTCAAGGCGCGTCACTTCGCGGTCAATCTCCTCAGCCGAAAAATCGACATACGTCAGAAATCCATCGGCCGGGCTGAACAACCGTTTGCCCATTTCGGTCAGCACGATCTGAGACAGATCGCCGGTGACGCGGGCCTTCAGATACTCCTGCATCCGGGGAAGATCTTTTCTCCGCGGATAAGTATCAAGAATGTCCAATATCAGGCCGCCGCCGACCGTCACCTGGGGGGTGGGTAGACGAAGGATAAAATTGTCGCGAACAAAGGCGGCCAATGGCAACGCCGTCTTCAGGATTGCCAGGCCCGACTTTCCGGGAGGAATACCGTCATTATCGAAGGGTCGCATGATGGCGTCGGTCTCCGTCGTACCGAGGATACAGAGCACCCGGCGCCCCTCCTTCAGGACAAAGCCGGAGTGGGGCAGGTTGGTGACATAGGCCGCAAAGCAGGTCGGCGTTCCCTGGTAACGAAATCCGGTGATGACGTCTCCCCGCTTGACGCGATCCCGGTCGCCACCGGTCAGGTTGATGGCAGCTCGGTATCCCGGCCCCACCCGGGCCACAGTCCGTTCGTGCGACTGCAACGAGCGAATTCGCAGGCTCGCCCCCGATGGGAAATGATAGACGTCGGCGTCGGCCGAATATCCCCCGCCGCGACTCGTGCCGGTGATGACGACGCCGATGCCGGTCAAGACGAACACCCGATCGATGAACAGCCGGGATTTGCCGATGTCGTCGACCAAACTCACTTTCCCCGCCAGCCCGGTCAACGCTTCCACGACATCGCCGACCCCCTCGCCGGTCACCGAGGAAACCGGCACGATCGGGGCATCGGCCAAAAACGTTCCGGCCAGGCGCGCCTTGATATCGGCCGCGACGAGCTCGCGCCAATCAGGCTCCACCAGGTCGATCTTGGTCAACGCCACGAATCCATGACGAATGCCCAAAAGATTGAGGATGTCGACATGCTCCTGCGTCTGGGGCATCCAGCCGTCGTCGGCCGCCACCACCAGCATGGCGGCGTTGATACCGCCGGCGCCTGCCACCATGTTCCGCACAAACCGTTCATGTCCGGGGACGTCGATTAACCCGATCTCATCACCGTTGGGCAGACGAAGCCAGGCGAATCCCAGATCGATTGTCATTCCCCGCGCCTGCTCCTCCGGCAACCGGTCGGGATTGATGCCGGTCAGCGCCTGCACCAGCAATGATTTGCCATGGTCAATATGCCCGGCCGTGCCGAGGACGAACATGGTTTTACCTCAGGATTTGATTAATGGCGGCGATGACGACGGTGTCATCATCGGGGGCAACGGTCCGCAAGTCGAGCAGGAAATCGTCGCTCTCCACCCGCCCGATGATCGGCCGCGACCAGAGACGAAACTTGCGCGACAAGGCGGTGGCGTTCCCGCCTGATCGCAGCGACAGCGCCAAAGAGGGAATCGTCTGCGACGGCGTCGTACCCCCGCCAAGATATGCCTCGGTGGCGACCAGAACCATATCACGACCGGGGCAGGCGGCGACAATCGCCTCTCCCCGCCGCTTCAAATCGCCGACCGGAATGGTGATCATCCGCCAGACCGGTACATCGACGAATGGGGTCCCCTTCAAATACGACTGCAAAACCTGGGATGTAATGGCGAAGACCAGCTTGTCGCAGCGAATCGTTCGAAAGAGCGGATTCTTCTTGATGCGGGCGATCAGATCGCCTCGTCCCACGATCAGGCCGGCCTGGGCGCCGCCCAAAAGCTTATCGCCCGAAAAACAGGTCAGGTCAGCCCCGGCCCTAACCGACTCCGCCACGGTCGGCTCGCCGGACATGGTCAGTCCGGGTGGAAAAGCGAACAATCCCGATCCCAGATCGTGCGCCAACAGTATCTTGCGCTCCCGGCACAGGTCGGCCAGTTGTCCCAGCGGCGCTTCCTGAACAAATCCGACCTGCGTGAAATTTGAGCGATGCACTTTGAGAATCATCCGGGTGCGTTCCGTCACCGCTTGGCGATAATCTTCAATCGTCGTGCGGTTGGTCGTGCCGACCTCGACCAGCCGGACGCCGGATTTGATCATGATGTCCGGAATTCGGAACCCGCCCCCTATCTGCACTAGTTCTCCTCGCGAAATGATCACGCCCTGTCGCGGTGCCAGCGTATTGAGCATGATGAATAACGCCGCGGCGTTGTTGTTGACGATCGTCCCAGCCTCGGTGTCAGCGAGCACGGCCAGGAGATGCTCGACGAAGATACCGCGCGACCCGCGCCGTCCGCCGGCGATCTCATATTCAAGATTGCTGTACCCCGTGGCGATGGCAACCGCCTGCCACATCATTGCCTCGGACAGCGGCGCCCGTCCAAGATTGGTGTGAATGATTATGCCGGTGGCGTTGATCAGCGGCGACAGCTTCATCCCCGACAGCCGCTGCAATTCGCGGACGGCCGCCTTTACCAAATCGCCGGTCGTCATCATCGTATCGCCGGCCTGAAAACGCTCCTTATGGGCGGCAATGACCGCCTGCACAACCTTGATCACCAGCGGGCGGGTCAGCGTTTCGACATAGGTAGCCAACGCCGCGTCGCCGGCTAATATTTCCACGGCCGGAAAATCGCGCAGATCACGCAGCGATTGTTCGTTCTTATTGGTCATAGACAACGTCCAGAATGACTCGCCCCACCGACTGCAGCGAGGCCGGTGAACATTTGTCCGGGGTGTCGGCCTGCGTGTGCCAGTAGGGATAGGTGAAATCAATAATGTCCACGGTGCGAATGCCGGCCGCCAAGAGTGACATGTGATCGTCCACAACTTCGGCCCCGACGCTGTCGATAAAGGCTTTCTCTCCCGCGGCGGCGGCCGCCCGCCAGATCAAATCGTTGACCTGCCGGGCGTGCTGTTCCGAGTACCCCTCGCGATATATGTGCAAATCCCGATCGCCGACCATATCGATAAGAATGCCAAACGCGTAGGCGGTGCGGTTGTGCGACGCAAAATAAGCCGATCCGAGCAGGTACTGATCCAAGCGGCCGGATGGACCGTAATCCTCGCCATCGAAGAGGACGACGTCGACGCCGATCGAAGGCGGCGAGACCGACATCAGCTCAATCAAGTGCAGCGCGACCGCCGTTCCGGAGGCGCCATCATTCGCTCCCGGAAGCGGCTGCCGAGCCCGAAGCGAATCAGCATCACGCTCCGCCCGAGGCCGCGAATCGTAATGGGCACAGATCAGCACGCGTTTTCCCCGATCAGGATTGATGCGCGCGATCCAATTGACCATGGCCACGGTGTCACCGTTCAGATAATCATAATACTCAAATGGCTGTTTCTCATATGACACTCGCAATGAATCAAGATAGACTGCCAAAAACGATTGAAAAGTCCGCCATCCCGCCGATCCCGTATTGCGCGGGCCGAACCCGACCTGCCGAGTAAGAAGGTCAAAAGCCCGTTGGCCGTCGCAGGCCGGCGGCACTGGCCGGGCGCAGGACACGGCCAGCGCGCCGCAGAGGAATGCCGCCGCGGTCGCCGCTATAAGTCTTGCCTGTCGGGGATTCTGGATGACCATGGTGCCAAAATAGACGAGGGCGCATGAATGTCAAACGATTTTTGTCTAGAAGCGCATCTCGACCCACAAGCTCAGCTCGCGGCTGTGAGATTTTCGGCGGCCGGACACATCGTTGTTGTCCTGCCAGCGGGCCGTCAACCCGCCCTTGACGGTCTGGGAGAAGCTGTACGACGCGCTGGGCTGGATGGTCAGGTTGGTCTTCTCCGAGGTGAGCTGGAGGCGATAATTGCTCTGCGGAGTGGCCGACTCATCACGATTGACACGGTACGAGGCGTTGACCGAAAAGGACATGGTCGATTCGAACTTGATTCTCCCGAAGATCGGCAATTTGATGCCGGACGGGCTGCGGAAATTGTATGACCCGTCGCACGAATACCCCTTAGTCGTGCTACGCACCATGCTGGAAAGGCTCCCCGAGGATTCATTGTAGCGAGTGCTGGTCGACGTGCCGGTCTCAAATCGGGCGGAGGTTCTAAGCGACTTGGAGATGTTCCACGTGATCGAGATCAGCGGTGAAAATTGGGACCTCTGCCGCTGCTCGGATTTGTACGGTACACCGGAACGTTTGGTGTATTCCGTCAGGCGTGAGTAGTTGGAACTGGGAGATAAGGAATTGAACATCTTGCCGATGAACCAGAGCCCCTTGATGGAACGAAGGTTAAAGGTCAGATCCGGCCAGGTCTCGCTGACATTCTCGGTCGTCTTCGATTCATACGATTTGCGCACATTGCGGTCATAGCCGACGTCGACGCTGATTCCGGAGAAGAGCGATACCCCAGAACGTCCCGACACCCCCTGCGTGGTCGATCGCGCCTGGCGCAGGTTGCCGGCGGCAGTCTCCACCGGCTCGACTCCGGGATCATTGGTGAGCCCGAAACGGAAAGCTGAGGTCGCCTTCTTGGTCAACGACGGATACATGACGCTTTCGCTCGTGCTCAGCTTGACCGACACCGGCTTGATGGCATCGGTGACATAGCGTATGCCCCGCAGCGGCGTGCCGACCATGGTCCCCATCGTCGATCGCGGTTTGGGTTTCTTGCCCTGCCGGGTAGTGGCCGCTTTGGCCGGTTTGTTGGTGCCGATAAGGGCCTGGTGTTTGAATTGGAAATTGAAATTGGTGCTGGTGCGAAGATTAACGTTGTGAGCCGTCAGGGAATCCGTCGTTATCCGGGAATCGTCGGAGTAATTGGCGGAATAGTCGACCGCGTGCGTCAGAAACTTAAACAGGTTGGGGGAATAGGCGGCCCGGAAACCCTGACTGTACCGCAGTTCCTTACCGGTTCGGAACTTCTTGGGATTGATGGTTAGATTGACCGTCTGCGGATCTTTCATGTCGCGGGTGGTTTGGGCCGAATAACTGCCGGAGAGATTTTCAAAAATTTTGAACCCCATATCCATCGTTCCGTTGAATTCCCGCTTGGTCGATTGCGGATTGCTGCCGGTCTGATTCATCGATTGCGAATAGGAACCGGTCAGAGTCCCCGCAAAATCGAGCTTGGTGGGATAGAGGTAAACTCGCGTTTCGGGCAGCCCAAAGGGAATTTTCAGCGGCTTGGCCCAGGCCAGAGGGCGGACCGACGGCGGCTTTCTCATGGTCAGCGTGTAATTGGCGTTGGCCGTGTATTGCTCCCGGTAGAACATCGGTTGGGTCGGAGCATATCCTCCCGTGGCATTATAACTGAATCGGGTATTAAGCCGGTTGAGAATCAGAGAGAAAAGGGGATTCTTGTAGTTGGCCTGGATCTTTTCGCTGACGGTCATCCCCTTGGAAATTGTCAGGCTGGCCTCGTTCTTCTTCAACTCCTCAGGCACCGTGATGTCGGAGTTGGAGCGCAACAGCGGTTGCTGCACATTCTCCGACCAGTTGACCGACACCGGCAGCGACAACTGCAGCGACCGAGGGAAGAACTTGTCCACCCTGACAGATCCCGAAAACGAATAACTGGTCTTGACCTGACCCGAACCGAGGTTGTTGGTCGCCCCTCCCCGGGTGGAAGCCGAGACCCCGCGATAGTAGGCATCCTGAGTGGAATAACCGAAACTATAATTAATTAAATCAGACATATTGCCGCTAACGCCGACGGTGGCGGCCATGCCAACGTCGTCGCGCACGTCGGTCAGCCGCAGCTCGTCAACCCAGACCTGACCGCTCGCGGTCTTGGCGGTGTCGAGGTTGACCACACCCATGGCGAAATATTGTATCCTGGTCAGTGTCGGGTCCTGGCCTCCGGGCTTTATCCGGACGAGATAATGATCGGATTTGTCGAGCAGGGTCTGCCCGGTATATCCTTTGGTGAGCGTATCCAGCAGCTTGGCCTTGAGGCCGGTGATCTCGTTGAAATCGATCAGGACGTTGTTGCCGGTTGCCCAGCCCGGTTGCAGAATGGTGCGGAATTCATAGTACGCATACTTGTCGGTGCCCACGCGGAAAAAGAACATGACCGAATCATTCGCGGCGGCCGGGTCGCCGTGGACGTACGCCTCGAGCTTGCCGTACCCCATATAATTGCCGGCCCGATACATCTTGCGTATGGCCAGGCCGGTATCCGCCGCCAGCACCAGCCCGGAGTCCGGGGAATTGACCAGCATCCGCGCGTTCAAGTCCTTGTAGGTCAGCAGAAGCGATTGTTCCTTTTCCACCAAGTCCCGCGTCGGATCGTAGTATCCCTGGACGCCCGGGGGCGGACGATACAACGTGTCAACGGCATTATCAATCACCGCCACATCGAACGCCGCCGCTCCGCTACGAAGTGAGTCGGCGACGTACATCGAGTCAGCCCAAGTCGTCGACACGAGATCAACCGCCGCGATCTCGACCATGACGGACCGATTGAGATATTCCGTGGAAGCCGAATCGAACCAGATGCGGGCGAAGCGGAGCTCATTCCAGGAGGGATTTCCGACCACGGTGTCAAGCGCCGCTGGGTCGCGCAACGGAATGCGGATGGTCTTCCAATTATCTTTATTCCTGGTCCCGGGGACATAAAATTGGCTCGAATCCGACAAGTCGACCCGGTACGAATAATATAGATTGGCTCTATCCAGACCGTCAAAGTCCGGATCTTCGGTGGCGGCGCCGCTGATCAGGGGGTCGCTCTTTGCCCCTTGGGTGCTGTTTCGCTCGGTGCCGTTGATGCGCCACTTATCGTCAATATTAAAATCGTCGCTGTTGGGATCCAAGTTGTTGGGGCCATAGCCGAATTCGCCCGGGTTGCCCTGATCAAACACCCCGTCCAGGCCGGTGTCTTCCTCATCGTCAAGCACCCCGTTGCCGTTTTTGTCCTCCGTATCGAGGCTGCCGTTGCCGTCAATATCCTCTGAGATTCGACCCAGATCAATATGCATAATGCCGGCGTCGCCGCGCAGACGGAACTCCAAGAGCTGGGCGTCCTCGAGAGTAATGGCCACGGAGGGGGAAATATTGCGCATGAAACCGTTCCAGGATTTCTCCGGGTCGATCGGCCGGTAAACGAAAGAATCACCGGGGACGTCAGGAATTCGCTTGACCGTATCCGGGCGAAACTCGACGATCAGGACCTGCGCCATGTTGGTGCCGCCCTCCGTTCGATTCCATATTTCCTCGTACGAATAGGCTTCGTTGGGATTGTACCAGCAGAACCGGCCCCGGGCCGAGAGGGAATCGACAACCCCCACCGGTTTAGATGACAACCGCCACTTGTCCCGCGTGACGCCCAGGGAGAAGCTGTTCTCGGATCCCTCGAAATCATCAATATACACGATCCCGTCGACATTCGGATTGGGACGCGACTGGGCGACCTCCCCGGTCAACGCCATGTATGATTCCGCCTGCGATGAGATAAAGGGCAGGGCGTTCGTCAGAGTCGTTAATAGATTGGCCTTGAAACGGTAGTTAAAGTCAGCGTCCCAGACCGTGATGTTAGAGGTTTCCTCCCCCACCTTCGGCCGGCGGTTGGTCGACTTGTCCGACTTGTACAAGATGGTTGTGCCCACTTTGAAATCGCTGCTGGGCGCGTATTCCAGCCGCGTTCCCAGAAGCGTCTTCTTCGACAGAGAGAAGAATGGCGCCGTCTCAAACATCACTGAGAGATTGGAATTAATGTCGGTGTAGGCCTCATCCAACAGAGTCAGGCGGCCGAAATCATAGTTGATGTCGTACTGCGTCCCCTTGGTCAGCCGTTGCCCGTTATAGGTGACCACCTCCGACCCTTCGATAATGTTGGAGGAATTCAGATTGATGGTCGCGGATCCCTTCTCCCGAGTCGTGATCGCAAGGTAATACTTCGAAGCCAGACCGACCGTGGTACTGGTTTGGGTGTACAGCTCCGGAACCGGTTCACCGAGCAACACCATCGAATCGGTGTAGAACTTGGGATTGCGACTCACCGCCGCCGTATCCTCCACCCTCACCATGGAATCCCCCTTGACATCATAGGCCAGCCAGGTATCAAACGGGTGACGGTCGCGAAAATACAGCAGTCCGTAGGAACGGTCTATGAACCCGACGTTTTTGTCAATCTTGCCGTCAGGCACTCGGGTATTGCTCTCGTTGTACATATCCAGACCGAGAATCTGAAGGTATTTGACCCCGCCCTGGTGGTCGAGGTCATCCGGGTTGACCTGTTGATTGCTGCTCAGAGGGATGCCGCGATAGATATTGACCTCAAGGTTTTCCAGGTCAATGTCGTTGCCGCCCAGCCAGTAGACGTTCTTCCACTCATACTCCCAGACGTGGTGATTCGGCCGGAAATAGTTGCTGGGTTTGATCAGCTTAAGGCGCAGGGTATCGGAGATTCCCGTCGTGGCGATATTCCCGATCGTGTCGATCTTGCCGGTCGCCGCGCGGTACACCTCCAGGTAGATACCCAAAACGTCGTCTTCCCCAAGTACCGGCTGCAGGAACTGAATATAGAGCTGCTTTTTCTGGACATAATAATCCTCGTCCGGAAGCCGCTCGAAATTCCCGACAACCGTATATTCCCCGGTCGGATCGCCACCAGCAATATCGGTCGGATCGACGTAGCATATCCCCACCGGCCGACTTGCCCGCAGCGAAGTTTGCGCCGGCATGTCGTCGACATACGCAATTGCGTTGACGATGGTATCGCCGGGCGCAAAATCATATTTGGGAGGCTCCGGGAGCGTATCCGCGCGCGCCCGATACAACGGCAGGCGTCCCAAGTCATATATCGTCCGCTTCCTGTACTCGACTTCCCTGACAACCCGCGTGGCCGCGCTGGATTCGCCGGCGGAAATCTCCACCGTCTCGGTCGACCCTTTTTCCTGCGAGGCGATCGCGGTCACCGACACGTCGGCGACCTGGGCTGAGGCCTTAAGTCCGAATAATCCCTGTACGCTCGTGGAATATTGCAGGAACCGGGTGGACGGAAGATTTAGGGTGGTATTGCCCGCCTCCACGGTCTGCAAGACGTCATCCTCGGCCCCCTTGTAGCGAAGTATCAGGCGGTTGGCCAAAGGCATGTCGTTGCGCGAATCCTGGCTTACCGATACCGTAATCTTGGATCCAATCGTGCCGGTGATGTCAAAACGATAGACTTGCTCCATATTCAGCGAAGGAAATTTCGACTGTCGTCCAAATCCGGTCTGCTGCTTGTCGGTCCAGCTGGAACGGCCGGAAAAGGTAATCTTCCGAAATCCGGATACCTTCAGGCCGGCCCCGCCCTCTCCGAAAATTGATTCGAACATCCGCGAACGAATCGGGATGGTGATATTCAAGAGACCGCCCGCCTTGTTTTGCTGCTCCTTGCCCAGCGATCTTTTGCTTATGGAAAGGGCATCCTCTCTCAAGGCCATCTCGATTCGCCGCTCTCGAAAATCTTCCACGCCGCTGGTTACCGGGATCAACTTGATGTCGTTGGTCACCAGCTTGGTGTAGGTGATGGTGCTGTCCCCCTTGGGATAGGCATATTCAAATTCCCGAGGCAGAATCGACCCCGTCAGCGGGGGATAGGTCCCCGGTGAGATACTGACCATAAACCGTCGATCAAAGCCGGGAAAAGGAGATAGGAAGGTCGTGGGATAATCGAGCGTGGTCAAAAACTGCGGCGGCGCCGCTAATGCCGTCGGCATCAGACCAACCACAACCGCATAAAGCACCGATGCGATCAGACAATATGTTGGGCGCCGTACTACCATTTCACCCTGGGTATGGCGTAACTACTCAATCTTTATTAATCGGCGTATAGGCCCTCCTTGGTTAGAAGTTTCCCAAACATATGACTTCTTCCTGCAAATCTACGTTGAATCTCTCCTTCACTCGCGCCTTCAAAATATCGGCCAATTTCCTGATATCGCGAGAACTGGCTCCGCCGGTATTGATCAAAATATTGGCGTGACGGTCAAAAACCGCCGCCGCCCCCACGCGCAGCCGCTTGGCTCCCACCTCATCCAGCAATTTTCCTGCCGAAAGCCTGCCGTTCGGCTGGTTTTCGGCCTCTATGTTTCGAAAAAAACATCCGGCCGAACATGGTTGCACCGGGTGCTTTTGCCGGCGCGACAGCCTGATCTCCTCGGTGCGTCTGGCAATATCAATTCCCGAGCCGGCCTCCAGGCAAAACCATGCTCGAGACACAGCCTCACCCGTCGCTTTCAATCGTGAATGACGATAGGCAAACTCGAAGTACGCCTGCGGTTCGACCCTGATATTGCCTTGCCAATCAACTAGTTCGGCCCGGCCAAACACGGAGCTTATCTGGCTCCCATAGGCGCCGGCATTGCCGCAAACGGCTCCGCCGATGGTCCCCCAAATCCCCGCCGCAAATTCCAGCCCTGTCAAAGCATGATCAGTCGCATAATCAACCGCACGGTCGAGCCGCTCGCCAGCCCCAACAACCAATTCCCTATCTTTTACCGCCACGCCCATAATCTGGTTCCGGATTATCAAACCGCGATAACCATCATCGCTTATCAACAGGTTGCTGCCCTCGCCGATAATGACGTAGGGAATCGCTAATCGCTCGGCTAACTGTATTGCTTCAGCCAATTTCGCCGTGGAGGCCGTCTCGACAAACAGGTCTGCCGGGCCTCCCGTTCCAAAAGTAGTATGAGTGGCAAGTGATTCGTCACGCCTTACCGGCTCACGGTAAGAGGCCTGAAATTCGTCGTACCGGGCCACTCCAGTCACCATCACCATATCCAATCATAACATATATCTCCGCGGGCGAAAAGGCAAGTCCTTTTCCCCTTCTGTCCGAACATTAACATTTTGTCCAGCAATATATTACATGTTTCACTGGGCCTGCGCCGGGGGAGGTTGGGGATCAGCCGTGGAGGTATCGTCCGATTTCGGGGGCGCCGGGGAAGCGGTTCCCTGCGATTTATCCCGGTTGAGTTCATCAAGGTAATTCATCTGGAGATTATAGACAGCACTATCCAATATTTCTTTTTCCTCCGCCGATAGATTGCCCGCGGTCTTTTCCTGGAGCATTATCAGCAGGTCGATCGAGAGTCGTGCCTGCTCCAGGTCGCGCTCGAGCCGCCCGCTGATCGGCGATACCACCTTCCCCAATTGATACCACGCCCCTGTCTGCAATGACAGCACCAATTGCAGAAAAAGAGGACCTGCGCGTTCGGCATCGTTAGGCATCTTTCATCTCTCCCCTGGCTATCATCGAATACGGTTTATACCTGAGACTCGTTCCTTCAGGCAACATCGATTAAATCCGACCGCAACGTAGAAAAAAGGGCGAAGTGGTTCAACAAAAATGACAGCTTCACCTGATCGGGCTGAACGCCGGCGCACAGGCCCTCGGCCCACTTGCGGGCCGTCACCAGCACGTCCTGATCGAGCACCGGATTGGCGACGCGAAACTCCGGCAGACCGTGCTGGCGCGTGCCAAAGAATTCTCCCGGTCCGCGCAGTTCCAAGTCAGCCTCGGCAATTTTAAAGCCGTCGGTGGTGGCAGCGAAATATTCCAGGCGTCGGCGCCCAATATCCGAGACGGGCTGGTAGGCCACGGCCACGGCCAAGCCACGCTGCCCGCCTCGCCCTACACGCCCGCGCATCTGGTGCAATTGGGCCAGACCGAATCGCTCGGCATGCTGGATAATCAGGATCGTGGCCCTGGGAATATCAAGGCCAACTTCGATGACCGTGGTGGCGACCAGAATATCTAGCTCACCGTCGTGAAACTTCCTGATCGTCTCGTCCCGAACGTCTGCCTTTATCCGTCCGTGGACAAGGCCGATCCGGCGATGCGGCAAAATCTGCTCCGAAAGCTCACGAAATCCTTCCTCGGCGGCCTGCAGGTCCAGTTTCTCGGATTTTTCGACCAGGGGGTAGATCACGAATGCCTGATGATGCTTCCCCAATTCCTCGTCAACGTACTTATAGATGTCTCCCAGGGTGGACGCAAACCGCCAAACGGTGCGAACCGGCTTCCGGCCCGGCGGCAGCTCCGCGATGGTGGAGATATCGAGATCGCCATACAGAGTCATCGCCAAGGTCCGCGGGATCGGTGTGGCCGTCATGACCAGCCGGTCAGGGAGTTCCCCTTTGGCCGCCAGGCGGCTACGCTGCATGACCCCGAAACGGTGCTGCTCGTCGATCACCACCAGGCGCAAATCGGCGAATGCAACCGCCTTGCTTATGATGGCATGGGTACCGAAGACGATCTGGGATTCCCCAGTCTCAATCCGGGTCATAATATCCCGCTTGTCCCCCCCCCGGACGGAGCCGATCAACAGGCTGGAGGTTATGCCGGCTGTCTCCAGCATTCCCTTCCAGTTGGCGTAATGCTGAGCCGCCAAGATCTCGGTCGGCACCATAACCGCCGCCTGGCCGCCGTTCTCAACCGCCAGCACCGCCGCCAGCAGGGCTACGGCCGTCTTCCCGGAACCGACATCCCCCTGGAGAAGACGGTTCATCGGGCGGCGGGAAGTCATATCCTCAATGATCTGATCCAGCGACGACTTCTGACCGGAAGTCAGGGTGAACGGCAGGCGGTCGAGAACGGCGGTAAACAGCCTCCCGGGACGGCGGCACACATGCGTTTTTTCCTGCGCTTTGTACAACTGCCGGCGGCGAAAGAGCAGACATTGGACATACAGCAGTTCATCGAAAGCCAGCCGCTTGCGGGCCCGCTCGGCGCTCTCCGCGTCGGCCGGGAAATGGATTTGATGCAATGCTTCACTCAGGCGGGGAAACCGCTGCGATTGCATGATCTCGACCGGCAGATACTCATCGATGCGATCGCCCAAAGACCCCAGCACCGCTTTGATCAGCTTGCGGATTCCGCGCGAGGTCAGCCCCACGGCAATCAATTCGGCTGTGAGCGGATAAATCGGGACAATCCGCCCGGTATGGATTTGTTCCTCCGAGTCGTCGCCAATAAACTCATACTCGGGGTGAAGCATCTGGTAGCCGTTGAAGTAACTGACCGTTCCGGTGACGGCCAGTTCGTCCCCCTTTTGAAACTGTTTCTCCAGATAGCGATACCCGGCGAACCAGAGAAGCGACAAATGGCCGCTGGCGTCCCCGATAATCACCTCCAGGCGGGTCTTCCCCCCTTTGAGCAACCCCTTTCCCAGTACCCGACCGACGACGGTCTTATAGTCCTGCTCCTGGAGCGAAGCGATGGCCGCAACCTGCGAGCGGTCGATATACTTGCGCGGGAAATAATAAAGCAGCTTGCCGACGGTATCGATGCCATGGGCGGCCAGGATTTCGCCCCTCTTCGGCCCGACCCCTTTGAGATATTGAATATCGGTTGTGAAATCGAGTGTCGGCACAACGTTATGCTAAGAAGGCGAAGGCGGCAAGTCAATCATAATCATGAGGAATCGATGAAATCGGCCCCTGTGAACCTGCCATCCAATGATGGCCCGGGATAAGACGAATCGATGAGAGCGGGAATCGATCTAAGGAGAGCCGGTTGATACCGGTTCGGCCACGGCGTCCTTCTCCACATCGGGATACGACACTACTTTGCATTGAGGACAAGAGTAATGGTGCCCCTTGGCCTTGGTGGTCTTTTCCACGAGATAGGCATGGCCGCACGCTTTGCAGGGTTGCTGGACCGGCTTGTCCCAAGAGACGAAATCGCATTTGGGATATCGGCTGCAGCCGAAAAACGTCCGTCCGCGTCGGCCGCGCCGCTCGACGATCTGTCCGTCGCATCCAGCCTTGGGACAGGCCACACCGGTCGTCAATGACTTGGTATTCTTACAGGAGGGATAGTTGGAGCACCCCAGAAATTTCCCGAAGCGGCCGTTTTTGACCAGCATCGCCGCGCCGCATTGGTCGCAGGTCTCGCCGCTCTGAACCGTCTCTTCACCACCGTTGACCGGTCGCGTATTCTTGCAGTCCGGATAGCCGCTGCAAGCCAGGAATCGCCCATTCCGCCCCCACTTGATCACCATCGGCTGGCCGCATTTTTCGCAGGTTTCATCAGTCTTCTCAACCATCGAGGCCTTGATGGCACCGGCCTTGCCCTTAAGCTTGGTCATCGTGGCCGCGAACGGGGTGTAAAAATCATTGAGGGCTTTGGTCCACTCGACCTTTCCTTCTTCGATTTCGTCCAACTCTTCTTCCATGGTCGCAGTGAAAGAAACGTCAAATAGGCTGTTGAAATGATCAACCAATATCCGCGTAACGGCAAACCCCAATTCCGTTGGCACTAGGCGGCGTTCGGTCAGGTCAACATATTTCCGCTGCTTCAAAGTGGCGATGATCTGGGCGTAGGTCGAAGGCCGGCCGATCCCATTGGTCTCCAACTCCTTGACCAACGAGGCTTCGGAGAATCGGGGTAACGGCTTGGTGAAATGCTGGCTGGGATCAAATTGACGAGACGACAGCGGCTCATGTATTTCCATAGGAGGAATCTCGCTCTTGGCGCCATCGGCGCCATTGCCATTGCCGTTGCCGTTCCCGTCGCTCTCCCGGTATAGCCTAAGATAACCGTCAAACTTCAAATTAAGAGAGCTGGCGCGGAAAAGGCAGGCGCCGGCAGTGATATCGACGGCCACGGTGTCATAGACGGCCGCCTCCATCTGCGAGGCGATAAATCGATCCCAGATCAAACCGTACAGCCTCAGTTGGTCCTTTGTCAGTGATTTCCCCAGCCGCTCGGGCGAATATTCCAAATAGGTCGGTCGAATCGCCTCATGAGCATCCTGCGCCGATCTTTTCGACTTATACATCCGCGGCGATTCCGGCAGATACTCGCGGCCAAAGGCGGCGGCGATATAATCCCGGGCGCCGAAGACCGCCTCGGGTTCGACCCGCACCGAATCGGTGCGCATATAGGTAATCAGGCCGACGGTGCCGGCCTCACCCTTCAGATCGATTCCCTCGTACAGCGCCTGGGCGATCCGCATAGTCTTGTGCGGCGCGAAGTATAACTTGGTGGCGGCCTCCTGCTGAAGAGTCGACGTCGTAAACGGCGGCGGGGGAGTGCGTTTCTTGGTGCCGATCTTGATATCGGCAACGGCAAACTTCGCCCGTTTCAGCTTGGCAATAATGTCGTCGGCCGCCTTCCGATCGGAAAGCTCCGGTTTGTCACCATCGACTTTCGCCAGCTTGGCGGTGAAGGTCCGTCCATCCTGCTTGGCCAGCAGAACCTCGATTTCCCAGTATTCCTGAGGAACAAAGGCGCGAACCAGTTCTTCGCGTTCGCAGATTAGGCGCAACGCCACCGATTGCACCCGCCCGGCGGACAATCCCCGGGCAACGGTCTGCCACAGGAACGGCGACACCTTGTACCCGACGATTCGATCCAGAATACGGCGCGCCTGCTGCGCGTTGACCAGATTCAAGTCGATGTCGCGGGCATGATCAAACGCTTCGGTCACCGCGCGCTTGGTGATAGCATTGAAGGCTATTCTGCTGACGCTGGTCTTGATACGGGCCGACTTGAGAACATTGGCCACGTGCCAGGCGATCGCCTCCCCCTCACGATCGGGATCGGGCGCCAAATAGATCTTGTCCGCCTTTTTGGCGGCGGCGCGCAGATCCTTGATGATCTTGTCCTTCCCCTCAATCACGACATATTCCGGCGCGAAATCATGGTCGACGTCAACCCCAATCCGTGATTTGGGCAGGTCGATTACGTGTCCAACGGTGGCCACGACGTCGAAATCACGCCCCAAAAACTTCTTGAGGGTCTTCGATTTGGCGGGAGACTCAACAATCAGCAGGTTCTTTGCCATTTATTGTTCCGATATAAATCTGACTTTGCCCTCGAGACAATCGCTGAGCGCGACAAAGGTCACCTTCCGTCCGTCAATATCGATCTTCTCGGCGTTTTCGGCCGACAACATCTCCAGCTTTGCCAGCCGGATAGCGTTGAGTTGACGCGCTCGCTGGGCGGCAATCAGCACCGACTCGTACCGATTGGCCGTCAAATTGTCCAGCCTGTCAAGAGGTCTGTATCCCATAGTTTACTCCTGTCCGTCGACATCACTGTCGCTGTTTACTAAACCTGATACCCCTTCGATTTGTTCCGTCCGAAGTAGGTGACGCCGACCGTCCAGGATTTAATCATATGGTCGGCAGCGGAGACCGCTTCATTAATATCCCGATTTATGATGACATAATCAAAACGGTTGTTCTGTTCCATTTCCGAAATGGCGTTCTCAAGGCGAAGCGCAAGCTGCGCTTTGGTTTCGGTCCCCCGTCGCTTGAGCCGCCGCTTCAATTCGGCCTTGGATGGCGGCAGGATGAAAAGCGAGAGCGCCTCCGGGTATCGCCGTTTCAAACGGGCCGCCCCCTTGACATCCACGTCAAGCAAAATGACGCCCCCCCTTCGCACCGTCTCCTCCAACGGCCGGCGCGGCGTGCCATAATAATGCTGGTGCACGCGGGCCGATTCGGCAAAGAAACCGTTGCGCCGTCGACGCATGAATTCCTGCTGGTCGATAAACCAATACTCGACGCCGTTCGTTTCGTTCGGCCGCATGGCCCTCGTCGTGCAGGAGATGGAGAACCCCCAGGCCGTATCGGCCTGCAGCAATTGTCGACAGATGGTCGTCTTCCCCCCTCCCGACGGCGATGAAATTATGACGATTTTCCCCGTCCTCCCGGGTCGATTCATGAGCTGTATCCTACTCAATGTTCTGAGCCTGTTCACGCAGCTTTTCGATTTCTTCCTTCAGCGTGATGGCATGGGTCGAGGTGGCGCCGCTCAACGACTTGGAGCCGATAGTGTTGGCCTCGCGCCCCATCTCCTGAAGTATAAAATTCAGACGCTTCCCCGCCTCGGCGTCGGCCTCCAGCGTTTCGGCAAACATCTCCACGTGAGAACCCAAGCGAATGCATTCCTCGGTCACGTCGCACCGGTCGGCGTAGAGGGTGAGTTCCTCCGCCAGCCGCTGGGCGTCAAGCGCGATCCCATTTCCCAATTCATGAATCCGCTTCTCAAGACGCTCTCGGTAGGCTGCGATATTTTCGGGTGACTGCTTCTCCACGGCCGCCACCAGACGGGTCAAGTGCTTCAGCCGCTTCAGCATGTCAC
>CAZPEV010000012.1:0-33651 GCA_964585635.1 uncultured Ignavibacteriales bacterium
CCCGTCCAGCCTCCATCGCCCACCAGGTTATGGCCGGGCATCCCGCCGGACGCGTCCGACAACAGGAACTCGACCGGCCCGGCGGCGTCGCCGGCAGCAAGCATCCGCCGCGACGGGCAGAGCCGGCCGTAGTGGGCCATGAACTCCTTCCCGGCCCGCCCGGCGACGCCGCCGAAGGAGACGGCGTTGACACGGATTTTGCGGTCGCTTAGGCGGACTGCCAGCTCGCGGGTCAGGTGAATCAGGGCCGCCTTGGCGGTTCCATACTGGATGGGGGACTCGCGCCTCACATCATCGTACAATTCCCGGTTGGGGGCGACGATGCCATAGATCGAGGCGATATTGACAATCGCTTTCAGTTGGGAATCGGTTTGATCGGCCAGCGCCAGCGATAATTCATAGGGGACGATAACATCCAGCAGGTATTCGCTGATCCAGACCGAACGGGAGGGCCGACCCTCGTCGTCGAGTTCCAGATGCTTAAGGCTTCGGGCGGCATTGACCAGACCGCGCGGCCTGATCTTCCTTTGATCCAAAAAGGAGATGATTTGTCCTGCCGCGGCTTCGTCCTGCAGGTCGCTCTGAATAACATGCAGCCGACCTGCCGACGGCAGTTGCAGGCGGACGGAAAAATCAACGGCGCTCAGCTGCTCACGGGTGGGAACGATGACGGTCCATCCCTGGCACAGGAAATGGGCGGCCAACTGCGATCCGATATGCCCGGTACCGCCGGTGATGAGAACGGATGACTGATTACCCATGCTGATTCCCCGCTTCGATGATCTGAATGACGCGCATAACCGCTTCCTTCGGCGTCGTCTGCGCCTGCTTCCGAACAATCGCCACAAACGCCTGCAGAGCTCCCTTGAAGGCGGTAAAGGTATCGCTGAATGTCAATCCTTTGACGCCCCGCTCCCCGATCACGTTAATCTCGATCGGCGTCGCGGCTGTTCCCAGGGCGGAAAGCCGGGTCACCAGGCCGCTCTCCCAGACGATCTCGACCGTGCGAGTACCGGCGCGGTCGACGGCGCTGATGTGCATCAGCTTCCCCTGGTCGCCGATCAATCGCAGCACCGGCTCGATAATATGCACCCCATACCGGTTCCAGTCTTTCATGACGACCGCCTCGACCGCTTTCAGCCTCCCGATCCGCCGCCGGTCAGCGTCGGTCAGGGTCAACTCAGCGGCATAGGCCAGAGCCGAACAGGTGAAGATCTGGCCGTCATATTGCTGTCGCCCATAGATTCGTTCGGCCTCCTGACGAGTATAGGCCAACGGTTTGTCGATATAGATCGGCAGGCCGGCTTCCAGGAAGGGGAGGCTCATCGCATAATGATTCTCGGCGTCGTCGCGCGCCAGAAGGACGGCATCAACCTGCCCGATCATTTCCTCAAAGCGGTCAACGATCCGGCTAATCCGGCCGGCGGCGGCGATATGCTCGGATAATTTGCGATCCTGGGTCCAGATATGCGTGACGGCGGCATCCGCGATGGCGTCATCGGGGAATATCCGGCGGCCAAGGTACTCCGGGATGACGGGGAAAGGGCAGGATTTCATGACGTCCGGTTCGTATCCATTGAATATCGCCGTCCAGGAATAGGGATGGCCGTTGCCGTCGCTTAAGCCCAACACGCCGAGTCTCAGTTCTTTCATGACGACGGCCACAAGCTGGGATTGACGATCGCCTCATCATCGATGGCGAACTTGTCGCAGGGAAGGGCGACGTCCCGTCGGAAGGCGGCGATGTCCTCCTGAAGCTCTCGAACCGAGTTGACGCCGACCAGGATAGAGTCGATTTCGGTAATCTGGGCGATGAAATTAAGCGCCGCGGCGGACAAAGAAACATCGGCCTCCTGCACCGCCCGGTGGTACTGATGTATCAACTTTCCGGCGGCGGCGAAATGCGGCGGTAGCTTGTCCGGAGACAGCAGCAGCGCTCCCTGAAGAAAGACCGAGCGGGCATGAATCTCGACGGCCAATTCCTTGAGTCTTTTGATATGGCCGCTTTGAATCAAGCGCTGATCGAAGACGCTGAGCGGGAGTTGGATCAGGTCGATCTGATATCGATCCAAAATCCGGTCGATCTGTTCGGCGGTGTAGACCGACACGCCGATCTTGTGCACCAGGCCGTCCTGCCTGAGGTGCAGCATCTCCTCCATCAGATAGGAACCGTTCTGGGCCAGCAGGTCATCCGCGAAATGCACCAGCAGACCATGAAGCGATGTCTGCTTCAGGGCCCTCAGTGAATTAAAAGCGCTCTGCCGCAGGCGATGCGCGTCCTCTTTCGTAATGGTGTCTGACCGGACAGCGGGGGTCTTGGTGATAATATGAAACCGATGCTCCGCAGGCAGCATCCGGCCGATCATTTCTTCGCTTCTGCCGTACGCGGGCGCCGTGTCGATGACATGCATTCCCTGCTCGTGCGCCATCCGTAGGATATCGCCGATAGCCGCCGCCGGCACCGGCCGGGGCGACCTGGCCAGGCCGTACGCCATGCCAAATTCCACCGTCCCCAGCCCCAGGCGACCGATCGACTTGGCCGCCGGCGCTGTTGGACGATGTTCATTTGTCGCCGTCTGGTCAGACATATCCCACCGAAAAAAAGCTATCGCGGCGCCGCCCCACTGTCCACAAAAACATGGCTGGCCGCCGCGGCCATAGGCTAAACTCAGATATCACGGTAGTCAATCAAGGCCGGACGACCCGGTCTACCGGGCGACGGCTGCCGGCTGTTTCCGCGCGGATAGAATCGACGCCAGCTCGGTTATCACCCGCTCGATATCCCCGCCGGTCAGTTCCGGGAACAGCGGCAGGGTAAGCGCTTCGGCATAGTAGGCTTCGGCTCCCGGAAAATCGCCCGGTTTCGTACCGTACAGGCGCCGGTAATAGGGGTGCAGATGCACCGGAACATAATGCACCTGCGTTCCGATCCCGCGAGCGCGAAGGCGATTCATGACTGCCGCGCGCGTTATTCCCAGCCGTTCAAACGGCATCCGAACGACATAGAGATGATAGGCATGCGAGACTTGGCGGCCCGTCGCCAGTGGTCGAACGTCGCCGTCGGGGAAATGCCGTTGAAGCAGGCCGCCGTAGGCGGCCGCGATTTCCCGGCGCCGCTCGATGATCTGAGGCAGCCGCGTCAGTTGTGATCGTCCCAGTGCCGCCTGAAGGTCGGTCAGGCGATAGTTGTACCCCAATTCCTGCATTTCGTAATACCAGGGATTCGCTATGCCGTCGGCCGATACGGCCAACTCCGGACAGACGAACCCCTGGCGTGATATACCATGACTGCGAAACAGCCGCAGTCGTCCGGCGAGATCAGGATGGTGGGTGAGGATGGCGCCACCCTCGCCGGTGGTTATATGCTTGACGGGATGAAACGACAACACCGTCATGTCGCTGTGCGGGCTGCCGCCGATGCGGTACCAGGTGCCGTCGTGCTGATAGGCCGCACCCAGGGCGTGGCAGGCGTCGTCGACGACCCAGGCTCCGTGGCGGTCGGCCAGGTGATAAATGGCCGGTAGATCGGCCGGCTGCCCGGCGAAATGGACCGGGATGATGGCTTTTACGGCGTGGTCATGGTCCTGCTCCAGCAGGCGGGCGACGGCATTCGGATCGATCAGACCGCTGGCCGGATCGACATCGGCGAAGCGGACTTCGGCCCCGACCATGCGAACGCAATTGGCGGTCGCGACAAAGGTGTTGGGGGTGGTGATGACGACGTCTCCCGGCCCCAGGCCGAGAGCCAGCATGGCCAGATGCAGCGCGGCGGTCCCATTGCTGACCGCCACACATTCTTCGGCCTCGGCATAGTCGGCCAGGGCGTGCTCGAACGCCGGCCCGGCCGGGCCCTGCGTCAACCAGTCGGACCGCAGCGCCTCGATCACCGCCTCAATATCATCATCGGTGATATGCTGCCGGCCATAAGGCAAAAACGTTTCCTTGGCCATCAGTTGTCTTCCTTTACGGTGCTGACCGGCGTTTCGATCCGCGGCGCTTGCTCGCGGGCGATCGCCGGTCGGGGAGTCGGCGCCAGCCGCTCGGGAACGGCGCCGGGGGAATCCTCGGTTCCTCGAATCAGCGTGATCCGACGCGCCGGGGCTTTATGCGCGGCGTCGGTTACGTCAAAGGCGGGGTCGATGTGCCGCCGGATCAGCTCGCGAATCTGTTCCGCCGTCAGCCATTGGGTATTGGTGCCGCTGCAGTAGCGGAACCCGTCCGGGCAGCGGCGACCGTTGAAGGCCGCGGCGAACTCCTCGGGATTCCACAACGGCATCGACGGCAGAATGACATAGTAACGGTCAAACTCAATCGTGTTGAGGGCGTCGGTTTCGGTGATCATTTCTTCGTGCAGCTTCTCGCCCGGCCGGATGCCGACGAAGACCTGGCGGCATTCGGGAGCGACCGCTTCGGCCAAATCGGTGATGCGGTAGCTGGGAATCTTGGGGACGAAGATCTCCCCCCCCCACATATTGACCAGCGCCATCATGACCATATCGACCCCCTCGCCGAGGGTGATGTTGAAACGGGTCATGCGCCAGTCGGTGATGGGGATGACGCCGCTTTGGCGCTGACGCAAAAAGAAAGGAATGACGCTGCCGCGGCTGCCCATGACGTTGCCGTAGCGGACCGCCGCAAAGCGGATATCGTGCCGGCCGCGGAAGTTATTGGCCGAGACAAACAGCTTGTCGGAACAGAGCTTGGTGGCGCCGTACAGGTTGATGGGGGCGGCCGCCTTGTCGGTGCTCAAGGCCACGACCTGCTTGACGCCCTGGTCAATCGTCGTTTCGACCACGTTTTGGGCGCCGATGATGTTGGTCTTGATGAATTCAAAGGGATTGTATTCGGCCGCCGGGACCTGCTTCAGCGCCGCGGCGTGGATGACGATGTCGATCCCCTCCATGGCGCGGCGCAGGCGGTCCTTGTCTCGCACGTCGCCGATAAAGAAGCGCAGTTGCGGATAGCGCGCCCGGGGATAGCCTTGGTTCATCTCAAACTGTTTGAGCTCATCGCGGGAATAGATCACCAGTCGTCTTATCGAGGGAAAGTGCTCCAGGACCGCGGCCGTGAACATCTTGCCGAACGAGCCGGTTCCGCCGGTGATCAATATCGCCTTGTCGGCCAGGGCGGTCTCGATGGCGGTGCGGTGCGTGATGCAAAACGACATGCCGAAACCCCTTTCTCGTCTCACAAGCGGTCGATGATAAGCAGGGAGGTGGCCACCCCGGTCAGCACCGAGGCGGTGGTCGCCACATATTTGAGCCAGTCACGCTCTTTCTTAATCTGCGACGGGACGATGATCACATCCCCCAAATCGGCCTTGTGGGGCAGCATCCCGCCCGAGGCGTAGACCCGGCCGTTGGCCTTGATCAGTTGCACATGCCCTTGGTCGGCCCGTCGGGTGAAGCCGCCGGCTTGCTCCAAATAATACTTGACCTTCTTGCCCGGTTCATACTTGATCGTGCCGTTGGCGCAGACCTCGCCCAGCACGGCGATGCCGCTGGGGACCTCCGGGATGTAAATATGGTCGCCGCTTTGCAGGCCGAAATCTCCCTCCTTGCCTTGGGAGGCGATCAGCCGTTGCATATCAATGATGATTCGGTCCATATCTTTTTCGTCGAGCCTGATCGTTTCCACCTGTTTAAAGGTTCCGGTCGAGTCGGCCATCAGCGGCAGGGAATTGTGCACGATGCCGCCGATGTTGATGCGCTGCAGGTCGCCCACGATGGCTTGGCGGGTAAAGACCGCCCCGGTCGGAAACGCCTTGGGCGTGAATCCCCCGGCCCGATCGATCAATTCCCAGAGGGTCTCGTCGCGGTGCGTCAACGAATAGCGGCCGGGGAAGCGAACCTCCCCTTCGATGGTCACCATGCGATGAAGCTGATACCCCGGAATGCGGCGGACAAAGAGACGATCGTTCTCCCGAAGCGGCAGCGCCAGGCCCCCCTCGGGCCGATCCAACGGCACCTGCACCACGGCGGTCGCGCCCAGACTGTCGATACGGGCCAACTCGGCCCCCAGCATGTAAGCGTTTTCGAGCAGATTGCCGGCCAGAAAGACCAAATCGGAGACGGTCATATGGTCGTACAGCAGGTACTGTCCCGGCTTCTGAACCATGCCGTCGATATAGACGTATTTCTTTCGTTCCACGTCGCTGGTGTTGTAGATGTGCAGCGAATCGAGGTTTTCCAAAGGCAGGTTGGCGGCGCCGTCGCCGGCCAGGACGCGGTCAAGATTGACCGCGAGAATCTCGACCCGTCCATCGGAATGGCGTCGATAGAGATCGGCCCGTTCGCGATAGACGTTGCTGGGAAGCAGCTGTCCCTTATCGACCAGATCGCAGATTCGCATGCCGTCGCTGCGTTCGAAGGTGCCGGGATGCTTGACCATGCCGTCGATCCAGACGACGTTCTGCCGCATCTGATAGATCGAGAAGACCGACAGGTCGTCGCCGTCGGCCAGGGGCATCTGCCTGGTTTCGGCGCGCGTATAATCAAGGTCGACCAGCTTGCGACCGTCGTTATCGGCGATGTGATCGAGCATCAACCGCCCCAGATACGCTTCAGCGGTAATCCCGCCGGCCAGCGTCATCAGATCGACTATCGTCTCGCCGCCGGCCAGTTCATATATCGCCGGGCGCTTGACTTCCCCTCGGATGGTGACTTGGGCGCCGGCCAGCGGCACAAAGACAACATCCCCCGATTGGAGCGGAAGGTCGCCGCGCTTGTCGCCGGCGATCAGGAAATCGTAGAGGTCGATGGCGGTCGATTGGTTGTTCCGCAACAACTTGATTTGCCGCAACGACCCGTGGTCGGACGGTCCTCCGGCGGCGTAGAGGGCGTTAAACAGGGTCGCCAGAGCGGAGACGGCGTACCCGCCGGGGGCCTTCACCTCCCCGTACACAAACACCTTGATGGTGCGGATCTTGCCCAGGGTGATTTTTCGCTTGTACTCTGAATATACTTTGGATAACTGGGCGTCCAGGCGTTCGCCGAATTCGCTCAGGGTCATGCCCCAGGCGGTGATTTCCCCCGCCTTGGGAATGAATACTTTGCCTTCACGGTCGACGGTCAGGTTCCATTCCTGCTGCACCCGGCCCCACAGGCTGACAATCAGGTTATCACCCGGCCCGAGCAGGTATCCCTCGGGAACGGCCGCCGTGTTTATTTCTCCCACCTGCGGGTTGTCAAACAGATGCTGCCCGAACCGCTCAATCGCAGTCGAAGTGGGGAGCACCAACTGATGGCTGTCGGCGATTGCGGCGGTCGGTTGGTCGCCGGAGGCATTCGCCCCGACAGTCGGGGTGCTGTCATGCGCCTCGCGGCCTTGGGAATCGAAGATGGCCGGCGTCTGATAGGGGGCGACGGGACCGGCCGGCGGCTTGGTTCCCGGACGAAGCTGGCTGTACGCCTGTATTTGCTCCTGAGTCGTCTGCGCCTTGGCTTGTCTAAGCCAGTTGATACAGACCAGAATCAGAATCAAAATAGCGATCCAAAACAGTTTTCTCATAGCAAACCTTCCCTGGTTTTCCCCAAGGCCTTGCAGGCGCGGTGCCAAGGCCATTAAAAACATCGTAATTGATTGTGATGCAATGATATGACCGCCTTATAATGCGACTCCGGTGAGCCCCCTGGACGCGGCCCATGGCAAAGAATTATGGGCGGATGAGGAAAAATTTTCCGCGCAGTTGAAAAAATCGGCTGTCCGCT
Organism: uncultured Ignavibacteriales bacterium; assembly: GCA_964585635.1. Classification (GTDB taxonomy): domain Bacteria; phylum Zixibacteria; class MSB-5A5; order GN15; family JAAZOE01; genus CAZPEV01. The sequence continues at coordinate 7,710 of CAZPEV010000012.1, forward strand.
TCGTCTTATTCGGGTGTTTAGGCAGACCGCCAAAAAAGTGCAGCCCAGGCTTGACAATACCGACCCGGTTTTGTACTTTGCGCAATCGTTTTTGTCACCTGGACCAAATCTTGGTTGATAGGGAACAGGTTGCAGGTTGGTAGGCGTATAGCGATAACGGTCAGATGTCAATAGAGAGTTGGAGTAGAGGATGAGAAGAGCTACGGTTAGCTTGTTGTTATGCGGATGTCTATCAGGGATCCTGGCTCTCCCCGCGATGGGCGGAGGGATGGACATTCCGGGAGTCGGCGCCAAGGCCAAGAGCCTGGGCGGGGCCTTCCGGGCTATCGCCAACGACTGGTCGGCGGCCTATTACAATCCGGCCGGCCTGTTTTATGTCACCGAAAACCAGTTGACCTTCAATGAAGTATTCACCAATTACCGGGCGATGTACACTCCCGACGTGACCTATGATGGATTTCCGGTCGGCTTTTATAAGGGTGACGTTCGGAATCGGTATGAGATTCTCTCCAATCCGACCCTGGGCGGATTTGTGAAGGTCCCCATTGGGGGCCAAGATTTCGTGACCGGCCTGGCCATCTTTCAGCCGTTTGACATGAATATCTCCTGGCAGGTATTTCAGCCGCTGAACAACGACTTCTCCCTCCCGGGGAGGCAGATCGAAAACAACTTTGACGCCGTGGCCATTAACTGGGTCGGCGCCACCGAATTGATGGAGAACAAGCTCAGCGTCGGGGTTTCGGCCGGAGTGCTGAAGGCCGACTTGGTGTATGGCGGATTCTTCATTCGCCCCAACCCGGCCAATCCGGAGACTCCCTATTATAATCAGATTGCCAGCCGCCCCAACGAACTGATCACCGAGTGGCAACGGTCGGACGGCGAAGGGTATGCCCCCAACGTCCGGGCCGGTTTGCTGTACAAGGCCGGCCCCAAGCTGAATCTCGGCGCCTCGGTGGCGCTGGCCACCAACGTCACCGTCGAGGGTGACACCTATTTTGAATACTACATGCCGGATATCCCCTCCTATCACAGCCGCAACGACGTCAACGTCTATCCCGACTCCATCTTCTTCATTCTCTCCTCCGGGGCCAAACTGCAGGGGAGCGGGCGCTTCAAGGCGGACCTCAAGCTGCCCGGGCAGATAGCCGCCGGGGCGGCCTATCTCGTCAACGACAAGCTGAGGCTATCGGGGGATCTGCAATACACCCTTTGGTCCCGCTTCAACGGATATAATTTCAAATACACGATACTCGATCGTCTGTCGCGCAACGATACCCTCAACGTCTGGCTGCAGCGGAACATGTCGGTTCCGGTCGACTGGCGGAATACTCTGCGGGGAGCGATTGGCGCCGAATATGTCTATTCGACCATGCTGCGGCTCCGCGGCGGATATGCCCTCGATCAATCGGCCTTCGGGAACGGCGCGCTGCACCCCGCCTTCTTCGATCCCGGTACCAGGCAAAGCTTCAACTTGGGCGTGGGGCTGGTGTTTGAAAACATCATGCTGGATCTGGCGACCGAATATGTCCGCCATCCGCAGGTGACCGACCGCGGCAACGTCTATCTGGCCGGCGACGGGGGGGTCGACAATATCGTGGATAATCTGGCCGGCACCTATAGCGGTTCGGCCTGGGAATCGATTGTGCAGTTTACGGTCCGGTTCTAACGGAGGATATACATGAAGGGCAAGTACTTTATCATAGTTCTGGCGGCGGCGCTGGGCGTCTTGCTGATTACCGGATGCGCCGACAAGACCAACAACAATCCCACCCGGCCGGGCACTCCCCCGCAGGGGTATGTGTTCAAGCAAAATCACCATTCCTACTCGATCTTCTTTTCGACCAATAACGATCACCCGGGCGGCGAGCATGGCGATAAGCCGTATAACGCCTATACTCCGCCGGGTTACCTGGATTCCGCCGGGGGTCGATTCCCGGTTCTGTACTTGCTGCCCCCCTTCCGCTCGGACGAACTGTACTATTTCGAGCATGGCTTGGCTCAGGTGGCCGACCGTCTGATCGCCGAGGGTAAGATTATCCCCATGATTATCGTCGCGGTCGATGGTCGTTCCCTTCTGGGCGGATCCTTCTACGTCGATTCGCCGCGGCAGGGCCGCTTTGCGACCGCCCTGGTGACGGATACATCCTATACCGTTCCCCGGTTTGACAACTTGGGTCGGCTGCTGAATGTCACCTATTTAGCGCCGTCGCTGATCAGCCGGATCGACAACATTTTCCGCACCGTGCCGGAAAGCCGATTCCGGGCTATCGGCGGGATCGGCATGGGTGGCTACGGCGCCGCCCGCCTGGCCCTGACGACCGACAAGTTCAGCTCCGTCTCGGCGATCAACGCCCCGCTCGATTTTGACGGCACCGGCAGCGGCGGCTTCAGATCCCTGTTCAGCCAGGTGTATCCGGCCGGTTCACAATGGAGCATCGTCGACACCTCCCTGCACAACCGGGCGATGTCGCTGCTGGTATCGGCGGCGGCGGCCTTTTCGCCCCAGCACCAGGCGTTCTATGTGGATTCCGTCCACAGCCTGGTGGGCGTCGATGTGATCTCCTATACGGTTACCGATTCGCTTACTCCCACCGACAAGCAATCATATTTGCCCCGACACTTTGCCTATATGCCGTTTGATTCCACCGGCCTCATCAATGATGAGATCTGGCAAATATGGATGAACAACAATATCGACTACCTCTACCAGCAGGCCGACGGCATTGATCAGAACCGTTTCCGGCTGATGCGGAAACTGATGGTCACGACCGGGTATGATGAGTACTTGTTCAACGACCAGATGAACGCCTTTGTCGCATTCCTTCGCGCCAACAATATGACTTTCGACGAAAAGACGATGACCGGAACGACCTTGGCTGCCGCTGGAGCCGACCGGTACTTATATGACCTGTTGGAGGACGTGCTGATCTTCCATTCCGAGGCTTTCAAAGCCGCCGGTTGGTAATCGGGAACGTGGAGTAGATTTGGGCCGGGTGGGCATCTGCCGCCCGGCCTTTTTATTATGCCGACCTATGATCTCATATCCATCGGAGCCCATCCCGACGACGTCGAGGTCGGATCGGGCGGGGTGCTGATCAAGCTGGCTCAAACCGGCCGCAAGATCGGTATAATCTACCTGACGGCGGGCGAAATGGGGACCGGCGGAGATGCCGAGACCCGCCGACAGGAAGCCCAAGCGGCGGCGGACACGATGGGGGCCGACCTGCTGCGGACCTATGATTGGGGCGATACCGCCCTGGCCGATACCTACGAGCGGCGGTTGGTGCTCGCGGCCGATCTCCGTCGCTTTCACCCGATGGTGATCCTTTGCCCCTCCCCCTGGATCGGGCATGGCCGCCGTCAATCACACGCCGACCATGTCGCCTGCGGACAGATCGTCATCAACGCTGCCAACCTGGCCTCCCTGAAAAAGGTGCGCGTGGAGGGTGAGCCGCATCGTGTCCGGCAACTCTTCCACTATTTCTTGCCGCCCGGCATGCCCCCGCACTTTGTGGTCGATATTACCAGCCAATTCGAGGCCTGGATCGAGGCCCTCAAATGCCACCGCAGTCAGTTCTTGAATCCGGAAAAGAGCCGGGATTATATCTGGGCTTTGGAGAGCATCGCCCGCTCTTTCGGCCTGATGGCCGGGGTCAAATATGGGCAGGGATTTGCCGCCGACCAGACACTCCTGATTGACGATCCTTTTGATCTGGCCAAGGGGGACCGATTCTGAGACCGTCGAATCTGTCATCTGGAACCTGACCAGGAGGTGATGGCCGGCGCCGAACGGGAACAAAACCCGGCCCAAAGGCATTCTGTTTGTGTGAAAATGAAAGGGTCAGACGATCGCGCCCATGGCTGTCACCGGGGAATCCGAAAGAACGGGAAAGCCCTCGTTTCACGATGGGTCAATTGGCATAACCTGCTCTCTTTCAATGGATTTAGGGCAGAGAAAGTGCTTGACACTAACCAAGCGATTACATACTTTGGTATGCTATGATGCTCGATTTGCGAGCCTTGACCGATTTCCCGGCCCGCGTGACACTCGAGGAAGATGCTGCCCGGTTGGGCGTTTCTGTTTATGGGATGTCGCTGGTCGGGGATGTTCGGGTCGTTCTTGACGTGGTCAAGAGCGATCATATCTATTTCGGAACCGGGCAGGCCGTCTGCGACGCCCAGTTCGAATGCTCGCGATGCCTGGAGCCGTTCCGGACCATGATGCGCGGCGAGGTTGAGTTTTCCATTCAGGAAATCGACCCCGCCCAACCCGTCGACCGCGATGAGATACCGGAAACGGAACTGGTGATACCGGCCGCCGCATCGCAGGTGGATATAACCGGACCGGTGCGGGAGGCGTTGCTGTTGGAAATACCGCTTAAGCCGTTGTGCGCCGAGGACTGCCGTGGCTTGTGTCCGCGTTGTGGCGTCAATCGCAACGAGCGGGAATGTTCCTGTCGCGCCGAAAGCTCCGACCCCCGCTGGGACGGGCTGCGCGACTTGTTGTAGATATCGGGCCTAATCCGGTGTGATCGAATAAGGAGAACCTATGCCACTGCCGAAAAGAAGACACTCCCGCGCCCGCGGGCGCAGACGGCGCACCCATTGGACGCTGTCGGCCCCTGCCGTGGTCGAATGTAATCATTGTCATCAGCCCAAGCTGTCGCACCATATCTGTCCCAATTGCGGGTATTACCGGGATATGGAGGTTGTGGCCCATAAGTAGCGGCCCCGACCGGAATCACAAATCAGATGACGGGATCAGGCGTACTCAGATTGGCCTTGGATGTCATGGGGACCGACAGCGGCCCCGGTATCATCATCAGCGGCGGCGTCGAGGCGGCGCGGCAGTATGGGCCGTCGGTGACCATCGTCCTGGTCGGTCGGGGCGAGATTATCGAAGCCGAGTTAAAGATGCTGCGCGATCTTCCGGGCAATCTGGAAATTCATCACGCCGAGGAAGAGGTCTCGATGCATGATTCCCCGGCCGACGCCGTGCGGCGGAAGAAGACGTCCATCGCCGAGGCGATCCGCCTGCACAAAGAGGGGTTGGTCGATGCCGTGGTGTCGCCGGGCAACACCGGCGCCGTCATGGGAACGGCCATGCTGAACCTGGGCCGTCTGCGCGAGGTCAAGCGTCCGGCAATCGCTTCGTTTTTCCCCGCCATCGATAAGCGCTGGGTGGTGTTTCTCGACGTCGGCGCCAATGTCGACTGCAAACCGATCCACTTGTATCAGTTCGCCATCATGGGATCGATTGTCTCCGGCCACATGTTTGACTATGAGCGGCCCCGGATCGGCCTGTTGTCGATTGGCGAGGAAAAGAGCAAGGGGAACGAGTTGGTGCTGGAGACCCACGCGCTGCTGAAGAAGAATACCGCGCTCAATTTTACCGGCAATATCGAGGGGCGCGACATTCTGATGGGGAAGGCCGACGTCATCGTCTCCGACGGTTTCGTCGGGAATATCGTGCTCAAGTTTGCCGAGTCGATCGAAGGGTATCTGACGCACTCCATCCGCCGCCAAGTATCGTCCAATCTCTTCTCGCGGGTTGGCGCCATGCTGATGAGCCCATTCTTGCGGCGACTGCGTAATATGTTTGACTACGCCGAATACGGGGGCGCGCCGCTTTTAGGAATCAACGGCGTCTGTATCATCTGTCACGGCGGGTCATCCAGCAAGGCGATCCGTCAGGGGCTGATGGTGGCGCGCGAGATGGTGGATCGCCAGGTCAATCAAAAGATTGAAGCCGAACTTTTGGCCGGGCGCAACGGCGACGGCGTCTTCAGCGATTATAATATGAACGGGGACGTCTCGTCTCAGACTGGCTGAGCGAAGGGCCGGCGGAACAGACAACTATGGTAAAAGCAAAGATCATCGGCCTTGGCTCCTACACTCCGGAGAGGGTGCTGACCAACGCCGATTTTGAAAAGATGGTCGAAACCTCGGACGAGTGGATTGTCACCCGGACCGGCATACGGGAGCGGCGGATCGCCGCCCCCGACGAGGATACCTCGGACATGTGCGTCAGGGCGGCCGAGGCGGCTTTGGACGACGCCGGAATAACCGCGGCCGATATCGATCTGATCTTGGCCGGCACCGTGACGCCCGATTTCCGATTGCCCTCGATGGCCTGCATGATCCAAAAAAAGCTGGGCGCCGTCAACGCCGCCGCCATGGATATCGCCGCCGCCTGCGCCGGGTTCATCTTCGGGTTGTCCACCGCCCAGGCCTATATCAAGAGCGGCGTTTTTAAGCGGGTCTTGGTTTTCGGAGCCGAAAAGCTCAGTTCCATTACCAATTACAGCGATCGCAACACCTGCGTACTGTTCGGCGACGCCGCCGGCGCCGCGGTTGTGGCCCAATCGCCCGACGACAGCGGCATCCTGGCCACCTATATCCGATCGGACGGCCGCTTCGACGACTTGCTGAATATCCCCGCCGGGGGTACGCATTCGCCGTTCGGCCGCGACGGCAATTTCGACTACCGGCTGACCGCCATTCGGATGAAAGGGAATGAGATTTATAAGCATGCCGTGCGATTCATGGGGGATGCCGCCCTGAAGGTGATCGGCGACGCCGGACTCACCCCGGACCAGATCGATCTGTTGGTCCCGCATCAGGCCAACATCCGGATTATTCAGGCCACCGCCAAGCGGCTGGGACTGCCGATGGACAAGGTCTACCTGAATATCGATCGCTTCGGCAATACCTCGGCCGCTTCGGTGCCGTTGGCCCTTGACGAGGCGGTCCGCCAGGGACGAATCAAGAAAGGGGATCATGTGGTCAGCGTGGCCTTCGGCGGCGGCCTGACCTGGGGAGCAGTGCTCTTCCGCTGGTAAACCTATGGGCAAAGTGGCATGGATATTTCCCGGGCAAGCCTCGCAGTACGTCGGCATGGGACGCGAACTGTATGAGCAATCCGATCAGGTGCGCGGGTACTACCGGCTGGCCTCCGACTTGCTCGGCGATGACCTCGCCCGCATTTCGTTTGACGGGCCGTCGGATAAGTTAAAACAGACGATTTTTACCCAGCCGGCGATTCTGATTCATTCGCTGGCGCTGCTGCGCTGGGGAGGTTCACGGCTGCCGCAACCGGCTTATACGGCCGGGCACAGCCTGGGAGAATATGCGGCCTTGGCCGCGGCCGGGGCTCTTCGTTTTGAGGACGCCATCACCGCTGTTTGCACCAGGGCCCAATTGATGGAGCGGGCCTGCCTGGCCAACCCCGGCACGATGGCCGCGATCCTGGCGCTGGCCGACGACCAACTCGAACAGGTTTGCCGTCAAGCCTCGGCCGTCGGGATTGTCGCCATGGCGAACATCAACTCCACCCTTCAGGTGGCACTTTCGGGCGAGCCGGCGGCGGTTGCCGAGGCCTGTCGTCTGGCGCTGGAGGTGGGTGCGAAACGAGCCGTCATGCTTGAGGTCGGGGGAGCCTTTCATTCCCCCCTGATGGCGTCGTCGTCGGCCGGGATGGCGGCCTGTCTTAACAGTTTGGCAATCACCGACGCCGATCCGCCGGTGGTGGCCAACGTGACCGCCCGGCCGGTGCGTCGGGCCGATGAAATTCGCCGGCTGCTGGTGGAACAAATTACCTCCCCGGTGCGATGGCGCGACACCCTCGCCTATTTCAAAGATGAGGGCGTCGACACCATCATCGAGATCGGTCCCGGCAAGGTGCTGACCGGTCTGGCCAAGCGGGATCTTCCGGGGGTGACATTATATAATGTGGACAAGCCGGCCGACCTGGAGCAGGTCGAGGCGGCTGCGGCACGATAACCGATCGGGAGAATATGACATTGACGGGAAAAACGGCGCTGGTCACCGGCGCGGCGCGGGGAATCGGACGGGCGATCGCCGAAAAATTGGCCTCGCTGGGAGCCCAGGTAGTGATCTCGGACGTCCTGGCCGAACAGGCGCAGCAGACGGCCCAGGAGTTGTCCGATCAGGGATATCAGGCCATGGCGGTCCCCTGCGACGTGACGCGGCCCGATGACGTCGAGCGGATGGTTCAGGCCGCCGTCGACCGTTTCGGAACTCTCGACATCCTGGTGAACAACGCCGGCATCACGCGGGACGGTTTACTCATCCGGCTGACACCGGAGAGCTGGGATCTGGTGATGAGCATCAACCTGAAAGGGGCCTTCCTGGCCAGCCAGTCCGCCTCGCGGATCATGATGAAAGCGCGTTCGGGGAAAATTATCAATATCAGCTCGGTCGTCGGCCTGATGGGGAACGCCGGCCAAAGCAACTACGCGGCCTCGAAGGCGGGACTGATCGGATTGACGAAATCTTTGGCCAAAGAGCTTGCCGGCCGGGGCATCACCGTCAATGCCGTGGCGCCGGGATATATCGCCACCTCGATGACGGAACAACTGCCGGAGGCGGCCAAGGAGGCCTTTCTCGGCGCCATTCCCCTGAAGCGGGCCGGAACCGCGGCCGACGTCGCGGCGGCGGTGGCCTTCCTGGCCTCGCCGGAGGCGGACTATATTACCGGGCAGGTGATTCAGGTGGACGGCGGCATGGTCATGTAAGCAACGTATGTTGATAGACGTTTTCACTTAAAGGAGTATGCCATGGATGTTGAAAAGAAAGTCAAAGAAATTGTCATGGACAAGTTGAACGTGACGGCCGAGCAGGTGACCGACAAGGCCTCCTTTGTGGAGGACCTCGGAGCTGATTCGCTGGATCAGGCGGAACTGGTGCTGGCCCTCGAAGACGAGTTCAACCTGCAAATCTCGGACAAAGATTCGGAGAGCATCCGCACGGTCGGGAATGCTGTCGCGTACATCAAGGAGCATGTGAAGCCGTAACGGCGGGGAAGTCATTGCGGATGAAAACCAGAGTTGTCATCACCGGCATGGGGGCCGTCACGCCCCTGGGTACTACGGTTGAAGCCACCTGGCAGAGCCTCGTGGCGGGAAAATCCGGGGTGGGTACGATCACCCGCTTTCCCACCGATGGTCTGTCGACCACCATCGCCGCCGAGGTAAAGGGCTTCGATCCCGAGGCACATATCGACAAGAAGATGCTGCGTCGCATGGACCGAAGCGAGCAATACTGCCTGGTGGCGGCGCAGTTGGCGTATGATGACGCCGGCCTGGGGAGAAATAACCTCGATTTGGATCGCTGCGGCGCGGTCATCGGATCCGGCGTCGGCGGTATTCAGACGCTGGAAGAACAGCATCGCACGCTGATGGAGCGCGGTCCGGGTCGGATATCGCCGTTCTTCATTCCGATGATGATTATCGATATGGGCGCCGGCATGGTGGCCATTCGGTTCAATTTCCGCGGGCCGAATTATGCCACGGTGTCGGCCTGCGCCTCATCGGCCAACGCTATCGCCGACGCCTTTCGGATTATTCAGCGCGGCGAGGCCGATGTCATGCTGACGGGCGGAACGGAGGCGGCCATCACCCAATTGTCGATGGCCGGATTCTGTGCCGCCAAGGCGTTGTCGACGCGCAACCACGAGCCGGAAAAGGCCAGCCGTCCCTTTGACCGCGACCGGGACGGGTTTGTCATGGGCGAAGGGGCGGCGATTCTGGTGCTGGAATCGCTGGAATCGGCCCGCGCCCGCGGAGCCCGCATCTATGCCGAGATCATCGGCTGCGGCATGACCTGCGACGCCCATCATATTACGGCGCCCTTGCCGGATGGGGGCGGAGCCGCCCGCGCCATGCAGTTGGCCATCAAGGACGCCGGTCTCCCGACGGAGGCGATCGACTATATCAACAGCCATGGCACCGCCACCGAACTGGGTGATATCGCCGAGACGAAAGCGATCAAGACCGTCTTCGGCGCTCATGCCAGGAAGCTGGCGGTCAATTCGACCAAATCGTCGATCGGACACCTTCTGGGCGCGGCCGGAGCGGCAGAATCGATCGTGACCATCAAATCTATTCAGGAAGGGATGCTTCATCCGACCATCAACCTGGATAATCCCGATCCCGAATGTGACTTGGACTACGTGGCGAATGTTGCCCGGAAAGCGGCCGTCCGGTATGCCATCACCAATTCCTTTGGGTTCGGCGGCCACAATATCAGCCTGGTCTTCGCGGCCGGCGATTTGACCTGATTCCGTATGGGTATTTGGGAAACGGTCAGGGCGATATTCGGCTCCGACAAGTCCGGAACTGAGGACAAGCTGCTGGCAGAGTTCCAACGCCGGCTCGGGTATCGGTTTTCCGACCTCGAATTGCTGAGAGTGGCGCTGACCCATCGCTCCGTCGCCCGATCGGGTGACGGGACCATCCGGCCCTCCAACGAGCGTTTGGAATTTCTTGGGGATTCGGTGCTGGGCATGGTGGTTTCGGAATGGCTGTATACCCGGTATCCCGGCAAAAGCGAGGGCGGCTTGACCAAGTTCAAGTCGCTCCTGGTCAACGAAACGACGTTGTTCCGCACGATGGAATCGTTGGACTTGAGCCGTTTCGTGTTGTTGTCGCAGGAGGAGGAGCGGGCCGGCGGGCGCAATCGAGCGTCGATAAACGCGGATGCGCTGGAAGCGGTCCTCGGCGCCGCTTATCTCGACGGCGGCTTGGGCGCCGTCAGGCCGATCATCGAAGTCCTTATCCTTTCCCAGGTCGACAAAATTGCGACCGACGAGAGTTTCAGAAACTACAAGGGAGAACTCCTGGAGCACCTGCAGGCCCGGGGGGCGGGGATGCCCCGGTACGAGGTCACCAGCGAGGTTGGACCCGATCATGACAAAATCTTTACCGTCGAAGTCCATTCCAACGGCGAAAAGATCGGGATCGGGACCGGTTCATCAAAAAAGGACGCCGAGCAAGGCGCCGCGGCTGAGGCCCTCAAGAGCCTTCAGCGGGACGGGGCGCCGCCACCGGATGGATCCTAACTCCCCTTGCGAATAACAGGAAACCGACAGCGCGTTCCCAAATTAGACGTGCCGATGTCAAACCGATCGACGAAACGCGGGAGAAAAGATGCACATCGCAGTGATCGTAAAACAGGTACCGGAGATTGAACTGATCCGGGTGGATGAGGCCTCGGGGAAAGTGGTGTTGCCGTCAGGCCCGGGAATTGTCAATCCTTTCGATGAATATGCCCTTGAGGAGGCGCTGCGCATTCGGGAAAAGCTGGGCGGTAAGGTGACCGCCGTCACCCTGGGCGGCGAACGGGCCGAATCGGCTTTGCGCCAGGCCCTCTCGGTCGGCGCCGACGCCGCCGTTCAGATCACCGACCCGGCCTTTGACGAATCCGACCCGCAGGCCACGGCCCGCATCCTGGCGGCCGCGGTCGTCAAGATGGGTGATGTCGGACTCGTCCTGGGCGGCAAGCAGGCGGTCGATGATGATTCGGCGCAGGTGCCGGCGGCGCTGGCGGCCTTTCTGGATTGGCCGCAAGCGCTGTTCGTGCGCAAGACGGAAAGCATCAGCGAGACCGAGGCGGTTTTTCAACGGACCACGGAAGAAGGGTATGACACCGTGGCCGTATCCCTGCCGGCGGTTGCGTCGGTGGTGAAGGAAATCAACGAGCCGCGCCTGCCCTCGCTGAAGGGAAAGATGGCGGCCAAGAAGGCTCCCATTACCAAATGGAGCGCCGCCGATCTGGGGATCGATCCGGCGCTGGTCGGGAAAAACTCGGCCTCGCGGGTCGTGACGGCCTCCCTGCCCCCGGCGCGGCAGAAAGGGGACATCATCGAGGGGGCCACCCCGGATGAGATGGCCGATAAGCTGATCCAGAAACTGCGCCGCGACCAGGTCATTTAGGCCGGTCCGGCGCCGACGGCGATAGAAAAAAAGTGCTTGATTTTCCTTTTACCGTACGTTTATTCGGATGGAAAAAGAACGCCAGTCGGAAACGATACAACTCGAGGTTATCGTATGCGGTGTGATTTTTGCGGTGAGGAAATCGAAAGCCAGGCCTTTCATAAGGACGGTATGAGTTTCTGTTCATTGGAGTGCTCCGATGCCATGGAAGGCGGCGAAACCCTTCCGCTGGGGGAAGATGTGCTGGATGATCCGGAAGAGGCCGACGAGGATGAAATCGAAGACGACGATGAGGATGACGACGACGACGATGAAGACGAAGACGAAGACGATGATGTAAAAGAAGACGATGTGATCGGCGAGGACGACGAGGACGAAGTGGAAGAGGAGGACGAAGAAGAAGAAGAAGAGGACCTTGAGAATGAAGAAAACTTCGATGATGGCGGTTTCTACGATGATGACGACCGGCGGAGGTATTAAGTCGTAACCTCGCCGGTGCAGATACTCGCCGTCCGTCTTCACGGTACAGCAGAAACCATACCCGCAACTCGTATTCACACCACCTATCACCATGTCCGGCGTCCCGCGGACGGCCGAAACGCCCGGAGGCGGCCATGATCGTCATCGGCGCCATAGCCGCTATTTTGCTGGGACTGGCGGCCGCCTTGGTGCTTCTGACGCAGCTGAAGCCGATGCTGGCGGCCGGATTTCATCTGAAGCGAAGGATATGCCAACCATGGGCGACGAACCGTTTGAGATCCCGATCGATGGCACGCTTGACCTGCACCTGTTTCAACCGCGTGAGGTGAAACAGGTCGTTTGCGACTATATCGACGCCTGCCGCGAGCGAGGTATCTACTCCCTGCGCCTTATCCACGGCAAAGGGATCGGGGTGCAGCGCGAGATCGTGCAGGCGGTGCTGCGCCGTCACCCCGGAGTGAAATCGTTTCGCACCGATGACGGCGGCGGATCGTGGGGGGCGACCCTGGTCGAGTTGATGCCGCCATAATACGAGCGGTACGTCGGGCAAAGGGAGTGATCCCGCCATCCACACGCTTGTGTCTTACCCGATGCGGGAGCGAACGTAATCACCGGCGCTATCCGATCATACTCTTTTCGTACCTTGGCGATAATGTCTCATTGGCGTCCAGTTGATATATTCGTAAATCGTTGCCGCAAATGACGCCGATCTGGCAATTGGGTTTGGTGGTATTGACACCCGTCTTGTGTTCCCCTATCCAGGCGCCGCAATCCATGAGGGTGAAGCCGGTCGTGTCGTGAACATATATCCCGGCTCGGGGGCAAGGAATTTGTGCTTGGATCTGACGTTATGATCATCCGGGAGGTCCCGTGTCAGTTGCATTGGCTTGATTGACCCCAAGGCGACTGGTTGATCGTCTTCGATGTTATAACAGGTTGATTGGCGGATATCAATGAGCTGTCCCAGGTCATTCTCCTTGTCGCCGCCCAACAGCTTATCCCATAATTGCTCCAGCCCCGTCCCGGAGGCATTGAGTACGAAGAACTTCTGCAAATTATCCGGCAATCGTTCGATGGGGTCAAGGATATCGCCGTGAGTAACATATACTTTGGGTTCCGGATTGCGCGGGAAGGTCGCATGGAGATGAACCGCACCGCTCATATGGGGGCAGCCGATCAGCGGGGCGTCATGATTGCCAATAATAAATCGGGCATCGATCCGGTCCTTCCGATCGGCGGCATACAAGTATCGGTAAACGCCCCAAAAATCGTTCAGAATCCCCTCCGGGTCATTGGTATCTTCTCGCCACAGATCCAGAAAATCGCCCAGTTGGAGAACCGTAATGGGGATACCGGCCGATGAATTGCGCAACCTGACCAGCTGCTTGATCAGGTCGATAAACATCCGTTCATGATTGAATCCCCGGTGGATCTTTTCATCTCGAACCTTTCGCGTTGTGAGATGCATGTCCGGAATACACACGTATATCCAATTGCCGGCAGGATTGCCTATCTCCGGTTCGTGCTGGCGGGCCACCAGCTTGATGGATTCGATACTCTCGACCTGCCATAGACCGCCCAGCAGGAAATCATGAGCCCGGTGTTCGTCAAGCGGCATAGCATTCTCCTTCCTTGTTACTTCTGACCATGGGTTATGAAATCGGGTTGAACGATCAGCGTGTCATATCTCCACTTGGCCTTATTGAGCGAGTTCTTGTCTATGAAGAAAATGAACCAGTACCCCTCCTTATGAAAATAGGCATGCCGATCCAACCTGCGGTCCGGGCCGTCATATTGCCGGGCGTCATAGACATCGAGGCGCGGTTTCAGGGATTTGAAATACGGGATGACCGCCGGTCGAATGATGAACGAGTCGGGATAGCAGGTGGCAGAGTCTTTGAGGGCGATCACCACCGGTCGATAATCGCTCAAATTTGTGGTGACGGCAACATTGTCGTCTACATAGACGCCGCCCCGCGAGATGAAGTCCAGGATCGAATCGGCAGAGGCGTTTGAAAGCGGCAGACCGGTTTCAAATCGGTGACCCTCCTCTCGAACGGCGATGACGCCATGGGGGCGAGTACAGCACCCGGTGATTGACAAAAGAACGACGATTGACAGCATGATCATGCTGCCGATTCTGATTCGTGTCATACTCCCTCCTTCATGCCAATAGCGAATTGAAGTTGGTGAACAGCAAATGCTCGCCGAAGAGATGGCGAAGCTCCCGGTAGTTGACGTCCAGCAGGTTCCCCTCCGGCACCACCGCCCGGTCGAGCTTCCCCTCTGCGATGACCGCCTTGAAATCCTTCCACCATTCCTCCGGTCCGGCCGATAGCTCCACCATCGGAACCGGGAAATCGCTCCCGAACAACAGCAGTTGCGGGGGCAGTTTCTTAACCTCCTCCACGTAAGGAACTCGGGTGGGGGTGACAAAGGCGGCGAGGTCGGCATAACAGCGACCGGCGAATTCCCCCCGGGCGGTCCGCTCCAGAAACGATTTGACCGTCTTGAAGTCGGCGTGCTCGGCGATGGTATCCAGCAGGCCGGAACTGAAATAGGGCGCGCCGCAGTGCGCGAAGATGATCACCGCCCCCTCATCCAGGGCGGCCGTGATATTGGCCCGGGTCCCGTCGATATCCGGCCGGTACCAGGCCTTGGTGAAGCGCAGGCCGTTCCAGAATGCGTCCCACCAACTCCACGACAAATAATCGTACGCCTTGGTCTTAGGATCGCGCGGCGGGATGGCATATTCCGGTCCGGCATGCAAAAGCAGTGGCAACGGCCGCCCCCCTTTGGCCTGCGCCAGGTATTTCATGGCGGCGCCTACCCGGGGGTCGGCCAGATGGAATTGCTGGGCCGACGGCAGCCACTTGATCAGCACCGCGCCGTCGGCGACGCAGGTATCGACGCGCTCGCGAAAGGCCGGATCATAGGGATGCACCGAGGCGCCGAACAGAATCTTATCGGGCAAAGCCGGCCGAAGCTGCTCGACAATGTACCGGTTGTCGACCCACATATGCGACCGGTCGGCCATCCTGGCCCCCGTGGCGGAATCATAAATCGGATCCAGCGCCAGGCAGACCACCTTGTCCAGGTGCGATTGGGCGATGATCTCCAAGGTCTTCCGTTGTAACGTCTCGTCATGGACGTCGGCCGGCGACAGGCGCGCATACTTCAGGAAAATCTGAAAGACCAGGCTCCGGCGATACTCCTCGGAAAATCCGCCCAGATGCGGCCAGCTATCGCCTGCCAGACCGACGTGGACATGCATATCAATAATTGGAACCGGCATACGAGCGTCCTCTCGTTGGCTGTTGCTTATGCGCCTGCCGATGAACCATCGGCCGGCGACGGAGGGGCCTACGATTGTCGATGGTGCGCCCGCGCGAGGTGATTCATATGCCCGTGGAGGAAATCGTAGCGTGGCAGACGGAACTTGTCAAGTCTAATCTTCGGGATGCTAACGCCGCCGTCGCCGGGGAGGACAAAAACGCCCGCCCGAAAATAGGCGCGGCGCCGAGACGATAGCTATTTCAACAGGATCATCTTCCGCGTCAGGCTGCCGTCATCGGAGCGCACGCGGTAGAAGTAGATTCCGCTGGCCGCTGGCCGGCCGGCCCGGTCGGCACCGTCCCAGACAATCCGATGCTCGCCGGACGGTAGATAGCCGTCCTGCACCGTCCGGACCAGGCGTCCCAGGACGTCGAAGATTTCGACCCGAATCTGGCTGCCATGAGGCAAGGCGAAGGTGATCGTGGTCGCCGGATTAAAGGGATTGGGATAATTCTGGTGCAGCGCCAGGCGGTCGGGCAGGGGCTGACCCTCAGGCGAATCGATATCGGTGGGCAGATTGTTGTATTTCGACTCCGCCCGCGCCGCGGCTTCCATAAACTGCGTCCAGGTGCGCCCGCCCAGGACGGCGAAGGCGGCGGTGTCGGACTCCCCCGGGGCAAGATTAAACGGCCCGGTGGCGGTCACGTGCGAAGCATCATTGACGGCGCTGAGCGTACCTGAGATGAAATTATCCGACAGCGCGGCGTACTTCTTTGCCTCTCGGAAATTGCTGTCGCGGATTTCATCGTAGACAAAGATTCGGTGATTGGTCATCCCCTCGGGATTGAGGACCTTTACGCCCCGGAAATCGGCGGAGTCAGTGTAGGTGTAATTGGACCAGCAGAGATACCCCAGGTTTTCGCCGGGAACGAAGGCGCCGTGGTTTTGCGAATAGACGCGAATATCCCAATCGAGGAAAAGGCCGACCCGAATACCATTGATGGCGTCTTCAGAGGGATTGGTCAGAATATATTCCAGTATCACAAATCGATCGTCGGGATCGGCGGCCCAGCCATAGCTTCTCTGGGTAATAGTCAGCCCGATCGGGTGTTCGGCGTAAGAATCGTTGAAAATGGACGAGGTCTCTTGATCAGCCAGATTTCCCGGAGAGGCGGAAACGATTGACCCGCCGACTGCCACGGCGAAATCATTGTCCGGTTCCATGACGATATTGCGGGCGCAGTCGGACACGTGCAGCGAATCGGTCCCGACCAGAAGCGCCCCTTCGTATAGATCATTCGTGTCACGGTCGAGTTGAAAGCCGTAAAAGCCAAGGGGGATGTAAGAACCGGCCAGGCCGGTGCCGCTCGGCTCCCCATAGAATCCGTACGCGCCATAGTTGGAAATGGTGAATTTGACCTGCCCCGTGTCATGATGATAATAGGTTCGCCCTCCCTTGACGCCGACCAGAAAATGCAGCCGTTCATGTTTGCAGTATCCGCCGGAAGCATAGATGTCCAGGTCGACTGAGTAAAAGCGGCCCGGTACGGCAGCCGAATCAAAGGCCAGGTCAAAGGTCGCGCCGCCGGCGGCGGTTCCGCCATTATCGATATCGCCGAACGATGAGAAGCCGCCCAGTATCGTCAGACCCAAGTCCGGGTTGGAAAGCTGGGCCGTCACATTATGGGCCGTCGTCCCGACATTTTTCAACACCGGCTGCAGATTGATGACGTCACCCGGAAGGATATCGGGACGGGCCAGCCCCGCCACCTGAAGCGATGGTTGCGTCAAAAGGTCGATCTGGCGCAAAGCCTCCATGATGTCGATGATTCCCCAGCCATAGATATAATCCGGTCCGGGAGTGCCCAAATCAAGAGTCGATTTCAGAAGAGCCGTCTTGATCTGATCGACCGTGGCGTCGGGATTTTTCTGCCGCAGGATCGCCACTGCGCCGGCGACATGGGGCGCGGCCATCGAGGTACCGGTGTAATAATTGTACGAAGCGTCGCCGCCGGCAACCGCCGATCTGATCATCACTCCGGGGGCGGTGACATTCGGCTTGATGGATATCCGGTCGCAGTCGGATGGGCCTAGGGATGATCCCGACCAAATTTTGAGATCGTCCGCATATACGGCCCCGACCGCGAAATTCGTGATCGAATCGACGGCCCGGTCGGCCGGGTTGCGGATCGTCATCGTTCCGCCCTCATTACCGGCGGCAAAAATATTGACGATGCCTAAGGCTTCGACGTTATCGATCACATTCCAGAATATATCTTTACAGCCGATGCCTTGAATTCCACAGCTATGATTGATGACATCCGGCAGATCGGCGACCGTGTTCGGATCGCCATCCGGATCGGCGGCCCACTGAAACGCCTCGAAAACGGATGTTCCGGGGACGTCGATCGCGACAGCCGCGATCCAATCGGCGCCGGGGGCGACTCCGATGGTATCGCCGGTAATATCATTATGCCCGACCATGATTCCCATCGTATGGGTGCCGTGATCAGCATTACTCCCGGCCGTCGTGAAATAATGCGGGAAGGTAGAACTGTCGGTCGGTGAAAACCAGCACTGCTGCCACGGGTACCCCTTGTTGCCGCGGTAGTTGCCGGCCAGGGCGACATGCGTGCCGCGCACGCCGGTGTCGAAATTGCACACGATCCGGCCATGGCCGTCATACCCGGCCTTCCAGGCGGAATCGGCTTTGACCGCTTTCAGACCGCCCTCCGCGCCGGCCATACTGAGAGCGGAAACAGGATTTTCCGGCATCGGAATCGAGGTTATAGCGGGGTACGATTCTATCTTTTCGATGGCGGGATCGGCCGCCAGGCGGGCGATTTCGCCGGCGGTCAGTTCCGCTTCGACAATATCGGCGATCCAGTAGGCTTTTACTCTGCGCGCCTGACCTGTCTGCTGCAAGGCACTCAATTGGGTCAGGACCGGTTTCTGCGAACGCCCGGCGGCAGCTTGCAGACGGACGACCCCGGCCCGATATCTATCCGCGCGGGTGGCATATTCCTGTTCCAGGGATTTCTTCAGCGCCGTCGGATCATCAACTGATACGGGAACAATGATCACCCGAATGAAGTCGCCGTTGCTCTTGCCTGCGATTTCCGCCTGCAACTGGTCCGATAGGTATCCTGCCAGGGAAACAGCCGGATTGGATACCAGCCAGAAGAAAAGACCAATCAGGATCGTCGCGCGCGTCGCCATGCAGACTCCCAATCAGAGACCGTTATGACACCTTCTCAAGCGAAAGGCATGCCAAAAAAGGACGCCGGCCCTTGCCCTGTGTCCCTTGGCGTACAAGTAGATACAAAGATCCGGGCTAAGGCGCAAGAGCGGTATGCAAGAAAAGGGGAGGAAATTGTGAATTCTAGTGCAGGAAACAGCCGCAAGAGAGCTTATAAGGGCCCGACATTTCCATGGTGTCGGCGATCAAGAAGCCTCCGTTTTTGATTCAACAATCCCCCGGCCAACCAAATATCCGGCCACCGCTCCGCTGACGGCATAAATAACCAGGTCCGCCGGAATCTCCAGCAACAGCCAATTGGACAAATTGAGCAGAATCTGCCGCTTGATCACGTACGTCAACGATGACGACGCCCAAACCAGCACGCCGGCGGCGATTCCCACCTGCCAGTCGACCAGCGGCCAGACTGATTTTAAAAAGTGCGCCAAGTAGGCGATAACCAGGCCGGTGATCAAACTCACCATCAGGTAGTAAATCCCGACCAGGCGGGTGGCGTCTCGAACCAGGTCGGGGTTGGCCAGATAGAAACGATCGAAAAAGACGTAGGCGGTCATGCCTTGCAGAATATGGCACAGGACGCCGGCCGCCAATCCCGCCCAAATGACCTTTTTCCCCACCATGAAGATTCTGATCGGCATGCCGGATGGTACCGCATTGCCGGACAAAAGGCAAGCGCCAACCCGGCTCAAGCGCCGCCAAAAAGTGCTTTGCCGCACAGGCTCAGGAGGTATATTCCAGCACGAATCTGAAATAAAGGGCCGGTCGAGTGCACTTGATTGACATCCTCATGATCGCGGTCGGGCTGGCGATGGATGCCTTCGCCGTCGCGATGGCGGTGGGGTTGCATCTGTCCCGCCGGGGAAAAATGTCGCCCCGCCAGTATTTCCGGCTGTCATTTCATTTTGGCTTGTTTCAGTTCCTCATGCCGGTCATCGGCTGGCTGGGGGGGATGACGATCCACCGATATATCGCGGCCTTCGATCATTGGCTGGCGTTCGCGCTCCTGACCTATATCGGCGTGAAACTGATCCGCGAGGGGAGGCGCACCGAGGAATATAAGCGGGACGACCCGACCCGAGGGATGTCGCTGGTGGTGCTGTCGGTGGCGACGTCGATCGATGCTTTGGCCACGGGACTGTCTTTGGCCATCCTGAGCCAGGGCATCTTCTACCCGGCGATCATCATTGGCATCGTGGCGGCCTTGTTTACTTTGGCCGGGCTGTCTCTGGGAAAAGGCTTCGGGCAACGCTGGCGTGGCCGGGTGGCGTTGGCAGGAGGGCTGATTCTCATCGGCATCGGCATCAAAATTCTCCTCGAGCACCTGATGTGACCAATCCGTTACAGCTCAGGCATCAGAGCCAGGGGCGGTCATCCCGGATTGGCAACAGCATAAGACAAGGATAATCATTGATTTATGTCAAATATAGTCCACGTCGGCAGGCTTCGATCCTTTGCTGTGATAAACTCCCGATAACCGGATGCCAAAAGCCACCAAGTATAGAAAACGCGAGTCTGAGGATGATCACGACCAGGCCGGGCGATCTTATGATAGATATTGAGATTTTGCATTGTAAGTCAAAGAGTTAGAAGAGCCAAATCAAGAAAGGGGCATATCGTTGGGAGCAAATCTATTGTCCAAATTTTGAACATTTCCGGCCTCATCACAATCGACTAATCCACAATATCTTAACAATATTCGAGAAAAACCACCCGATTTTTTGTCAAGAGGGCCGACATGCGCAAGACATGATTGGTTGAATCATCGCCGACGGAATCGTCTAATTGTATGACATTCAATGCGTTGCAATATGCTCGAACCCTGGCATAACAGTTGCTTATTATTGACGCCAAAGGGCCTTAATACGTTTTCAGGAGTTGGGATATGAAGTGGAAAATCCTTGGAATTTTGGCTTCGGTTCTTTTCCTGGCCGGTGTCTCCAATGCCGGGCTTTTGGGCACATATTATAATCTGCCCTCGACCCATCCGGATATGGAGCGCTGGATCACCGGGGTTGATCCGGGATACGTGGAAAACACGCTGACCGGAAGCATGCCGACGCTTACCGCTTACGGCCAGACCCGCGTTCTGCAGTGGGATTGGTGGACTCCGCAGTATTTGGCATTCAGCCGGATCGATTCGGATGCCGATCTGAACAGCGCTTTTTCCTCCAGTTGGTTCCCTGTCAATCAGGGGCTGCCGGGTGATCCCCAGGATTTCGCCGTGCATTGGGATGGCAGCTTCTATGTGAACGCCGACAAATCGTATACCTATCAGATGGGCAGCGATGATGATTCCTGGTTGTTCATCGATGGCCAACTGGTGCTTGACTTGGGCGGTGTCCACGCGATGTCGTTCAACAATTATACGGTCAATCTTACCGCTGGGACGCACGACATCGATATCTTCTTTGCGGAGCGTCATACAGTTCAATCCGGATTCTATCTGAATTTCTTCTCCGACCTGCAGCCGACTACTCCGCCAGTTCCGGAACCGGCCACGCTGATCTTCTTCGGTCTCGGCCTTGTCGGACTTGCGGCGCGTCGCTTTGTGAAGTAAGATCGCTGTATCTCCCGTCATGAATTCAACGGGCGGCCCTTTCGGCCGCCCGTTCTGATTTCGGAACCCTCATCTTGGCCTGCAACCTCTTTCACTCCCTCGCTGTCAAATAAGACATGACCCATATCGACCGGCCTTGATCCGGATGTGGCGACGCAACTAAATCGGTCGCCGTCTCGTAAAGAAAATCGGATGAAAGGCTTGGAGCAGAACAGCCCTAACCTACGGGGAAGACAATGGTAAAGAAGATAATGATCGGCGTAATCCTGGTGGCGGTCGTGGCGGTGGTGTTGTTTTTCGCCATCAATGGTTCCGCCAAAAAGGATGACGGGCTTAAGACCGTCGCCTGCCAGAAGGGGACGATTATCGACAAAGCCTTGGCGGTCGGCACCATCGTGCCGAGGCATGAAATCGCGGTCAAATCGAAAATCTCCGGGATCGTCAAGAAGCTGTATGTCGATGTCGGGGAAAGAGTCTCGGTCGACGACCCCCTCCGGGACCTCTCGCCCGCCCCCACCCCCCGGGAATATGCCGAGGCCAAGCGGCTGGTGGCAATCAGCGAGGTGGCCTATGAAAAAACCCGCAAAGAACTGGAGCGGTCGCAGGCGCTTAAAGAGAAAAATCTGATTTCCGAGCAGGAATACGACAACGTCAAAGCCCGCCGCGACGAGGAGAACCTGCGGCTGAATCTGGCCAAGGAAAAGCTGGCCCTGATTGAAAAGGGGCAGACGAAGATCGCCACGACCGTGGTCGACAACGTCATTAAGTCCTCCTTCGACGGTATCGTGCTGGCCCGGTTTGTGGATGTCGGCGACCCGGTTGTTCCCTTGACCAGCTACCAGGCCGGAACCGAATTGATGACGTTGGCCGACATGTCGGACCTGCTGTTCAAGGGGACGGTCGATGAGATCGACGTCGGCAAGCTGCACATCGGCATGCCGGTGGAATTGAAAGTCGGGGCCTTGCCCAAGGACAAGGTGGCGGGAAAACTGACCAAGATTTCCCCCAAAGCCCACAAGGAAGAGGGTTCCACCGTATTCGATATTGAAATCGACCTGGATAATCCCGGGCAGACGCAACTGCGCGCCGGATACTCGGCCAACGCCGACATCATCATCACCAAGAAAGATAGTGTCCTGATCATTCCGGAGCGGCTGATTGAATTCGTCAAGGACACCGCCTATGTGGAAATCCAGGACAGCCTGGGCCTGGCCACCAAGATTCCCATCCAGACCGGACTAACCGACGGCATCAACGTGGAAGTCACCGGCGGGCTGGCGGAAGGGGCCAAGGTGGTCGAGCGGCCGCCCAAGGATATCACGGGAATCTTCTAGCGATGCTGCCTCTGCTGTCAATCAAGCAGTTCTTCCGCGACATGCGCAGCCAGAAGGTGCGCACGCTGATGACCATGTTCGGCATCCTCTGGGGCACGGTTTCGATCGTGATTCTCATGGCCTTCGGAACCGGCCTGCAGGAATACCAGGTTATGCGCTTCAAGGGCCTGGGGGAATCGATCACCATCCTCTGGCCGGGGATCACCTCCAAGCCCTGGCACGGTCTCCCGCGCGGTCGCCGCATCCGCCTGACCGAGGACGACGTCATCCTCATGAAAAAATCGCTCCCCAGCATCCAGCGCATCTCACCGGAATTCTCGGCCTACAGCGTGATGTTAAGATCGCACCGCAACAACATGACGGCGCTGGTGGCCGGCGTCTGGCCGGAATTCTCCGAGATGCGCAACCTGATACCGCAGACCGGCGGGCGGTTTATCAACGACAACGATATGGCCGAGAAGCGCCGCGCCGTCTTTATCGGCGATGAATTGGGCCTGAAACTATTCCCCGGCGAGGACCCCGTCGGGCAGACGCTGCAATTGAACGGCGTGCCGTTTGTGGTGGTCGGGGTCATGCAGTCCAAGGCCCAGAATTCCAGCTATGGCGGCCGCGACACCCGCAACGCCTATATCGCCACGACCACCTTTCTGGGAACGTATAATCGCCGCTATCCGGATGATATCGTCGTGCAATCGCTTGATCCCGACGGGATGAAGCAAACCAAAAGCGATATCTTCCGGTTTGCGGCTTCGCGATACGAATTCGACCCTCTGGACAGCGAGGCGCTGTCGAATTGGGATACCACCGAGGGGCTGAAGTTCTTCCTGACCTTCTTCGGGGCCTTTCGGATATTTCTGGTCGGAATCGGTTGTCTGACCCTGATTACCGGCGGCATCGGCGTCACCAATATCATGAACGTGGTGCTGGAGGAACGGACCAAGGAAATCGGCATCAAGATGGCCCTGGGGGCCAAACCGTCGCTCATTATGGGGCAGTTCATGTTTGAAACCGGTTTGCTGACCGCTCTGGGCGGCCTGCTGGGTCTCGGCTTTGCCTTAGGCATCATCAAACTTTACGCCGCTGTCAATCCCATCAAGGAGTTGGGCACGCCGACGCTGCACCTTATTCATGCCGTCATGGCCGTCGGCATTCTGGGGCTGGTCGCCTTCCTGGCCGGCTTCTTCCCGGCCCGCCGGGCGGCGAAACTGGAACCGGTCAAGGCCCTGAAGCTGTATTGAGGCGTCATGAAACCGTCGATTCTTCTCAATGTCTTCCTGCGCGACTTCCGCAAGCAGAAAAAGCGGATGGTGCTGACGCTGGTGGCGATTCTGTGGGGCACGATGTCGATCATGCTCTTGCTGGCGTTCGGCGAGGGACTCAAACGGCAGTTCGCCGTCAACGATCGCGGCTTGGGCGAGGGCATCGTCATCATGTGGAGCGGGCAGACCTCCAAGCCGTACCAGGGGTTCGGCAAGGGGCGCCGGATATGGCTTCGCACCGACGATATCGACTACCTGCGGCGGCGGATGCCGGAACTGGAGACCGTCTGCGGCGAGTATCAGCGCTGGGGGGCGACGATCAAATACGGCACCAAGGTGATCAACGATCGCATCAACGGCATCTACCCCGAATACCGCGAACTGCGCAATTTTATCCCCGCCATGGGCGGCCGGATGATCGACAAGTTCGACGTGGATCTAAAACGGAGAGTCGCTTTCCTGGGCGACCGCTCCATGGCCCGTCTGTTCGGCGAGGACATGCCGCCCGAAAAAGTAATCGGCGAACGGATCTACCTTAACGGGACTCCCTTCACCGTCGTCGGGGTGATGATCCATAAACTGCAGATGAGCAGCTACGAGGGCCAGGATGCCGACATGGTCGTCATCCCGGCGACGACGTTCGAGACGATATTTCATGATCCTTACCTCGATTATGTCATCTACAAACCGCGAACATCCGACAACATGGCCGGGGTCGAAAAACGCGTCTTCGAAGTACTCGGCGCCAAGTACAAATTCGATCCCACCGACGATCGGGCGCTGCGCACCTGGGATTTGGTGGAGGAGCGGCGCATCACCGAGAGCATCATGTTCGGCATTGAGGTCTTCTTGGGCATCATCGGTTTTCTGACTCTGTTTATCGCCGGGGTCGGGGTGGCCAATATCATGTATGTGTCGATTCGGGAGCGAACCCGTGAGATCGGCGTCAAGATGGCTGTCGGCGCGCGGCGCATCTATATCCTGATGCAGTTTATCGTCGAAGCCCTGGGTATCACCTTCATGGGAGGCCTCATGGGGATGGCCGTGGCGTACGCCCTGACGGAGCTGTTCAAGCTGGTGCCGATGGATTCCGAGGCGCTGGCAATGCTCGGCCGGCCGACCGTGTCGCTGGAAATCGGCGTCGTGGTCACGGTCATATTGGGGATATTGGGTTTTATGGCCGGGCTGTTTCCGGCTCTCAAAGCCGCCTCGATCAATCCTACCGAGGCGTTGCGATATGAATAGAAAGAGGCAGGTGGACATATGATCAGCATGAACGGCATAACCAAAGTCTATCGCACCGGCCAGGTGACGTTCGAGGCCCTGCGGGGCATCGATCTGGATGTGGCCGACAACGAATTTATCGCCATCGTCGGGCCATCCGGTTCGGGCAAATCGACCCTGATGAATCTGATCGGCTGTCTGGACACGCCGACCGAGGGGCGCTATCTGCTTCAGGACGAAGAAGTGGAAAAGATGTCCCCCAACCAATTGGCCGAAATCCGCAATCGCAAAGTCGGGTTTGTCTTTCAGGCTTTCAATCTGCTGCCGTATGCCACCGCCTATGAAAACGTGGAGCTGCCCCTTATCTTCGCCGGCGTCGGCGACCGCGAACGCCGCCGCCGCGTGACGGAACTTCTTAGCCGGGTCGGGCTGGCCGAGAAGGCGGCCAACAAGCCGACCGAAATGTCCGGCGGCGAGATGCAGCGGGTTGCCATCGCCCGCGCCATGGCCAACAACCCCAAGCTGATCCTGGCCGACGAGCCGACCGGCAACCTCGACACCAAGTCGGGGGGGGAGATCATCAACATCTTCGAGGATCTCTGGCACAACGGCCACACCATCATCGTCATCACGCATGACGTCAATATCGCCAAGCGCTGCCAGCGGATCGTGCGTCTTAAAGACGGCGCCGTCGACAACGGCAACGGCAGTGGCGCGCGGGCCACGATGGTTCCATAGGGAATCGCAATATCTTGTCCCATCCTCCGCTGCGGCCGCCAGCCGGGGGGAGGCCCGCGGGGGCGCTTTAAGGGCAAAGC
>CAZPEV010000013.1:0-6929 GCA_964585635.1 uncultured Ignavibacteriales bacterium
GCGTGGTCGTGGCGCTGGATGTGCTGGAGCATGTCGATGATCTCCGTGTCATGGCGTCGATTCCGGCGGGGGCCCGGGTCATCGCCTCGGTTCCGGATTTTGACGATATCGCTCACCTGCGTTTGTATCGCCATATTCAGAAAGATATCATCGACTATTATGCGCCCTATGTGCAGGTGCTTGAAGTAGCCACGGCGGTCAAGCACAACGCGGTCAGCGGCATCGAGCAAAAGATACATTTTTTTCACGGCATCCGGGTCGTATCATAAGTCTAATGATCTGATTTATTGGGCAGGTTCTTCCCACGACAGGCCTGTAACGCGGCCGGTGCACAAGGTCGGGCACGCCGCAGGCAATCAATATATGTATAAGCTTACGGCCATTATCAACATGCCGGCAATGATTCCGATGATGGCGACATGCGATCCCTTGTGTTCATACGATAAGGGCAACAATTCGTCAAAACTGATAAAGATCATGATCCCGGCGACGGCCGCCAGACAGCAGGAGAGCACGACCGGATTAAGATAGGGCCTCAAGAAAAGGACGCCGGCGACGGCTCCGATCGGTTCGGCTATCCCCGCCAGAAAGGCATACCAACAAGCTTTGCTTCTGCTTCCGGTGGCATAGAAGATCGGCATGGCCACGGCGATGCCCTCGGGAATGTTATGCAACGCGATGGCCACGGCCATCGCGAGGCCCAGTTTAATATCAACCATAGAGCCGACGAACACGGCCAAACCTTCCGGAAAATTGTGGATGGCCAAACCAGCCGCGATCGAAATACCGGCTTTCATGGTCTTGTTATCGAAGCCCGACTTTTCAATGTGTTCCTCGATGTATTCATGGGGAATGATAAAGTCAATCCCCATGATAAGCACGATGCCGCCGAATAGCGCCGCATTCGCCCAAAGAAAGCCGGTCGTCTGAATGGCTCGGGCCAGAAGCTCCACGAAGGAAATATAGATCATGACTCCGGCCGAAAATCCCAGGGAAAATTGAAGATAAGATCTCTTGGGAGTCTTTATGATAAACAATATAAGACCGCCGACGAAGGTGAACATGCCGGCCGAAAACGCCAACAATAAGGGCAACCAGATTTTGGTATTATCCATATATCATGTTACGGCTGTTTACGGGCCTGTGAAGCATTATCCGATCGCCCGCCGGACCGGATGCCGCTGTCGGTGATATAGGCCGTGATCAGGTCGTGCGGGGTAATGTCAAAGGCGGGATTGAAGACTTTCACCCCCTCCGGCGCGATGCAACGGCCAAAGCCGCACGTCACTTCATCCGGATTGCGCTCTTCGACCATGATATCCTTCCCCGATTCCAGCTTATGATCAAAGGATGATTCCGGCGCGGCGAGGTAAAACGGTATCCCATGTCTTTGCGCCAAGACCGCCAGGGCATAGGTGCCGATCTTGTTAGCCGCATCCCCGTTTTTCGTGATCCGGTCGGCGCCGGTGATGACGGCATCGATCTTACCAAGGGACATAACATATCCCGCCATGCCGTCGGTGATGAGGGTAACGTCAATTCCGTTATTCATTAATTCCCAACAGGTTAGACGCGCCCCCTGAAGTAATGGTCGAGTCTCATCGGCATACACCTTGACCCGCTTCCCCGTTTCGACCGCGGTATAGATGACTGCCAGCGCCGTGCCGATTCCGCCGGTTGCCAACGCCCCGGCGTTGCAATGGGTCAGGACCGTGCAATCGTCAGCCAATAGCTCGGCGCCATATTGCCCGATCGCTTTGCACATCGCCTGATCCTCTTTCAGGATAGCGTCGGCTTCGTCCCAGAAGCGCCCCCGATATTCGTCGATTGAATCTCCCTGATATTTGTCCGTCGCCGCCAGCACCCGGTCGACCGCCCAGAAGAGGTTGACCGCCGTCGGCCGGGCGGCTTTGATCTCGCGCCCGACATCGGCCATCAGCCGCCGCAGTTGCGGCAGGGTGATATCGGCCCTGGTTTCCGCCGCCAGCCCCAGGGCATACGCCGCCGCAATTCCGATGGCCGGCGCGCCGCGGACCTCCAGCCGCCGGATCGCGGTGATAACGTCGCGGTAGTCGGTGATCGATTTGTATACGAGCTTTTCCGGCAGGACGGTCTGGTCCAGAATGATGATCGCCTTGTTCTCGGCGCGGATGGTCTGAAAGCGCATGCTCAGTCTCCCATGATTTGAAGGATCAATTCCCGCCGGCGGGGGCGGTTATCGAATTCACAAAACACGACCTGCTGCCATGTTCCCAACGTGAGCTTCCCGGCCACAAACGGGATGGTGATATCCGGCCCGACCAAGGCCGCGCGGAGATGCGAATAGCCGTTGCCGTCGTGCCAGGTCAGATCGTGATGATACGACTGGCCAGGCGGAACCAGGCGGTCCATCAACTCGGGCAAATCGGTCAACAACCCCGGCTCGTACTCGATGGTTGTCACGCCGCCGGTGGAGCCGGGAACAAAGACGGTCACAGCGCCGCTCTTTAGCCCGCTCGTTCGGACCGCCTCAGCCACCGGGATGGTGATATCGATGATGTCGTTAGGGCCGGTCGTTGTCAGCGGAATTGTTTTCGTTACGACTGCCATTGTTATATAAATGCCGCTTGATCTTGCGGGTGGACGTTTTCTCCAGCTCCCGCCAGACATAGCTGACATGCTTGATCCGCTTGAAATCGGCCATCCGGCTGGAAATTTCCCTGATCTCAGGGTCGACCGCCGACTTGATCTCATCGTCGGTCATATCCGGCTGAGGTTTTCCCAGCATCATCTGCAACCGCTCGAAATCGGGGTAGATCATCACCGCCACCTCTTCCCTGCCGGCCACGTTCCGGCGGCCGTACGCCAGCGCCTCAATGATCAGGGGCGAGGCCATCAGCGCGGCCTCGATCTCTTCGGGGTAAACATTCTTGCCGGCGGCGGTCACGATCAGGCTTTTCTTGCGCCCCACAATGTAGAGGTAACCGTCGCCATCCAGCCGCCCCATGTCGCCGCTGTGCAGCCAGCCGTTCGCCAGCAGCTTGGCGGTCTCCTCGGGATTGCCGTCGTACCCCGGTGTGTCCATCGCCCCGCGAACCAGCACTTCCGACGCCCCGCTCGTCGGGCGAGTCGATTCGCACTTCGACATTGTCCAGCGGCGGCCCGACCGAGCCGAATTTCACCCGCCAGGGCGGATTGACCGACACCACCGGGGCCGCTTCGGTCAGCCCGTACCCCTCGACGAAATGAAATCCCATCAGATTGAAATTGCGGGCGATTTCCAGCGGCAGGGGCGCCCCGCCGCTGACCATCAGCCGAATGGTATGCAGGCCGGCCCGCTTCCAGAACGGCCGAAATAGCGTATGGCCGACGTTGACGTGAAACAGGTAATAGATTCCCTTCGTGATCAGCAGGGCCGCCTCGAACGCCGCCCGCTTCGGCAGCGCCGCTTTTCTGATCCCGTTTAAGATGCCGTGATACATCTTTTCGAACAACAAAGGAACCGAGATAAAGCGCGTGATCTGATGCTTGGCGATGCCTTTGAGAATCTCGCGCGAATTGATCTCCGACACATAATACACGGCCACCCCTTGCAGGAGCGGCACCAGCAGACCGCAGGTTGCCTCAAAAGTATGGTGAAGCGGAAGAACTGACAGGTAGCAATCGTCCGTCGCCAACGGCAGCCGCGCCATGATCCCCTCGATGTTGCTGAGCAAATTGCCGTGGGTCAGAATGACCTTCTTGGCCGACCCGGTCGTTCCGGAAGTAAAGATCATCACGGCCGGCCGATCCGGGTGATCGCCGGAATCGACGCAAAACTCATCATCATTGTCGTCCGTTACAGACTCCAGATTGATAATCTCGATCGAAGTCGTGAGCGTTTTGGCCACCCGCTTGGCCCGCTCCCCAAAACGGGTCGACACCAGCAGCCGATCAATCTTCGACTCGGCGATTAAGCCGCGGAGTTCATCATCTTTCAGTTGAGGGTCAATCGGGACCACCATCCCGCCGCAGGTCAGTAT
The DNA here is from genome assembly GCA_964585635.1 of uncultured Ignavibacteriales bacterium. Lineage (GTDB taxonomy): Bacteria > Zixibacteria > MSB-5A5 > GN15 > JAAZOE01 > CAZPEV01. Next base: position 4,002 of record CAZPEV010000013.1, read on the forward strand.
AGCCAGATAGGCCAGCCCCCATTCGGGTCGGTTCTCGGATAATAGCCCGACCGGATGCCCCACTTTCAGCGGCTCAAGTCGCCGCGCCAATGATAACATCCGCTTCGCCGCCTGATGATAGGTCAACGCCTGCGTCTCACCGGCCATCCCCAGTGCCGGGCGATCGGCATACCGCAGGGCCGATTGCAGAAACCTGGCGGCGATATTGGCCGGGCCGGCGCTGACGGGCCTATCCTTCCCGCAAAGCGCGACCGCTGGTCGTTGTTCGGCGTGTGACATATTGCCAAGATATATCAATACGATGCGACAAATGAAGCGATTTTTTTCCTCCCATCCGGCACGACCGAGCCGGTCTCGATCCTTTACTTCCTGAATCCATCCTTCGCCACGGCCGACGATTCAATGAAAAGACCGGCCGGACAAAGAATCAGCCGCCGAACGAAACCGTTCGACGGCTGATCGGACTTCTATGGCCGGGACGGTTACTTCTTCTTCTCTTCGGCCGAGTACGTTATCTTGGTCGAGAGAACCAGGCCGCTGCCGAGCGGATCGTTATCCGTCACGGTGATTACCGCCGGCGTATTCGGAATCTTGCCGGTGGAATCGGGCGGCGGCGGGGCCGGGGCGTTAAAGAGGAAACCGAACGCCTCGCCGAAGGTATTGGTCTTCTGCGTTCCCGTGCCGCCGACCATCGACCCGACGGAAACCACCGCCACCAGGGTATGATCGCCCAACGGGTTGCCGTAGCGGTCCTTGATGATGACCCGGATCGGCACCCCGGTGGTGCTGTACGGGATCGACGAGGAATTCAACGCGATGCTTGACTTCGCATAAAACGACGTCGATGTCAGCAGGGTGCAGACCACCTGCTGCCCGACGAAGCCGCTACGGGAAGTGATGACATCGATGGCGCCGATGCCGTTGTCGGTGCCGCCGGTCATGGAATAATCCTGGTCAAGCACCGGAGCTTTATAGGTATCCTCGAACACCGAGGCGTTGCAGCCGTCTTTGGTGCCGCCGGTGCCGGCCGTTCCAAAGAGCGGTTTGTTTTTCACGATCGTTCCGTCGATCACATAGTTATCGTTGAGATCGCGAACGTCCGACCAGATGATCGCTTCGGTATTGCCGTTGGCCAAGAGCCTGTGGGTCGACATATCAACGTCGATCGTGGCCGGAATGAAGCTGTTGATGAAGAAAGTCGATTCGGCCACGGTGCCGCCGGAGGTCTCGGCCTTGATCCGGACGATGCCGTCATCTTGCGGCAGACCGGTCCGGAACGCGACCGTGGCCACGCCGGAGGTATCCCTGGTCTGGGCATAGGCGTCAATCACACCCTCGTCGGCGGTGAAGTAGACCACCGTTGAATCCTGCACCGGGTTGTGATACACGTCGGAGACCACCGCCACCACTTTGTTTTCCATGTTGACCGTGTTCCAGCCGGGGATATTGCACTTTTCGGCGCCGATGGCGATGAAGTACGGCGGCCCGGCATAGACCGCTACAAAGGTGGCGTTCGACAACACCGTACCGGAATTGGCGTAGAGACGAAGCGTTCCGGAGATCGTCCCGGACCAAATCGGAACGGTGGCGACGCCGCGGGCATTGGTCAGCGCCGTTACGGGACCCACCCCCTGGCCGGCGATGTTTTCGCCGCCGCCAGGGCCGTCGGTGATCAGGAAGTTGATGCTGATCCCCTCGGGAACCGTGTTCCCGTTGACGTCATAACAAATCGCTTTCAGATTGGTGGTCTCGATGCCGCCGGTGTGTCGCACCTGAATTCCGGCGTCATCGGTGGAAAGCTCGATGGCGTAAATCGCGGCGTCGGGAGTCAGCTGCACCGCCGCCTCGGCATATCCGTCGTACCCGCCGCTGCCGGTGACCGTCGCCTTGATATACGTGGTGGTCGCCTCGGTGCCGGCGGTGTAGGTCACGGATACGGTGCCGTCGTGGGTATAGGCGATGGCGGGAATAAAGCCGATCGGATCCCACTGGTTGTTGGCGTTGTAGTCGATCGCCAGGGAATCAACGCTGGGGGTGAAGTAGCCGTTGGCGTCGACATCGACGAAGCGCTCGCCGGCGGTCAGCTTCACCACGGTCGATTCCGGGGCCGGATCGCCGGCGTCGTTGTCAACCGTGATGACCACCGTGGCACTCGAGGTGCCGTCGGCCGTCAGCAGGGACGGTGCCACTTCGACGACCACGTTGCCGCTGGACTGCTGGCCGGAGGAGACACTGATGGTGCTGTATTTGGAGTTGGCGTTGGTGGCCGAGGCAATCAACGTATGCGTGCCGGTGGCGCCCGCCGTGAAGATGGTACTGGCGACGCCGTAGGCATCGGTGGTCGCGGCCGCGGGCGTGAAGGCGCCGGCGCTGCTGGGCGACACGGCAAAGGTAACTTGAACGCCCGCCACCGGAAGGGAGCGGGCATCGGTGGCCGTCACCGATACGACCGAGGTGGCCCCGGTTGTCACCGTCGCCGGCGTCGCGATCGGCTGGCTCAGGGTAACCGTGGAGCCTCCGCCGCCTCCGGAGGAAGTCGGCTGAGGAGCCTTGTCGCAGCCAACCACGCCGATCAGAAAAATGCTCATCAGGACGAGCGGGATGAGACCTGCCTTAGACTGTACAGACATGTTCTTTCCTCGTATTTGTATATGTTGAATTTTCACGAGTCGTGTGTGCGCTTCCCCCGCGGCAACGACGAGGCCGGTATCGACAAACCCCCGGATGCCCAGGGGTTTGTTCGCCTGCTGCCGGTCCGCTTCTCTTACGGGGCCTTGGTCCCGGCGTCCGCCAGATTGTCGACGATGGTCGGCGTGACGAATATCACCAGGTCCCGGTTCTCGATACTTTTCTTGGTATAGCTGAAGATGGCCCCGATAACCGGAATATCCATCAGCATTCAGGAGTTTGAATCCCGCTGTTTTCATG
>CAZPEV010000013.1:6939-17270 GCA_964585635.1 uncultured Ignavibacteriales bacterium
CCGCCGTCTGGCCGTTCTCGACGATGACGTTGGTGACCGCGTTATTGGTATTGATGATCACCCCGTTGGGGTCGAAGGCAAAGGTCGAACGCTCCGGCATCAGGTGCATCAGAATCCGGTTTTCCGAGGTGATATGGGGTATCACCTTCAGCAGCGTTCCAACTTCCTGAAAGACGATGACGGTGTTCCCCGACTGGTCGAATTGCTTGATCGGCACCTTTTGGCCGGCCTGGATTTTGGCCTCGCAATTGTCGACCGTGGTAATCTCCGGGTGAGCGATGATCTTCCCTTTCCCCTTGTTAACCAGGGCCGATATGCGGGCTTCCAGATTCCAGCCGTCTTGAATGGTGGTGATCTTGAAATCGCCGGCCCGGTCGGTCATTCGGCCGGCATCCAGCGTCTGAGAGGTCGTGTGTTTGGTTTCCTGGACGAGTTCGCCGGTGACGGGATCGGCGACCAAGGGGCCGCTCGCGCCGTTCACCGTCCAGTCGACGCCTATTTCCGTCAGCGAACTGGAACTGATTTCCAAGAGCTGGGCCGAAATACGAATCTGCCGCGGCGGTTTATCCAACTGGCTGATGAACTTGACCACGTTGTCGATATTGCCGGGTACCTCTTGCAGCACGATGGCATTGGTCCCCGGATCGGCGTTGGCCTTTCCTCTGGCCGTCAGCAGCGACTTGACGGCGTCGACAACGTTGACCGCGGTAGCGTTGCTGATATTGATAACGCGGGTCTGCAGCGCCACCAGATTATCCTGCTCCGCCTGCGACTTCTTTTCCTCAGTCTGTTCTTTGCGATAATCGGCCGCCGGCAGGACCCGGATATACCCGTCCCGTTCGTACACGATCGCCAAATCATAGGTGCGGCCGATAATCTCCAGCGCCTGCTTCCAGGTGACATCATTCACGGCAATCGTCACGACGCCGGCAACGGTCGGCGCCACGACGACGTTCACTTTGCCGTAGTCAGCCAGAAAGCGGATGACCGAGCGGATTTCAGCCGCCTGGAAATTCAGGTTCTTGATCGGCTCGGTGACTTCCGTCTGTCCGCCGAACGATACCGCGGCCGACAGCGTCAGCGCCATAGCGCCGATAAACATCAGTTTTTGTATCCCCGTTCGCAGCATCTGACACATCCTCACTCTCTATAGCTACTTTTCTTTTTCCAATTCCTTGACCACGGTGCGGCTCCAGCCGTATTCATTGATTTCGAAAGAAACCGTCTGGCCGTCGATTTGAGCCACATAGCCGTTTTGCACCCGGTCGCCCGGCTTCAGGATATATCCGATCCCGTCCAGGTCTTCCATCAACACCGCCCCTTTTCCTCCCATTGACTCCAGCACCCCCACCAGAATCAAGGCATCGATATTCGGAATGCGCTTGACGTCGCCGTTCCGCTTGCCCAGCTTGGTGATGTCGATCAACGATTCGAAGGGATCCCGGGCGCCGCCGTCATCATATTGCGTGACCATCCGCTGCGGGAATTGCATGACCAGCGTCTGCTTCAGATCGGCTCCCTTGGCAGCGTCCCGCCGATAGCGCGAGGTTTGGTTGACCGCCGGGAGAAGATCGGCTGGCGAAACCTGGTTGTCGGCCAGGAAATCTTCTTCCGGATCCGAGGTCCCGGCATTCTCCTCCGGAGCGTCAGCCAACACTTTATCTTTGCTTTCCTTGACCAGCGGCGGCGCGATCGGAGCGACCTTGGTCAACTCCTTGTCAGAGGAAGCCGCCGACGATGTCGGTGCTTGAGAAACGTTTTCTCCCTTTTCGGCCGCCACGGCCTCTTTCGCCTTGGTCGGCGTCGCTTTATGGATATCGACGGCCGTGGTCGTCGGGATGTCGCCCGGAGCCGGAACCGTCGTCGGTTTGTCTTTTATTGACGCAAAGGCCTGCGCCCGGGTGGTCGTCTGGGACGCCAGATCCTGAGTCGGTTTGTCGGTTTTGGCCGGAGTCGCCGGGGACGCCGCCTGCGCCGGTAACGTCGGCTGAGGCTTCAGGGTCGTCGCCAGTTCCGCCTGCTGGGGTGATCTTGATGACACTTTATCGGTCTTTATTGTCGCCGTGGGGACGGCCGCCGACTGCGGAGCTTTTGCCACAGTCGTGACCTCGCTCTTTGGCGCCGGCTTCTGGGTTGTCGTTTCGGTTTTTGTCGCGGTCGGGGTCGGGGTAATGCTCGTCGCCGATGTAGTGGTGGCCGTCTGCGGAGCTTTCGCCACGGTCGTGATCTCGCTCTTTGGCGTCGGCTTCTGGGCTGTCGTTTCGGTTTTTGTCGCGGTCGTCGTCAGGGTCATCGCCTTATTGGCAACAGAGGTATTCTCCTGAAGGGCAACGACGCTTGGCTTTTTCTGGGTCGTCTGGGATGGAACTGGATTTTGAACCACTGTGGTCGCCGGTGAGGTCGGCCGCGCTCGTTCCGTCGCGCCTTCAGTGCCGGTGCTGACCCATTGCACCAAGCTCTGCGTTTCCGGGTCGGAAACGTACACCTTGGCGGTCATCCCCTGAGTCTCCACCCGGTAGACCGCATCCCTGGCCAAGTCGATAACGATGCGGACTACCTCCTCCGGTTTAACGGCATACTGAGACGTCCGCAGGGCCGTGATGACCGAATGGGGCAGCCGCGAAAATTCCATTTGCGGCAACCCGTGCCGGGCCGCCAGGCAGTCGACGACGATACGATACGGCTTGCCCTCCTTGGCCTCGACCGATTGGTGGGCCACCCGCACCGGACCGTTGCCGGTCACCGTCAGAACGGTAAAACTGCCCTCATGGGTCAGTCCCAGCGACGTGATGGATGTCGGCGCCGCCTGGACCGCACCGGCCAGAACCGCCAGAAGGCACAGCAGCGCAGCAGATATATACCTACCCAACATGGTGATCTGTCTCCGTTTAGATTCCAAGCTCTTTGAGCCGTTCTTCCGCCTTGACATAATAAGTCGACAGGGTGAAGGAGGCCTTGATGGTGTTCTCCTGCTTCTCATCTCCGCCCGGCGACGCCACCGACCGCGATTGGGGCGAGGTCGTGGATTCGATATTCATGCCGCTGACGTTGACGATGAAGGGGAAGTTGGCGACATAACTGATGAACTGGCCGAAGTCATGATATGTCCCTTCCACGACCAGGTCGAAACTGGCCACATTATAAAAGGACTCGGCCTGGGTCGCCTCCGGCGAGATCGACACAATCTTGGCGCCGGTCAGCGATGAGGCCGTATGCAATTGGACCAGGAACGACGGCACCATCTTGACCTCGGGCAACAATTGCTCAATCTCCCGATACTTGGTCAGAAGACTCTCATACTCAGCCCGCAAGGCGTCCAGCGATTTCGATTTCATCTCGACGTTTCGCAGATTGACGATCATCGTCTGGTATTCACGCTGTTTGGCCTCAAGCTGGCTGGCATGGCGGGAGTACACCCGCGAATACCAGAAATACACCAGGATGAAAAAGAGAACACAGGCCAGCGCGATCTTCTGAAACTTGGGATCTTTGAAATCCATCTCCCTGTCTCTCCCTAAAAGCTGGCCAAGAGGGATGGGCCAGATTCATTTTCCAGTATCTTCTTGAGTTCATCATCGGAGAGGTAATGCAGCGTGGCCGTCAACTTGTAGGCATAGGCCTTCTGCTTTTCAAACTGCACCTCCTCCACCGAGGCCATTTCGACCTCGCTGAAGAAGTGCGACTGCATGAGGTTGATCATGAAGTTTGCCAGCGAATTAAGCGTGAAGGCAAATCCCTCAATCGCAACCGGACGGGTCAAGGGCTGGCTGCCGGGGGCTGGGGCTTCCGCCGCCGCCGTCGGCTGATTGACGGCCGGGGTGGCCGCCTTGTTGGCGCCGGTCGCCGGCGCTGCGGCCGCTACCGTCTTGACCTCGGTCTCCTTCAGCAGACCCAGCCAGGTAAATTCCGGGACCCGTTGGGAGACATCCTCCAGTATTCGGACCCAGACGGTCCGATGGCGATCGAGGCGGTCGACCGCGTCCATCCGCTGCATGATCTTGGCCTTGACGTCGATCAGGGCGTCGACGACCGCGATATCCTTCTGCAGTTGTTCCGTGCGGAACCGGGCGACTTCCATCTTCTGGCCCAAATCCGTCAACTGAAACGCCTGGAAGAAGGTGACCCCGCCGATCATCAATATCACCGCCGCGGCCGCCCCGATGGCGTAGTACCCGCTCTTGCCGAGCGCCGCCCGGCCGGTCGCCTTGCGCATCTCCCTGGGCAGGAGGTTTATCTGTATCATATCCATAGGCTATCTCACTTTCCTCATCGCCATCCCGATGGGAACGGCCAGCAGGGGAGCGATCTTTTCCGGCTCCATTTCAGAGAACTTTTCCGGGTCATATTCGACATTCCGCAGGGGATTGAATATCTCCAGCGGAATCTGGAGCTTCGACTGCAGAAACTCCGGCAGGTAGGGGATCAGCGCCCCGCCGCCGGACAGCACCATCCAATCGATGGTGTCGGTCTTGGCCTGCGACTTGAAGTAGTTGAACGCCAGTTCCAGGCCGTTGACGATCTCCTCCCCCGCCGTCACGATCGTCGCCTTCAACATATCCTGGTCGATCGACCCTTCCATCTGTCCCTGGACCGCCTTGGTGGTCAGTTCATGGTTCAGGCGGAATTCCTGCTGGATGGCGTTGAATATCGCCCGGGTGCCGACCGACAGGTCGCGCGTGGAATGGTAGGTGCCGTCATGCAGGTAAAGGACATTAGAAACGTCCTGACCGATATTGACCAGCACCGTCGTTCGGACCGGGTCGACTTCATAATTATTGATATAGGCATTGTACACCGCAAAGGCATCGGTGTCGACGATCACCGGATTCAGCCCGCAATCCCTGACCAGCCCCAAAAAACCCTGCAAGAATTCCTTGCGGGCGGCCACCAACAAAATATCCATCTTGTTGGTTTCTTCATTGGTGCGGATGACGTGATGATCAAGGGCCACATCCTCGACGTCGAAGGGCGACCGCTGCTCCGCCTCGAACAGGATCGCCTGTTCCGCCTCCGCACCGGTCTTCCTGTCAATAACCAGCTTGTCGGTGATCAGGGCGTGCCCGGACAGTGAGACGACCACGTCCTTGGCCCGCGGGTCGCATTCATCCATGACCGACTGAACGCTGAAAATGACCGCCTCGCGATCGCGAATCTCGTCGGCCACGATGGCCTCGGGCGGCAACTCCCTTATAGCCATGGAATTGACCGCATAACCATTCTTGGTCTGGGTCAGCTTGACGATCTTGACCGAACTGGCGCCAATGTCAAGCCCGATGGTACTTTTGCTGCCTCGTGAGAAAAGCATACATCTTCTCTTATTTTAGGTCCCTGTTATATCCTATGAGTATATCGTCAGCTCTGGTGAATTATTAACCAGTTTCGCGCCTCGATTTATCGTTCCTCCGACGCCGTTTTATTCGTTGTCTTTATCTGTCGGCATTATGGGACAAACTCTTTACCCAAATTGTAGCCTTGTGCCAGACAATAAATTAAAGGGCCCCATCGGCGGGTGGGGCCCTTCGGAGGATGAGAAGGAGGGAGCGTAATTTTTCCGACGCCGAAAGCGCCTAATACATATAGAGTTGGCCCATCTTGGTCCGGCCGGTCGAGGCTAAAACGTCAAGGGATCCGATAAACATATAGTCCGAATTGTCATACGCCATAAAATGCAGATAGCCGGTCGATGAGGCCGACCCGTTCGGTCGGTACACGATCGACGGATTGCCGAAGGTCGTGTTGCAGTAAACAAAATCCCGGGGCAGGCTGTCGACCTTGATCACCGAATCGCCGGTCTCAAATGAGAAGGAGGTTGGATTTTGACGATCCAGAAAAAGGGTCATTCTATGGAGGTCGGCGTTAAAGCAAACGCCGATTTGCTGCTTGTTGGAAATGGCCAGCGAACGGGCCAGCCGCAGATCGGAAAGCATGTGGCGGGCGATCGTCCGAAATTTCAACCGTTTGATCGTGGCGTCGAAATGCGGCATGGCCATGGCGGAGATTATCCCGATGAGGACGGCAATCGTCATCATCTCAACCAGGGTGACTCCGCATGCGTTGCTAAGCTTTCTCATACTCAACCTGCCTCGGCTTCGGCGACCCTTTCGATGGTCAATGGTTTACCTGAGCTGGGGAAAAGCAATCGTGATGCCACGGCTCCAAGAAACCGGGCCGGCGATCCCGCCGTCGGTAATCGTATGCCGCCGTGTCGATTAACAGCCGCCGATTCATTCCCCGCGGCCGCGACGGGTAAATTAATAGTTCACTCTTATGGGAACCATCCCATAGGTATCGATGGTTTACAATTATGGATTGACAAAAACCGAAAAGAACATACCTTTTCTCTGAGAACCATGATGTGTACTCACCCGTTTTGGAATAAGCGAAAGGTGTTTCATGACAATACTCCGCGCTCTGACCTCTGTAATCGCCATCCTCACCGTCACCGCTCCCCTCATTGCCGCCGAAGCGGCGCTTGATCCCCGTCCGAGCGTCATCGCCAAAGAGACCGACAATCGGATCGAAGTTGTCAAGACCTTCCTGCGCCCCCGGGCGGTCAACGGCCGGGTCAAGGTGTGGGTCTTCTTCACGGACAAGGATGTCTTCGACCAGGCTCAGTTTGATCGCACCGCGGCCTCGGTCACGCTGACCGATCGGGCCTGGACCCGCCGGGCCAAGATGGGCCTTGACCATGTAACCTTTGCCGATCTGCCCGTCCCCCCGCAGTATATCGCGCAGGTGGAGACGCTGGGAGGAACGCTGCGGCGCGTCTCGCGCTGGCTGGACGCCGCCAGCTTCGAGCTGCCGCTGTCCCAGCTTGACGCCGTCAATAATCTGCCGTTTGTGGCCCGCCTGCGGCCCGTGGCCGCATATATCCGTGACAAGGAAACCGCACCCGACGAATTTCCGGCCCCGTCGCTCAGCCCGGCCACGGGGTACTCGCTCAGTTACGGTCAGTCGTTCGGACAGCTAAATCAAATTCATGTTCCCGCCGTTCATGACCAGGGATTCAACGGCAGCGGCGTGCTGGTCGCCATGTTTGACACCGGCTATCGCAAAGATCACCTGGCCTTTGCCCAGGCGTATACCGACAACCGGGTGCTGGCCGAGTACGATTTTGTCTTTAATGACTTCCAGACGGCCAACGAGCCGATCGACGCCACTAATCAGTGGGATCATGGCACCTATACCTGGTCGACTTTGGGCGGCGCGGTGCCGGGGGTGTTATATGGTCCCGCCTATGGCGCCTCGTTCATATTGGCTAAGACCGAATATGTCCCGACCGAGACTCAGGTCGAGGAAGACAACTGGGCGCGCGCCGTAGAATGGGCCGATTCGCTCGGCGCCGATGTCATCTCATCCTCGCTCGGATACACCGACTGGTACACCTTTGCCAGCTTTGACGGCCAGACGGCCGTCACCACCATCGCCGCCAATTTGGCGACCTCCTACGGCATCGTCGTCTGCAATGCCATGGGCAATGCCGGACCCAATCCGGGGACGCTGATCGCTCCGGCCGACGCCTTCGATATCCTTTCCTGCGGAGCGGTGAATTCAAGCGGTACGATCGCCAGCTTCTCATCGCGCGGCCCAACCTATGACGGCCGCATCAAGCCGGAGGTATGCGCTCAGGGGGTGTCGACCTATTGCGCCAGCTCCGGCAGCACCTCCAGTTATGCCTATGTCGGCGGTACCTCGCTGTCAACGCCGTTGGTGGGGGGATGCGCGGCGGTCTTGCTCTCCGCCCGCCCCAGCCTGACGCCTCATCTGGTGCGCCTGGCCTTGATGCAGACCGCCAGCCGGGCCGCCATCCCGGACAACACGTACGGCTGGGGGATTATCGATTTATCCAAAGCGATCGATTGGGGAACGAAACTCGGCGCCGACGTCAGAATGGGACAGGTGCCGCTGACCGTATCTTTTATCGACAGCTCGTATGTCCCGACCGCGTCGTGGAGTTGGACTTTCGGCGACGCCGGCACGTCGGCTGCGCCGAATCCGAGCCATACTTACACCCAGCCGGGTGGATATCAGGTATCACTGACGATTGTCTCTGACGGCCGCACGCTGACCGCAACCACGCCCAACTACATCATCGCCCTGGCAGACACCATGACCTATGAGGGAGATTCGGTTTATGCCGGCCGCCAGGCGGTGGCGACGGTCAATTTGACCAATTCCCAACCGCTCGATCGCCTTGATATTCCTCTCGACTTTGCCCGGGGACCGGCGCTGACGCTGGATTCGATCTCCGTCGCCGGCACCCGCACCGAAGGGTACACCAAATCTCTGCTGACCCAGGGGAGCGGCGACACGGTCGTGATCCGGCTGACCAGCCCCGGGGCGCCGCTGTCGGCCGGCTCCGGTCCAGTGCTCAGGTTCTATCTGACGACCGATCCGTATGCCGTGGGCAAGTCCATGACCCCGCTGGATAGTGCCACCGTCAGCGGCCTCGGGCTGCGACTCAAGACGCCCACGTTCGATTTTGTCCCGATGGTTTGGAGCGGCGACGTCGTCATCCGCGACGTCAAGCGCGGGGATGCCAACCACGACGGGCTGGTGAACATCGGCGACGCCGTATCTATGGTCAACTATATCTTCCGTTCCGGCCCGGCCCCCTTTACGATCGAATCCGGTGACGCCAATTCCGACACGTTTCTCAACATGGGCGACGCCATCTTCGTCGTCAATTATGTTTTCAAAGGCGGCCCGGCGCCGATCGACAATTAGAAGACATGCGCGTGCAAAAAAACCGGCCCTCGGGCCGGTTTTTTATTATATCGCCGCGTCTGGGATCGTTACCCAATCCCCCGTGAAAGTCAGGGAGTTTCTGCGGCCTGTCGTGGCATCAGCGCCCCTTCCATCTCCAGCAATCGCCGTTTCATCTCCAGCCCGCCGGCGTATCCGCCGAGACCGTTGGCCGCCACCACCCGATGACAGGGGATGATCGGCGCCAGCGGATTCGACCGATTGGCCCCGCCGACGGCGCGGGCCGCCTTCGGCTTTCCAACCCTGGCGGCAATTTCCCCATAGGTACAGGTCTGCCCGTACGGAATCTGTTTGACCGCCAAAAGCACCGTGCGGCAAAAACCGGTCGGGCGCAGGTCAAGGGGAACGGTGAACTCCCGGCGTTTCCCTGCGAAATATTCGCTTATTTCCTGCGCGGCTTGGCGGCCGACGGCCTCCCCCGGGCAGATGGCCGCGCCACGGAAATATTTCTGGATGAACTTCCCTGTTGCGCCGTCAGCCATGTCTCCCCAGGCAATAAAGCACACCCCCTGAGCGCTCGTCAACACCGTCCCCCTGCCCAGGGAAAAAGAAAAATCATGCCGATAGACCTCGCTCATATTTCCTCCCTATAGGCTTTTCCAAAGGTAATAGCAGGCCAGCGACCGATACGGCCGCCACTGATCGCTTACGCCGATTAAAAAATCCATGTCCGGATTGCGATCCAGACGATACAGCGATTTGACGGCGCTGTTGACCCCGGAATCGCCAAAGGCAAAGGCATCGGCGTGTCCGGCCCCCCGCATGAGGATATAATTGGCCGACCATGGCCCGATGCCGCGAATCGCCAGCAGGCGCTCGAGGGCGGCATCATAATCGAGGCTCGTCAAACCCTCGAGGTCCAGCGAACCATCGGCCACCATCCGGGATAGATCGCGAAGATACTCGGCCTTGCGCCGGGAGAACTGCATGGCGCACAGTGTCCTGAGGCTGAGCCGGGCGATATCGGTCGCCGTGGGAAAAAGATAATATTGCTCCCCATCCAGATCGAAGAAGCGGTTGGCCTTCTCGACCAGCCGGGATTTCAGCCGATGGGCGAAGTGCAGATTCACCTGCTGGCCGATTATCGCCCAGGTCGCCGCCTCAAAAACGGTGGGCGTGAGAACGGGGCGAAAACCAACGAAGCGCTTGGTTAATTTCTTCATGACCGGATCGGAGACCGACCGATAAAATGGCCGCAGATCGAAGTCGACATAGAACATCCGCTTCAGGAAACGGCGCCATCCGGCCCGATCGGTCATGGCCTCCGGTGATTGCCACTCGATCGTAACCGCATGGTCGTCCCCCCCCTTGTTCTCCGGGATAGTGATCAACGCCGGGACATCATTATAGAGAACCGCTCGGGCGAAGGCGCGGTCGGGGAATCGATCGGCCAGTTCGAACCGGCTGCGTCGATAAAAGTCAAACGTCAGCGCCAGGCTGTACGGCCCCATTGAGCGCAGTATAAATTTCCCTTGTGATCCCATGCCGCTATATATGGAATATCCGTTCCAACTCCGCAAAATTCTCCAGTACCATATTCGGTCCGCTGGCGGCGAGGTACCCGT
>CAZPEV010000013.1:17280-32688 GCA_964585635.1 uncultured Ignavibacteriales bacterium
ACGCCGGCTGATCGCGCCGCCATAATATCGTTGACCGTGTCTCCGACCACGACCGTCTCGGTCCGCTTCGCACCAAGGCGTCTCAGCGCCAGTTCAATGATATCCGGGGCCGGCTTGACATGAGCCACCTCATCCCCCGAGGCCAGGGCCGAAAAATAGGCCGTCCAGCCGAGCTTCTTGACGATTCCTTCGGTATGTACCGCATACTTGGTTGTCGCGATCGCCAACCGGTAGCCGGCCGCATGAAACCGGGGCAAAAGCGCGATCACCCCCGGCAAAGCCCTGGCCGATCCAACCACGGCCGTCACCGCCCGCTCCTGAAAGGCCGCGGACAAAACCGCAATCGGAGCCGCACAGAACGCGGCAAACATCTCTTCCAGAGGATGGCCGATGAAGGGAATAATTTCCGCCGCCGAGCGCGTTTTCTGCCCCAGCCGGGTCAGGGCATAGTTGGTCGCCTCGATCACGCCGGGGGATGAATCGATCAGCGTGCCATCCAAGTCAAAGATGATGTTTCTAACCCCGGCTGGCGCTATCTGGTCCATCGTACTGCTGATGATACCGGCGGTTTCAAAGACTGTCAATCACGAATACCCGGCCGGTCGACAATTATTCGCCCCCCCCATTCATGCGGTGGCGATACAAACATACATTATATGCATTCGCCTGCATTGCCATGTTTCTCGCCAATCCCATGGGCCGGTGCCCAAAACCCCGGGCCGCGCCCTTTCCGCCGCATTCAAAGGCCGGAACCCAATGATCGAAAAATAGTTAATCGGATTGTTCAAAAATTGAAACCGCCGCCGCCAAGTCGGCGTTAAAGTAGTACCGACAATCGGCCGCAGTCGGATGCGTTTTTGCTTTACTCACGATCGGATGTCGTGTATGTTATCTTGTCGATGTGCGGAATTGACTGACCTGTAGGAGGTTTCGATGGCCTTGTTGCGGAGACTTACTCTTCAGGTGATCGCCTTGGCGGTGTTCGGACTGGGCTTGATCTGGATGTCCGGGTCAGGTATAGCCGAACAATCCAGCCCCATGGCCGATACCCTTTACCTGAAGTTGCAGAGAAACCTCGCCAGCGTTAACGGTGTCATGGCGGCCGACACGCTCAAAATCGACGCCACCGAACATCCGAGCCCCCTCCAAACGCCGGCTGAAACTCCCGACGACCGGGAAACCCTCTTCAAGAGCATCAAGCTTTTCGACGCCATGGCGTTTCAGATCAAGAATAAATACATGGAGGATATCGACTCCAAGAAATTGATCCATGCCGGTATTCGCGGGATGCTGGAGGATCTCGACCCCTTCTCCGTCCTGATGGAGGAGAAAACGTACAGCCGGATGATGGAGTCCACGACCGGGAAATACGAAGGACTGGGGATGCAGATCGACAATCGCGACGACCGCATCCGCATCATTTCTCCGATCGAGGGGACACCGGCCTACCAGAGGGGATTGCAGGCCGGCGACATCATTTGGGAAATCGGCGGCCAATCCACCTACAAGATGACGACCGAGGATGCCGCCAAGCTGATGCGCGGCACGGCCGGGACTTCGGTCCAATTGAAAATCAAGCGGGAAGGACTGCCCGATTTCCTCACCTACGACATCGAACGGGCCGTTATTGCGCTGAAGTCGGTCAACTACTATGGATACTTCCCGGGGACCAACATCGGCTATGTCCGTCTGTCCCGCTTTGCCGAAGAGACCGGCAATGAGTTGAAGCATGCCATCAACGATCTGAAGAGCCAGAAGCCGCTGGAGGGACTCGTCTTTGATCTGCGATCCAACGGCGGCGGGCTGTTGCAGCAGGCCGTCGAAACTTCGAATCTCTTCATCGGCAAGGAAAAGCTGATCGTTTATACCCGCGGCCGCACGGCCGATAGCGAGCGGCGCTATTATTCGACCGAAGACCCCCTGATGCCGACCGGGAAACTGGTGGTCCTCGTGGATGGCGGCACCGCCTCCGCCTCCGAGATCGTCGCCGGCGCCGTTCAGGACCTGGACCGGGGCGTGATAATCGGCCAGACCACCTATGGCAAGGGTCTGGTGCAGCAGATCTTCCCCGCCGACGACGAGGGTGTGGCCCTCAAGCTGACCACCGCCAAGTATTATATTCCCTCGGGGCGCTGCATCCAGAAGCATGAGCGGGATAAGAAACACAGCGCCATGAGCGAGGGAGAAGATACCGGTGTCCCCGCCGATACCCTGGCGGACACCATGAACGTCGAACGCAAAGAGGTCTTCTTTACCAACGCCGGGCGGACGGTTTACGGCGGCGGGGGCATCATCCCGGATGTGGAATTGCCGCAGGAGAAATGGCACCCGATCGAGATAGATCTGGAACGTCAGGCGCTCTTCTTCGACTTCGCCGTCAAATACACCACGGCCCATCCCAGTATCGGGCGCGACTTTGAGGTCTCCGATCAGGCGCTCGATGATTTCAAAGCCTTCCTGAAAGAGCGGAAGTTTGACTATAAGACGGTCTTGGAGTCATCCCTTGATTCGTTGAAAGTAGTGGTCAAGGAAGAGAACAAGGATTCCCTGTTTGCCGAACCGCTGACGGCCATGGCGGCCCTGGTGACCAAGGAAAAGGAAGCCGATTTCGAGCACTCCAAGGATTATATCAAGCGGGGAATCAAACGCGAGATCATGCTCAAGCTGTACGGTCAGACCGGGATGTATGAAGAGATTGTTCTCAAGAGCGATCCCGACGTTCAGAAGGCGCTGGAATTGGCCAAGGACGACAAGGAATACAGCCGGATCATGTCGGGCCAGAAGACGGACAACGCCAAGATCTAGGCGCCCGCCGCAGGCCGGTCACCCGGCCTCAGATGAATGACATCAAAAACCCGCCGGCGACGGCGGGTTTTTTCTTGTTCCTATCATGCGGTCGAGACCTTGGTCCGGCCCATGGATAGCCCGCCGATCCGAGGCGTGAATCACTCGACGCTGTCGCCCTCATCCTTAAACGGCGCGCCGCTGCCCGGTTCGATCTTCTTGAAGAGCCATGCCCCCTTCTCTTTTCGCAGCGTGATTGTCACCGGCCGGGAGTAGCCGTCGGACCCCAAGATATTGCAGTCGACCCGGGCCGCCTCGTCGCGATAGACGATCTGCTTGTGGGTGAAACCGACGAATTCCTTCAGCGAATCGCCATAGACAAAACTGAATAACGACTGCGCCGAGGTCCCGGCCCGGCCGGCCTCGCGCGACAACAGCGAGTCCAGGTACGACGGGTCACGCAGCTTGATCACCTTCTCCAGCGCCACCACCGTCTGCTTTATGGCCGGTATCTCCTCCCGTGCCAGGCCCTGCTTTCGCGCACAGCCGGCCAGCGCCAAACCGGCGACGACGGCAATGATGATGCTTGCTCTGCCGGCCGTCCTTAGTACTTGACTTGCACGCAATCGAAGCGTCCTTCCGGTTGATGCTTGACAAAATAGCCGCCCAGCACCACCGCATAAATATAATCCGCCAAATACGGCATTTGATATGGTTGGCACTTTTCTATATCCCCCTGGGCTTCTATGACGACCTGCTTCAGTTTGGGCGCAAGGTCATTCACCAGTCCTTTTTTCTCCGCCTCGGCTACCGCCTTGCGCAACTGCCCGACCTTGATGGTCGGAAGAGAATCGGCCGCGGTCTCGGCCCGCTTGCGCAGGTCGTAGATCGGCGCCTTGTCATACGGTAATTGCGGGTTGGGGCTGAAGCTGCCCAAAAGCAGCAACTTGTTCTGCTCGAAGGCCGCCTCGCACAAGCGCGGCAGGAAGAATTCCCCCCCCGCCACAATCCAGCGGGGCCGGTTTTGCAGCGCCAGATCGGCCGGAATCTTTTCGAAATGAGAAACGTCAAATCCCTGGGCCGGATTGACCCAGGCCTTTTCCAAAAGCGTCATCAATATCTTCAGTTGCAGCGACGGCAGCACCACCAGCGAGTCCTTGAAGCCGGCCTTGCGCATGATCTCCATCAGCCCCTTCCCGCCGCCGCCGGCGTACCAGGCCGCAAAAGTATCGATGGCCGCCAGCGTCCTGACCCTCAGCTTGTACGCTTCCGGCTCGGTGACGGCCAGGATTCCGGGCGACAGCGTATCGCCGGGCAAAGGGAAGAATCCCTGCTCGATCAGGCGATGATAAATAAGCTGCGTGTAACCATCCTCCACGATAAAGAGATCCTGAACATCCCAGAGCGATCCCCCCCGTGACAGCACAAACAGGATCAGCCGGGGAAACTCGAAGTTCAGCGTCGGGTAATCGATGATGGAGTAGACCGGGCCGAGCGAATGCTTCTTGTCCGAGTACTGCAGCGCGTCATCCTTGGGGATGAACACCGAGCTGAATGTCTTGAAAGTCGAATCGGACGCCTTCTGCCCCTCCCCGGCCCGCGGAAATTGCCAATAAACAAACGCCCGGGTCACGACCCGGCCGTACGATCCGGGCATTTCAAACGATAGTTTGATGACCGGCGACTGATGCGGCCCAACCACGAAGTTGGTGTCGACGTCGTACCGATCCAGACCGGACATATAATGATCGGTGTACAGCGTGTAGATGACCACGTGCAGATGAGCCGTATCATCGCGCGGGTTGTCGGTCTTGACCGTCAGGGTGCGAATCCCCCATTCGATTCTGTCCAGCTGCAAATCCTTGACGGTAAAATCGGCCACCTCAGGTTGAGATTGAGTCTGGGGCGGGGCCGGGCTCTGAGCCTGCGGCTGCCCGGCGGCCAAAACCAGCATAATGCTCCCCAAAATGCAGATTCTCCAGCTCATCGCTGTTTCTTCCTTCCTGCCAATTGCCCGCAGGCAGCGTCGATATCCTGCCCCCGGCTCTTGCGCACCGTTACCGCCTGAGTCCGGGGATAGAGGATTTTGGCGAAGCGATCGACCTCATCGTCACCGGGCCGTCTAAAATCGGCCCCGCCTACGGGATTATACGCCAACAGATTTATTTTGCACGGGATGCCGCGCACCAACTGGGCCAGCGCCAGGGCATCCGCCTCGCTGTCATTGATCCCCTTGAAGAGAATATATTCAAAGGTCACCCGCCGCTTGCGAACCGCCGTCCATTCCCGAACGGCCGCCATGACCGCCTCCAACGGAAATTGCCGCGCCACCGGCATCAGCTTCCGGCGCAGCCCGTCATCGGCGGCATTCAGCGACAGGGCCAGATTCGCCTTCGACCCGGATTGAGTCAGTCGTCGAATACCGGGGACAATCCCCGAGGTCGAAATCGTGATCTTTCGCGCTCCCAGCATGAGGCCCAGCGAATCGGTCATGATCTCGATCGCAGCCATGACATTATCATAATTGAGCAGCGGCTCCCCCATCCCCATGAAAACGACGTTGTCAAAGGCTCCGTCTCCGTACAGGCTCCGCACCAGAAGCGGCTGGGCCACGATCTCTCCCGCGCTGAGATTGCGGCGGTAGCCCAAAAAACCGGTCGCGCAAAAGACACACCCCAGCGGACAGCCCGACTGCGACGAGAGGCAGAGCGTCATCCGCCCGGAACTGTCATCCTCGATCAGGACCGATTCGACCACGTTCCGGTCATCCAGCTCCAGCAGAAACTTCCGGGTGCCGTCACCCGATTCTTGTCGCTCGGCCATCTTCGGCAGCCCGACATAGGCAATCTGCTCCAGACGGAGGCGAAGCTCACGGCGAAGGTCGGACATCGCCTCGAAATCGAACACTCGATTCTTATAGATCCATTTGTACAACTGGCGACCCCGGAACGGCTTCTCATCCAACTTGCCCATTAGTTCTTCGAATCCTGCCCGGCCCAATCCGCAAAGATTTATCCTGTCGCCCATAAGTCGTTATAACTTATACACGGTGCCCCCCTGCGGCAAGACCTAAATTGCGGCCCGAACCGCCCCGCCTCGGTGACCGGGATATGACGACTGGGTAAAGACACTTGCCTCGCCGGCCTATGCGGCCGATCGGCAACCATGATTTCTACTGAATTGCTTTTCCGGATTGACCTTCCGACCGGATCAGACAATAAAAAACTCCGGCGCGGGGCCGGAGTTATGGATGACACTTTCGTGCCGCGGCTTATCCCTTCCCGACCGACAGCAGGACAATATTAACAATCTCCAATAGCCGTTCGCAACTGAACGGTTTCTTGATGAACATGTCGCCGCCGGATTTGAAGGATCGTCCCTGATCATCCTTGGAGTCTTTCCCGGTGAGGAAAATGACCGGCGTATCGGCCATGGCCGGATCCTCCTTGACCTGATTGCAGACCTGGTACCCGTCAGAGCCCGGCATCATGATATCCAATAGTATCAGATCGGGGTGAAACTCCCGCGCCAGCCGAAGCGCATTGAGCGGCTGATTCTCCACCTTGACGATATAACCGGCATTATCCAGGAACGCCTCGATGATTTCCGTGATCTCTGGTTCATCATCAATCACCAGAATCTTGGCTGCTTTTACCGCGGTCTTGGTCCTCATGCGCATCTCCTACCCTGGCGGGCGTAGTACCTTACCCGACGATCGGCAAAAAGGTCGTTCAGTCGGTTCACAGTTTTGGTATCGGCCGTTTTGGGATCAACCTTTATGGCCTTTACCCCCTGTTCGGTGCCGGAAAAGCGCAATATTCGTTCCCCAAGCGGATTCGTCACCTGCGACCCGCCGGTAAAAGTAAAGTCATATCGGCCGCGCTTCTCCCGTCCGACCCGATTGGCGGTGGCGCAGAAAAGCCGATTTTCCAGCGATCGGGTTACCATGGCATCCTGACAATACGGCATGACCAAATTGGCCGGATGACAAACCAGCTGCGCCCGGCCCAGCGCCAATGACCGCGCCGCCTCCGGAAATATCCAGTCAAAACAGATCATCATCCCGATCCGGACGCCCCGCCAGGCAAAAACCTTGAATCCGGTATTTCCGGGATCAAAGAGAATCTTTTCCCGAAAGAACAGGTGCGTCTTGCGATAAATATGATGATCGCCCTCGGGCGTGGTCAGGACGGCGTAGTTGTACAGCTTCTTCCCTGATCTTTCGGCCATTCCCCAAACGATAGCCCCGCCGGTCGTGACCGCCAACTTCTCAAAGACGGCAAACGACCTCCCCCCGGTCGATTCGGCCACCTCCCCCATTTGGCGCCGGTTCAGGAAGTTATACCCGGTGGTCGCCAGTTCCGGCAGAACGGTGAGGTCGGCCCTGGAGCGGAGCAGGTACTTCCTGATCGCGTCCAAATTCCGGTCGACTTGCCCCAATCGCGGCGCAAACTGCAGCAGTGCCAGTCGCATATCTCGATCTCCTTTGTATTTCCCCGAACCATCGCCCCGCTTCGGCGTAACAAATTATGTTGCCCTGGCGTACGGGCGACCCTATTTTCACGGCGATGACGGAGCTGGAGAAGAAAATAAAGATCGTGTCGACCAATCGCAAGGCTTTCCACGACTATGAGATCCTGACCCGGTATGAGGCCGGCCTCTCTCTGGTCGGGACAGAGGTCAAATCGCTGCGGCTGGGCAAAGTACAAATGGCCGACGCCTACGCCGTCGTCGAGGGGGGGGAAGTATTTCTCCTGAACCTGCATATCAGCACCTATGACATGGCCCACCGCGAAAATCACGAGCCGACCCGAAGGCGCCGCTTGCTGCTGACCAAGCGGGAAATCCGCAAACTTTGGGGCGCCACCAATGAAAAAGGCTTGACCATCGTCCCCCTGAAAGTCTACTTCAAAGGGCCGTTCGCCAAGATTGAAATCGCCATCGCGCGCGGTAAACGGCAGTATGATAAACGTGAGGCGATCGCCGCCCGCGAGGCCGGCCGCGAGATGGCCCGCAAGTTGAAGGACGCACATTCATGAACCGATGGCGTACCGCGATCATGCTGCTGGCGATTCTGCCGGCCGCGGCCGCCGGGACGGATCAGATACAGGTCACAACATCCGGCGGTGTCGAAAAGATCGATGCCGTGCAGCAGGGCCAAACCTGGTATTTCTCCCTCTCTCAATTAAATGCCATTGTCGGCGGAACGCTCACCTGGCAACAACCGGGCTATGCGGTTGGCTATCAACTGGGATCAAACCGATTTTTGGTGACGGTGGGATCGCCGTACGTCAACCGGAACGGTGTCGTCACCAACGTCTTCATGCCGGCGCGCATCATCAAGGGAGAATTATATCTGCCGGCCCAAACGTTCATTCCCCTCCTCGATCAAGCCCTGGCCGACCATGTCACCTGGGACGACAACGGCCGAATGATCCGTTTCGACCCGGAATGGTTCACCATCACCGATCTGGCGATCAGTCCCAAGGCCAATGGCCTTCTGATCGAGATATTCATGTCCGACTCGCTGAAATTCGAAATCTACAAGAGCGAAGAGCGTTGGCTTAATATTGAGTTTCCGGACGGCAAGATTAACGTTGCCAAGATGCAGTCCGCCGTCAACCGGGACTTCGTACCGAAGATAAACGCCTTTCAATTCGAAAAGTCGGCCCAACTGTCGCTGCGGCTGGAACACGGTTTCATCAAATATCGCACCGCCTACAAGGGCAATCCGACGCGACTGCAAATCGCCGTCGAGGATGAATCGTTTGTGCCCGACAGCATGGCCGCCGCGTCCACCCGCATCGGCCCGGATGAAAAGGTTGACGTCATCGTCCTCGATCCCGGGCACGGCGGAAACGATTTCGGCGCTATCGGACGCAGCAAGTCGCGCACCCGCGAAAAAGATATTACCCTGGAGATCGCCCGCGAATTGGCCAGGCTAATTCGAAAAGATAAGCAGTTCCAGGTAATCCTGACCCGCACCCAGGACGAGGCGGTTCCCCTGGACCGGCGAGCCAAGATCGCCAACGACGCCCACGCCGACCTTTTCCTTTCCATTCATTGCAACGCTTCTCCCAAACCGGTCGCTCATGGCTTTCAGGTGTTTTATCTGGCCCCGGCCAAAAATGATTCCGCGCGGGCGGTGGCGCAGTTCGAGAATGCCCCGTTTCTGGTCGATGACCCCAAGCTTGAGACCGACCAGCAAGGCGAATTGGCCATCATTCTCAACGATATGATCCAAAACGAATTCTCCGCCGAGTCGGCCGATCTGGCTTACATGACCGACATGGAAATGCGCCGGAAGCTGAATCTCACCCCTCGCGGCGTCGACCATGCCGGCTTCATCGTCCTCAATCAGGTATTTATGCCGTCCGTTCTGGTCGAGAGCGCCTTTATTTCCAATCATGACGAGGAACGCCTCCTGCGCAGCAAGGACTTCCGCCGACAAGTGGCCGAGGCAATCTATGACGCCGTGCTGCGGTTCAAAGGCAAATACGAAAAACTATGATGCAGAAAAAACCGATCGGGATATTTGACTAGGGGGTGGGCGGCCTAACCGTCGTCGCCGAGGTCTTCCGGCAGTTGCCGCTGGAAGACATCGTTTATTTCGGGGATGTCGGGCGAACTCCGTACGGCCCCCGTTCCAAAGATATCATCCTGCAATTTACCCGGCAGGATGTCGCCTTCCTGCGGGAGCAGGATGTCAAATTCATCGTCGCCGCCTGCAACACGGCCGCCTCGGTGGCGCTGGCGACGGTGGCCGGGGAAAACGACGTCAGGATGCTCGGCGTGATCGAGCCGGGCGCCCGAGCCGCGGTGGAAACCACGCGTAACGGCAAGATCGGTATCATCGGCACCAATGCCACCATCGCCTCCGACGCCTACCCCAAGGCCATTCATGCGCTTGACAAAATGGCCAAGGTCTTTTCGCTGGCCTGCCCCCTCTTTGTCCCGCTGGTCGAGGAGGGATTTCAGGACCATCGGGCCGCCTATCTGATCGCCGAGGATTATCTGCGCCCTCTGCGGGAAAACGGCATCGACACCCTAGTGCTCGGATGCACCCACTACCCCCTGCTGAAGCAGACCCTTCAGCGTGTCATCGGCCAGGAGGTTGTCCTGATCGATTCCGCCGTTGCCACCGCCGGTGAGGTCAAGCAGCGCCTTGAAAAGGCCGGCCTGCTGAGAGCCGAAAACGGCCCCCGGTATCACAAATTCTATGTCTCGGACGTCCCCGATAAATTCGCGGCGGTGGCGATCCGCTTTCTTGGTCGCCCGCTGGATAACATCATCAGAGTGGATATAACCAAGTACTGAAACCAATTCCCCCCGGCAATCACCCCGGCCATCGATGACCGCAGTTCCGCCGCGGCCTAATTCTTGATCGCCCCGGCGCCGCCGCATCGCGGCAATTTCGATTTTCATAGAGAACCGAGATCGCCACGACCCGTCTAAGGCGGGTCACGCGATGACGAATTTTAGCTTTTCCAACAGGCCCGTTCGTCCAGGTTTCAAGGAATATAGACAAGCCCACTGATAGGAATCTCCGGAAGATTCTATGGAATGTATTTGTCGGACGGCCCGGACGTCGCGGAACCATTCCGAATACTTTCCCGCCTCTACCCTCCCCTGATAGGAACATCCGGCCACCCGGCGCGTACCATCAGTATGCCGCCCAGGAGAGATGTCAAAATCATCATGGCGCAGAGCCAGGAACAGCTCGCACTCATTCGCGAGCTGTTTATCGAATATGCCGCCTCGCTCGACTTCCCGCTCTGCTTTCAAGGCTTCGAACAGGAATTGGCAACCCTTCCCGGTCAATATGCTCCTCCCGACGGCCGCCTTCTCCTGGCCATGGCCGGCTCCCACGCGGCGGGATCGATCGCCTTGCGGAAGATCGATCAACAAGTCTGCGAGATGAAGCGGTTGTATGTTCGTCCCCCCTTTCGCGGCCTCCGGGTTGGACGGCTGCTGGCGGAACGGCTGCTAGCCGATGCCCGAACGATCGGGTACACCAGGATGCGGCTCGACACGGTCAAGTCGATGGTCGAGGCACGCGCCTTGTACCGTGCCCTCGGCTTCAGGCCGACCGAGCCGTACTGCTTCAACCCTCTGCCTGATGTGGAATACCTCGAAATCGTGCTATGAGTTGCCTGGGGATGATTATGCTGCAATCAATTCGAGGGCTTTGCTTATCCTGTAAAGGCGAAGCCCCGCTTGCGCGGGGCTCTTTCGACAAAGATCAAGAGGGAGGGAATGATGCTTGATCCTTATCGCGCCAATATCGTGCTATATGACCAAATAAGAACGACCCCACATTTCTCGCGGACGGATTTTAATCGGTTATGGCCGCTCTGTCAACATATTTCTTATTTTCCAAGCATCTTCAAAATGGTCGCGATCTGCCCGGCATGATACGATATATGGGTGGCAAATCCCAACACCAGTTCGTGACGAGTGGCAAAATATGGCCGCAGCGGCTCCGGTAGCGACTTCGTCAGCGGCGCCAACAAGGCCTTATCATTCAATAACTTCAACTCATCCAAGGTGCCGCAGACGGCCTTATCAAAGGCGGCCGTCATTTCCCCCAAATCGGGGTATCCCTCGCCATCGTTGGTGGGGTAGGTATTCATGTCGAAATGGTCAAAATAGCGGCGGTCGACGACCGGCTGAGTGCCGTTGAGGTACGGGGCCAGATCGGCGCTGACGATGACATGCCCGAACAGCCAATAGATATGGTTCCGTCCCTCGCCGGGGCGATACAGCAACTGGTCATGTGAAAGCTCTTTGATTTTATTGACCGATACCCACCAGACCGCCGTTTCAAAGAGGTTCGCCGCCGCTATGGCCAGATTTGAACCATTGTTCTCCGCCATCATTCGCTCCTTAATTTCTGATCGCAATATTATACGCGGGTGGGATCGGTGCGGATGAGGAAATTAACCCGGCGTTGATTCCAAAACCAGCCGGCAGGTCCGAATCCGGTCCAGGCGGAACTGCCGGGAAGCGCCGGTACGCAGACAGCGGGCCGTCAGGTATGCCACCCCGTCGCGGGTGTACATCAGCGTCGGCATAATCTTGCGCGGCATCCCTTTCATGGTTCCGGCGGAATAGATGATCTCCAGCGTCCCGCCGGATTCCAGCGCCGCCACGACCGTGTCCAGCATCGCCTCGTCGATCCGAGCCGCCATCGGGCCGCCGAATGTGTAATGGAAGAGGGAATTGAGAATCTCCATCCCTTCCTCCGGTCGCACCTGTTTCAGGCAGTGCCGAAACAGCTTCATCACCAGCACGGCGTCGGCCATGGCGCGATGATCCTGCCGCTCCACCAGGTTGAACCGACGGCAGGTGCTTTCCAGAGAATAGGTCGGCAGGTCGCGGTATATCCGGCGCGTGACCTCAATCTGATCCAGGATGACATTGCGCGGCAATCCAATGCCGGATCGTATCGCCTCATGATTGATGAACCCGATGTCAAAAAGCGCATTCTGCGCCAGCAGAACGGTCTGGTCCCCCCCCAAAAAGACCAAGAATCGCGGCAGGACCTGATCGATTCCCGGCTTGTCGGCCACCATCTCATCGGTGATATGATGGATGGCGATGGCCGTTTCCGGGATTTCCCCCGGCGGCCTAACCAGCTCCGAAAATCGATCGAGTATCGTCCCGTTCCAGTCAAATTTAAGGGCGGCGATTTCGACCACCCGTCCGGTCGCCGTCGCCAGCCCGGTGGTCTCGGTATCAAAGGCGATAAAAATAGTCCGCTCGTCAATCATGGCGCCAAGATAGGATATCGCCGCCGGATAGTCAAACAGCATGACAGGCATCGGGGCCAAATGGGCGACTTTTTTCCCCGATGCATGTTGTGGAACCGGCCGGAAATTATTACCTTCCCCCCCAACCGAGCGGAAGACGTTCGGCCAGAGACTAAGTTTATTTCTGACGAGAGAGAGGTTGCCATGGCTGTTATCCTTGATGGTTCCGGACTAACGATCCAGAAGCTGGTCAAAATTGCGCGCGAAGGCGAAGAGGTGAAGCTGCATCCGGACGCCATCACCCGCATACTCAGGTGCCGCGCCATGCTGGAGAGGAAGATCACCGCCCACGAGATCATCTACGGCGTCAACACCGGCATAGGCGAATTTTCCGAAGTCGTTCTCAACGACGACCAAGTCAAGGATTTTCAGAAATATTTGATCTATAACCATTCCGCCGGTATCGGCGACCCGGCCCCGATCGAATATGTGCGGGCCGCCATGGCGGCGCGGATCAACGTCCACGCCCACGGCAACTCCGGGTCGCGGCTGGAGATCACGCAGACGCTGATGGACATGCTCAACAAGGGGGTCACCCCGTTTGTCTGCCAGAAGGGATCGGTCGGCGCCTGCGGTGATTTGGCCCCGATGTCCCAAATCGCCCTGCTGTTGCTCGGCGAGGGAAAAGCATATTACAAAGGTGAACTACTCGATGGCAAAGTCGCCCTGGATCGGGCCGGAATCCCAGTTCCGGGACTAATGGCGCGAGACGGCCTGGCCGCCATCAATGGCTCCAATGTCCTGACCGCCATGAGCGCCCTGTTCCTCTACGACGCTAATAACTGGCTGAAACAGAGCGAGATAGCCGCCGCCATGTCACTTGAAGCTTTAAAGGCCAACATGAAGCCATATCATATGAAGATTCATCAGGTGCGCGGCTTTGCGGGGGCGGTCAGAACCGCCAAGGCGATTCTGAAGATGATCTCCGGCGGCGATCTGGCCGAGGGAAAGGTCAAGTCCAAGGTGCAGGATGCCTATTCCATGCGCTCCACCCCGCAGGTCATCGGCGCCGCCCATGACGCCCTGGCCTTCGCCCGTTCGCAGGTCGAGATCGAACTGAACGGCGTCGGCGACAACCCAATTTTCTTTCCCGAGGAAAACGAGCAGCTTTCCGGCGCCAACTTCCAGGGGTCGCCGGTTTCACTGCCGATGGATATGGCCGGGGCAGCGATAACGATGGTCAGCGTTCTCTCCGAGCGGCGGATGAACCGCCTCAACAACCCCGCCCTCAGCGTCGGTCTCCCCCCGTTTCTGACCAAAGGAGCCGGGATGTTTTCCGGCCTGATGCTCAGCCAGTACACCGCCGACACGCTGATCGTGGAACAGCGGATACTCTCGATGCCGGCCTCGGTTCAGTCGATACCGGCGGCGGCCGACCAGGAAGATTTCGTGTCGATGGGGATGAACACCGCCATCAAGAATATGCAGATATTGGACAACGCCTATGGCATCTTGGGGATTGAGATGATGGCCGCGGCGCAGGCGCTCGACCTGCGCGACTACAAGTTCGGGCACGGAACGACCAGAGCCAGGGATGTGATCCGCCGCCACGTGGCGTTTCTGGATATTGACCGCCCGCTTTATCCCGATCATACGGCGATGCAGGCGCTGGTGAAATCCTGCGAGGTGTTGCACGAGGTGGAGAAGGAAATCGGGAATTTGGAATAGGCGGCAATCGAATTAAATAGCGCGGGCAGGAACCCCCTGCTGCCCGTGGACGGGTGGCGTGCCTTTATGAGACGACCTCAGGACGTCCGCAGCGCACGGAGGATGGGGCGGCCATCATGAGAGTGATTTTCGTAATCGTAATAGTGGGCGTTCTGCTTGCTGGATGCAGTCTTCAAAAGGGCAATAACACAGAAGCAGAGATGTTCAGGGTGGCGCATGATATGTATATAGATTGGCTTTTTAATATTGGCCTTGATACAACTTCGTTCATGCCACCGATAATTGAAACTTGCCAAGATAGCCTCAAAAATTATAAGTGGTTCGCGCTGAGTCCAAATGGCGATACAGTTGGCGTAGAAGTAACAGTCGCGAAATCAAGGGCAATAAAACCAGAACTGATTATGTTTGGGACTTGGGATGCGTGGTTTCCCTTTCTGCACACCGAGGATGCGAAAAGACGGAGCCTTACGGAATAGTCAGTAAATCGGTTTCGGAATCCCGGTCGCGGTAAGCGGACGGGCGGGTGGCGTGCCTCTAGGAGACGACCTCAGGACATCTGTAGCGCACAGAGAAAGGAGCAGGCGTCATGAGAACAATTTTCGTTTTCGGAATTATGAGCGCTCTACTTGCTGGATGTGGTCCCCGAAAGGGCAACAATACAGAAGCTGAGATGTTCAAAGCGGCTTATGAGATGTACCAAGATTACCTTTTTGAGTACGGAATTGACAGCACTCTTTTCATGCCTGCGATCATTGAAGTTCGTCAAGATAGCCTCAGAAGCTATAAATGGCTTGCGGTGATTCCGAATGGCGATACCGTCGGCGTTGAGGTCATAGCCGCGAAATCGAGGGTCATAAAACCAGAGATGATTTTGACTGGGAATAATGACGCGTGGATCTTTTTCTTGGGAACCAAGGATGCGAAAATGAAGAAATCCACGAAATAAGCGACGGGTCGACCCTGACATTCGTCCGGGTCCTTGGCGGGTAGCCTGCCTCTTCAATAGAAAAGTTTCGTGCCCAGCAGATGTCCACATCTGCCGGGCATGAAAGCCATTATGCAGGGTCCGGAATCCCCATCGACATAAGCTGTAAAAGCTATCCTCTTCCCGGACAGTTTTGGGGGCAAGAAAGGAATGGCAGCC
>CAZPEV010000014.1:0-20591 GCA_964585635.1 uncultured Ignavibacteriales bacterium
GCGTTCGCGATAACGCCTTCGAGAAACAGGCCTTTAAGCTGAAGAAGGCCGCCAAGCTGCGCATCCTGGCGCTGGGGGAACGGTCCTACAGTGGGGATGACCTGGTCGACTACGGCTGGATCGTCGATGCCGACAACATGGAAAAGGTCTGGGAGATGGACGGCGATAACACCGCATTCGCAGGCGGAGCCGCCAAGAACTGCCGCTTCGACGGCATCATCCAACTGCCGGCCGGCACCTATACCGTCTATTATCGCACCGATGATTCCCATGCCTATGGCGACTGGAACGCCGCCCGACCGTTCGATTATGCTGACTGGGGCATATCTCTGTATGGCGTGGGGGCGGAGCCGTCATCGAATGACTTTACCCTGCTCGACGCCGTGCAGCCGGGTGGTAATGTCCTGATTAATATGACCGGCCTTGGGGATGACGAAGACGTCGAGCGGGAATTTACCATAACCAAACCGACCACGGTACGAATCGTCGCTTTGGGTGAAGGCAAGTCTCACGATATGTTTGACTACGGCTGGATCGAAAACAAATCCACGGGGCGGAAAATCTGGACGATGAGATATGAAGATACCGAACCGGCCGGCGGTGCCTCCAAAAACCGGCTCGCGATCGAGACCTTGGCGCTTGAGAAGGGAACCTATATTGCCCATTTCGTGACCGATGATTCCCATTCCTATGCTGAGTTCAACGCTGCACCGCCGGATGATCCCGAGCGATGGGGGATAACGATAACGCAAAAATGACAAGCGACCTGTACGCAACGCAACCAACCTAACCCTCCCCGCGGCCCAAGGATCCCAACCCTCCCTTGGGCCGCTTCTTTTTCCGAACGCAAAACCTCAAGAGACGGCGTCAGATCAAACTTGACAAGCCTTGGCGTAGTCGTAGATTGACGCCGGGCCGGGGAAAGCGCCAGTCGCTCCTAGGTCCGCATTCCCGAGCATGAGGCCGAAGAACTTCGTTGCTTGTCATTCGGCCCTCGGATAGGCCCCAATCGATGAGGGTATCGCTCTATGAGACTTTATGAACACGAAGGGAAAAGGCTCTTCCGGTCATTCGCCATTCCGGTGCCCGAGGGGGCGCTGGCCGACACCCCTGATGAGGTTCGCGCAGTCGTCGCCGGCATGGAACGGCCGGTCGTGCTTAAAGCGCAGGTGTTGACCGGCGGCCGAGGCAAGGCAGGAGGGATCAAGACCGCCGAAACGCCCGATCAGGCCCGCGCCGTCGCCGAACGGCTTATTGGGATGACCATCAATTCCTATCCGGTGGAACGGATTCTGGTCGAGCCGAAGCTGGACATCGTCTCCGAATTCTATCTGGGCGTCACCCTCGACCGGGTCAATTATCGGTTGGTGATCATCGGGTCTTCGGCCGGCGGGGTTGATATCGAGGATACCGCCGCGCAAGATCCCAGCAAGATCATCAAGCTGGCGCTGGAAATCGACGAGCCGCTGTATAGCTTCGATGCCCTCTATCTGGCCAAGCTGATCGGCTTCAGCAGAGATCAGGTCAAAGCCGCACAGGGCATCATCATGTCACTCTACAAGCTCTTCAAAGCCTACGACGCCAAGCTGGCCGAGATCAACCCGCTGGCAGTCTTGTCCGATGGCCGCCTGATCGCCGCCGACGCCCGCGTCTCGCTCGATGATGACGCCCTGTTCCGCCATCCCGACCTGAAAGAGATGGGCATCGATCAGCGCCATGAAGAAGGGGAACTGACGCCGCGCGAAAAGCAGGCGACCGCTTGGGGCATACCATATCTTGACCTGGACGGCAACATCGGCATGTTTCCCGGAGGCGCCGGGTTTGGCATCATGGGCAACGATTTCATCCATTACTTCGGCGGCCGCCCGGCCAATTTCATGGACAGCGGCGGCGGGCCGACCCCGGAACGGATCGCGCAAATGCTGGTGCTCCTCGACGAAAATCCCAACGTCAAGGCCATCTTCGGCGCCCGCTTCGGCGGGATTTCCCGGTGCGATGATTTCGCCAAAGGGGTCATCAAGTTCCTCCAGGAACATGGCCTGTCCAAGCCGATGGTGATGCGGATGACCGGCAATATGTGGCAGGAGGGAGTCCGCCTCTTTGACGACGCGCGGCGGGGGAATCCGGACCTGTTCCGCCAAATCGAAGCCCATGGAATCGAAACGCCGATCGAGCAGATCGCCCGACGCGCCGTGGAACTAGCTGCCGGCGCTTCGGCGGGGGAGGTGCGCTGATGGCCATATTGGTAAACAAGAAATCCAAGGTGATGGTGCAGGGCATCACCGGTGCCGCCGGCGCCTATCATGCCGACCGGATGATTACCTACGGTACCAACATCGTCGGCGGCGTCACCCCCGGCAAAGGGGGTCAAAAGGTTCACGACCGCCCGGTCTTTGACACTTGCCTCGAATGCGTCGATTACACCGGCGCCGATACCTCCGTGATCTTCCTTCCCGCCCAGTTTGTCAAGGAAGCGGCCATCGAATCTATCCGCGCCGGGGTCAAGTTCGTCGTGGTCGTCCCCGAGCATATCCCTATCTTCGACATGCTCGCCATCCGTAAAGAAGCGCAGAAGAACGCCGTCACGGTGATCGGCGGAAACACCCCCGGAATTATCACGCCGGGCGAGGCCAACCTTGGGATCATCCCGGATGTCGCCTTCACCCCCGGCCGGGTCGGGATCGTGTCCCGCTCCGGCTCGATTATCTACTATGTCGCCGACACCCTTACCCGCACCGGGTTCGGCGAATCGACCTGCGTCGGGCTGGGAGGTGACCCTGTCCTGGGGAGCACCTTCTCCGAGATTTTGTGGGAGTTCGAGTGCGATCCCGCCACCAAGGCAGTGGTCATGACCGGCGAGATTGGCGGCGTGTACGAGGAGATGGCGGTCGATACCATCCGGGGCATGAAAAAGCCGGTGCTGGTGATGATCGGCGGGATGTTTGCGCCTCCCGGCAAGCGGATGGGTCACGCCGGCGCCATCGTGGAAGGGAAGATGGGCACGGCGCGCGAGAAGCTGGATATCTTGGCCTCGGCCGGCGCGCATCCCTGCCAGGTTTTCCTGGACATCCCCGAGACCCTGAAAAAACTCGGGGTGTGATCTCTGATCCCTGCGTAGGGGCCGGATTTCCCGGCCAATTTCCTTGTGCCCGGCCCGCCGCGGCGGGTCCAAATCGGCCGGGGCGCCTGACCTATCACCGTCTGTCATGCTGAGCGAAGCGAAGCATCTCTTGACCGGAATCAGATCAAACCCCGCACTTCTCCCAAGGTGATACGTTCTGCGAAACGTTCCGCACGGTCGGGAACCCCTTCCTGACCGCCCTCCCGTAGGATGGTGTTCCGAGTCGCGCCTGCAGGACGGCACGAGAAACCCGACAATTCTATTTCGACCCCGTTCTGAATAATATCTGCAATTTACATTGACTTTGTTGCCTGCCTCATATATTTTGATACCAGCCTGGCAGGCTTTGAACGGGCAAAGCCCTGTCAGGTCGATTTGCGCACCATAGATTGATCCATCATGTCGTCGTCACATTCATATGGTGATTAATCGTCGCCAAAGAGAGGAGTAAGCATGAAATCAACGGCTATTGCGGCAATCGTCTCTTTGATGATGGTCGCGGTATTGACCCGTCCGGCGGAGGCGAAATCAAACACCGAATACGGGATCAAAATAGGGTTGGCCTCATCAAAAGTCGTGGGTGACGTCAAAGATGTTCTTTACTCGGATATGAAGGCGAGACTGGGCGCTTCCCTCGGCGGATTTGCCATGATTCCCTTTGTGAGGAATATATATATTCAGCCGGAAGTATGCTACACGGTGAAGGGGGCACGATCGGCGACCGATGATAATGGCGCCGTTCGCTTGACCTACCTGGAGTTTCCAGTTCTTCTTAAGCTGATGGCCGTAACCCACGGTCCGGCTCAACCTTTCCTGACCATTGGGCCGGCCGTCGGATTTCTCCTGAGTTCGGAATACGAATTCGGGAATCTTGATGCTGACCTAATGAGTATCACCCTGAAAATGGATGGCAGCTTGGTCATCGGCGGGGGACTTCATATGCCGTATGGCAAACGGAAATTCGTGATGGATGGCAGGTACATGGCAGGGTTCATCGATATCTATGATGATAAAGGTCATCCTATCCCGCCCAACAGGAAGCTGGCCATAAAGAACCGGAGCGTAGTCATCACGCTTGGCTACGCATTTTAGGGCCGATGGGATAAATGTCCTTCCCCAGTCATGGATTCTTGGCGCGGTCAGCCCGCCGGTGGCGGGCTTCCTGACCGCAGAATTTTGTGCATCGCGCATGCCGTTAAGCGCCAATGCTTAATCTCCCCGCCGCGCCCAATGCTTAGGCCTATTTCACTACAACATCGATGTTGAACGCAACTCCGCCGGCATTATTGGGGGTAACCCCCGAGGAGGAAGACCTATGTCCAGGTACCGTATGCCCAAGCGCATACCCCCCGCCGGGGGGGCAGGGGAGAGAGATGGAAGACCATGTACCAAAACATGGGGCCCCCGGAAAATGACAAAACGAACCCAATTTCCGTCGTCATCGACGGCCATATCCGATTGTGCAACATATGAATGGCGCTCGAACCATCATTTTTGCGCGCACCCAAAAATTGGGTTAGTTTCGAGCAAAAGATCCCGTTACTCCTCAAGCCGCCCCTTTCCCTGGGGGAGAGGGGTTTGGGGTGAGGGTGATTCACTCCGCCCCAACCCAGCCATGCTTGTCCAACGAAATTTCTCACCAAATTCGGAGGCGGCCAATGACAAATCGTTATCTATTTTTCGTTCTGTGCAACCGGAGGCGGTTTTCTTGCACGGCGATACAATTCTACCGATACCATATGAAGGCGGCCGGCCGTGTCTCAACCAAAGGCCGGCCCGCCGCGTATGACCTGAAGCACAATACAGGCCGGTCGTCCAATGGAAGGACGTCGGACTTTGGATCCGATAATGGAGGTTCGAGCCCTCCCCGGCCTGCCAATGAAAATATCTCTCCCTTCAGCGAAAATATATTCAACCTTTTCCACCCCTCCGTCGATATAATAAATAGGGTCGGCTCGACGGCTAGCATCCGGGGTCACTGTAAAGTTCCTCGTTAATGCGTGACCGGACCGTTTCGAGACCGGCCTTTTTTTATGGGGGTATATCCGTCACCGCCCGCCCGCCGCCGATTTTTCCTTGACATACACCATCGGCCTTGCCAGCTTGACAGCAACATGCGGAATGTCGTGCAACAGGCATGGAGGCTGATCCAGCGGCATCCCCTGGCTTTTGTGCTGGCCGTCGCGCTGGCGGTGCGGCTCGTGGCGGTCATCTACTCCAGGGGATTCATCCACTCCGACGACCATTTTGACACCATCGAAGTCGCCTATGACTGGCTCCGCAACGGCCTCTGGGGCAGTGATGGCCTCCTGCGATGGAAAGACCAGTCCGGCGTCACCGTCGGCCGCTTCCCGCTCTATACCCTTTTTCTCTATGCCATCATGAAAGCCTATCACGTGATGGGGATATCATCGCTCAACACCATGATGTACGGCATCCGCCTCATCCACGCGCTGATATCTCTTTTGCCGGTCTGGGCAATCTTCCGTGTCACGCAGCGGGTCACCGGACAAAACGACTGGGCGATCATCGGCGGGCTTGCGGCCGGCCTGCATTTCGCAATGCCGTTTCTCGGCGTACGCAACCTGATCGAGATGGTCGGCGGCAACATCTGGATCGTCACCCTTTACTTCCTTTATCGTTTCCGGGATGATAAACATGCGGGATGGCTATATGCCGCCGGCCTTATCGCCGGGCTGGCCTGGATGATCCGCTTCCAAATCGCCTTTGCTATCCTGCCCATCCCCCTCCTGCTCTGGGGGCAGTCGCGGTCGCTTCGTCCTGCCCTGCAGTTCACTATCGCCGTCGGGTCGATGCTCGTCCTATCGGGAATCGTCGATGCTCTCCTGGTCGGCAAATTCGCCGCTACCACGATCAACAACTTGGCCATCAATACCCGCCTTGGTCCACGGTACGGCACGGTGCCGCTTCTGTCTCCTCTGGTGATCCTTTTGGCATTCATCCCGCCGTTCTCGCTTCTGCTTGTATATTTGGCGGCCGCATCATCCTTCTGGAAAAACCATCGCCTGCTCGTGATCAGCACCCTTTTCTTCATCGTCATCCATATGCTGCACGCCAATCAGCAGGAGCGGTTCATGGTGCCGATCTTCCCGGCTCTTATCTTGATAGCGGTGCTGGCGGTCTGGAGCCAATTTCGGCGACGGGGCTATGTCGTCTATAATCAGACGATATGGAGATATCTGTCGTGGTGGACGCTGGCCGTGAATCTCGTCCTGCTTGCTTTCTTTACCGGAGCCTATGGACACAAGGGGATGATTGAACCGCTCGTTTGGATCAGCCGGATGAATCCTCGCCCGCGCGTGATGGTCGTCCAGCCCGACCTCAAGCGGTGGATGCCGATTGACTATGCCGGCCTGGAGCCGCTGAAGCGAAAATATGTCCGTTCCTGGGATGATTTGAGCCGTGTCCGCCCGGAGGAACGCGGTCCGGGAGCGTTCGACCTCTTCCTCCTCTATCCCCAGAACGCCGGGGATCTGCAGGCCTATCTTGATTCCGTCCAGAATCATTATGGCCCGGTCCGCGAAGTCGGAAAATTCCCGTCGTCATGGTACGACCGGGTGATGCATACGTTCAACCCCGGCCATTACGGTAGGATGGAGGCCGCGGTGTATGGACCTTCGGGACTGTGATTGCATGCGCCCACACATCGTCCGGGCACAGGCACTATTTGACATGCTTGGCGATAAACTCGGTGAGCGCTTTATCGTAGGAATCGGAATTGATCAGGAACCCTTCGTTGTGCGATCCCGACAAACGCAAGAACTCCTTCGGTTCGTTCGCCGCTGCGAAGAGCTCCTCGCCGTGGCTGAACGGCACCAGGTCATCATCGGGGCTATGGATAATCAACACCGGCGCGGTCACCTGCCCAATCCTCGATCTCGAGTCATACCTAAATCGGGACAGCCATCGAACCGGCAGGAAGGGATAATGTTTGGCGGCAATGTCCGGAATCGAGGTGAAGGATGACTCCACGATGAGTCCCCCCACGCGATGATGCGCCGCCAGCCATATCGCCAGCGCCCCGCCCAGCGAACGCCCGAAAACGATTATCCGGTCGGCCGGGATCCGCTTCCGCTCGGTGAGATACTCCCAGGCCGCCTCGACGTCACGGTATGTTCCCGCCTCATTCGGAGTACCCTCGCTCCTCCCGTATCCGCGATAATCGAAGGCGAAGACGTCCAGGCGAAGGCG
Organism: uncultured Ignavibacteriales bacterium; assembly: GCA_964585635.1. Lineage (GTDB taxonomy): Bacteria > Zixibacteria > MSB-5A5 > GN15 > JAAZOE01 > CAZPEV01. The sequence goes on from CAZPEV010000014.1 coordinate 7,334, forward strand.
ATGGAACTGCTCAATCGAGGCCAACCGATCAGAGATATTCCCGGCGTTGCCGTGGCAAAAGAGGAGCGTTGCCCGCGCCGAATCGGATGGGACAAACCAGCCATGCAGCCTAATACCGTCGACTGCCCCGAAATCGACCTCTTCGTAGGCCAGGCCGATTTGGGTTGGCGTCGTATGGATCGCGCGGGTCGGAAAATAGAGCATCCGCGGCTGGGCGATGTAGACGACGGTCAGCATCCCCAAGTAGATCACTACCACTGCCACAACGATCAACCAGACCATACGTCCCCAGATATTGATTGGCCCGTTCACGCCTTACGATCCTATCCTGCCGCCCCGAATGGCGGCTGCCGGCAGCCGTTTGTCAGAATAACCATCCATAACAGGTTTTGTCAATGTAAAGTACCGGGAGCGGGGGGACACTCCTCTGTCAAGCCCTTATCGATTGCGTACAAAATGGACAACTGCATCCAGCGCGAGGAATATCGATATCTGTATATTATCCTTGAGGTGAGACTTCTTATTATTGGTGTATTATGATGTGGTGTAATATGTTACTAATCAAACCATGATTTGTCGTCATTCCCGTCTACGGAGATCAAATCAGGATCTCCGCATTCCCGCGATTAGTGATTTATTTCACAATTGTGCCTTGACTTCGATCCTCTTTTGTCGGATATTTGATGAGAGTAAAGAACCCCGCTCCACGTGTCATGGCGCATTGCCGACCGTGGCGCGGCACTGTGTTATTGATATCATGGCGCCAACGTTGACATGGACGGGTCATAGGCCGATGCGAAGCCCCGCCGATATTCGCTATCCTAAAATCGACAAGCGGGTTGTGATTATGGTCGGGGGATTTGGCAGCGGCAAGACCGAAGTATCGGTAAATCTTGCAAAGTTTCTGGCCCTTATTGACAAATCGCTCGTGACCATCGCCGATCTTGATCTGGTCAATCCCTATTTCCGAACGCGGGAAGCCCTGGTCGAGATGGAGCAAATCGGGATCAAGGTGATCGCCCCGCGTGGCGGAAGTTTCTATGCCGACCTGCCCATCCTGATGCCGGAGGTGAAGGGGGCGATCGAGGCCGGTAACGGGAGGCTCATTCTCGATGTCGGGGGCGATGCCCAAGGGGCTCGGGCTTTGGGATCGTTGGCCGAAACTTTCGCGGTCGGCCAATTCGAAATGCTGATGGTGCTCAACAGCCGCCGGCCACTAACGGCCGATTTGGCTGGCTGCCTTAAGACGATGGCCCGCATCGAGAGTACGGCTAAAATCGCATTCACCGGCCTGGTTACCAATAGCCACATGATCGATGAGACCACGCCGGAGATTGTGTGGGAGGGGTACCGACTGGCGCAGGCGGTCAGCCGGGACAGCGGGCTGCCGCTGGTTTTCCTCAGCGCCAAGCAGAATGTACTGAATGGTATGGACACGTCGCTGTTCGATTGCCCGGTGCTTCCCCTGACGCGCTCCATGCTGAAACCATGGGAACGAAAAGAAGGTCCGGCGACATTATAGCCGGTTATATAGAGGACTTTCGCATGCCAGGTGTCAGAATCGATAAAGGCTTTTGCAAAGGCTGTGAGCTCTGCGTAAAGGCCTGTCCGATGCAAATATTGGCGATGTCCAAAGAGATCAATCTCAAGGGATATTTCTTCGCCCAGCTTCATGAGCCGACCAAATGTATCGGGTGCCGCATCTGCGCCATCGTCTGTCCCGACGTGGCGATTACGGTCCACACTCATGGAACCCAATTCGCGCTGTTTGAGTACTGACGGGGAGATATGTGATGGCTAAGAAACTGATGAAAGGTAATGAAGCGATTGGGGAAGCGGCCATCGCCGCCGGCGCCATCAATTATTTCGCCTATCCGATCACTCCCCAGAGCGAAGTCGCAGAGTATTTGGCCTGGCGTCTGCCGGAAGTCGGCGGGGTCTTTGTGCAGGCCGAATCAGAGGTGGCGGTTGGGAATATGCTGCTGGGGGCCTCGGCGTCCGGCAAGCGCGTGTTTACCACCTCATCCAGTCCCGGTGTCAGCCTGATGATGGAGGCGATTTCGTACATGGCCGGCGACCATCTTCCGGTCGTGATCGTTAACATCATGCGGGGAGGACCCGGCCTGGGTGGCATCCTGCCGGCCCAATCTGATTATTTTCAAGCGGTCAAAGCGGGCGGTCACGGCGATTATCGCCTGATTGTTCTGGCCCCCTCATCGGTTCAGGAAGCTGTCGATTTGATGATTCTGGCCTTCGATTTGGCCGACACCTACCGTACGCCGGTCATGGTTATCGGCGACGGGATGATCGGACAAATGATGGAATCGGTGGAATTCCCGGAGAAATATCGCGATCCCGCTTTGGCCCGGGGAAAAGGCTGGAATCTGACCGGCGCCAAGGGGCGCAATCCCCGGGTCATCAAATCGCTCTTTCTGGACCCCGCCCTACTTGAAAAGAACAGCGTTGAATTGGCGGCGACATATGAGATCATCAGGGCCAAAGAGGTCAGGTACGAACTATACAAAGTCTCTCCGAAGAATCGCATCCTGATAACCGCCTATGGAACTATGGCCCGGATATGCCAAACCGCGATCGATGAACTCGACCAGGAAGGCATCAGCGTTGGATTGTTTCGCCCCATTACCCTATTCCCTTTTGCCGAAAATGAGATTTATCAGGAAGCGGCCAAAGAAAATGTCCAAGCCGTCTTGACGATCGAAATGAGCATGGGGCAGATGATCGAGGATATCGAGCGGTGCGTGAAGGGCAAGAAGCCAATCGATTTCTATGGCCGGACCGGCGGCATTGTTCCAACCCCAAACGAGGTCAAAGACAAGATCCGTCAGATGCTTGCTGTCGGAAAATGATACGCGCAGACAATGAGGTCAATATGGCGATAGATGATACGATCATTTTCAATCGTCCCACGGCCTTGAGCGATCGGGTTACCCATTACTGCCCGGGATGTACCCATGGTGTGATCCATCGCTTGGTGGCCGAGGTGATAAACGAACTCGGCGTGAAGGAGCGAACGGTCGGCGTGGCGCCGGTCGGATGTTCGGTCTTGGCGTACAACTATTACGCGGTTGACTTTCTTGAGGCGCCGCACGGGCGGGCGCCGGCGCTGGCGACCGGCTTCAAACGGGTCAGGCCGGACATGATCGTCTTTACTTATCAGGGTGACGGCGATCTGGCCTCGATTGGAATGGGTGAAATCGTTCACGCCGCCAACCGGGGTGAGAAATTTACCACGATCTTTGTCAACAACGCCATATATGGCATGACCGGCGGCCAGATGGCGCCGACCACGCTGCCCATGCAGAAAACCACAACCAGCCCCAAGGGTCGGGACGTCTCCCTGGCGGGATATCCCATCCGTATGGCCGAGCTTTTATCGAACCTGCGGACCCCGGCTTTTATCGCCCGGGTTTCGGTGCATACCCCGATGCACATCGTCAACGCCAAGAAGATCATCAGACGTGCATTTCAAATGCAGGTGGAGGGGCGCTGCTTTTCGCTCGTGGAAGTGCTATCGACCTGCCCGACTAACTGGGGAATGACACCGGCAGCCGCGACCAAATGGGTGGGCGATGCCATGCAGCCGTACTATCCATTGGGAATATACAAAGATCCCGATCAAGGGGAGGCGTAACGATGGCGGGCCAACTGGAAGTAGTCTTTGCCGGCTTCGGCGGCCAAGGGGTGATGACGGCCGGGCAACTATTAGCCTATGCCGGCATGGAGGAGGGCAAGCAGGTTATCTGGATTCCGTCGTATGGCCCGGAGATGCGGGGTGGAACGGCCAACTGCACCGTCGTGATCTCCGACGTGCGGATCGGCTCACCGATTATCAATAACCCCATCTCAGCCTGCGTCTTCAATCGTCCCTCGCTGGATAAATTCGGCGCGCTGATTCGTCCGGGGGGACTCCTACTCATAAATAGCTCCCTTATTGACGTCACCTCCGGTCGGAGCGACATCACCGAAGTCCTGGTGCCGGCCAATGACATTGCCATGCGGGTCGGCAGCCCCAAGGTCACCAACATGGTGATGCTGGCGGCGTTTGTCGCGGCCACCGAAGCCGTATCCTTCGAAACGCTTTATCATATGCTTGACGCCAAGCTCGGGGTGGATAAGAAAGATCTGCTGCAAATTAACCACAAAGCCTTTGACGAGGGTCGCAAGCTGACTGACAAAGTGTTTGCAATGAGGCAGCCTCATGATGCATGACCTGACCAAAATACAGGAAATAATCGATCGCGCTCCCCGCAATTCCGGATCGCTGATCGCCGTCCTGCAGGATATCCAGCGGGAATTCCATTATTTGCCCTGCGAGGCATTAACCGCGACCGCCAAAGCGTTGGACGTTCCGCTGAGCAAGGTGTTCAGCGTCTCCACCTTCTACAATGCCTTTAGCTTGACGCCGCGCGGCGAGAGGGTGGTTCGCATCTGCCAGGGGACTGCCTGTCATATCAAAGGAGCCGACCTGGTGCAAGAGCAGCTGGAATCGGGGCTGGGAATCAAGCCGGGCCAAACCACGGTCGATATGAAATTCACGCTGGAGGTCGTCAATTGCCTCGGCGTCTGCGCCATGGCGCCGGTCGTAGTTGTCAACGACAAGATTCACGGCAATGTTCGCTGCGACAAAGCGGTCAAATTGGCGAAGAAGGACTGACATGCGTATCGATTCCATAGATGAGCTTTCCCGATGGCGGGAGGAATGCCGCCGGTCGTTTTCGGCGCCCCAGCGCAAGGTGTTCGTCTGCCTGGGCGAGGCCTGCTTGGCCAATGGGGCGGAAGAGGTTTTCTACGAGTTCCAGAAGCTCGTCGCCGAGCGGAAACTGCCGGATGTGACCGTGGAATCAGTCACCAAAACCGGATGTCACGGCTTTTGTTCGCTGGGCCCGCTGGTCATTATCGAACCCGATGGAACATTCTATACCAAAGTAGGCAAGGCCGACGTCGTTAAAATCGTGGACAAGACCTTGGCGGCCAGGGAGGTGATCGATCGGCTGGTGTATGTGGACGCCGGGACCAAAGAGAAGAAGGTCGATTACCATACGATTCCATTCTATGCCCGCCAGCAGCGGATATCGCTCCGCAATTGCGGTGCTATCGACCCGCACAAGATGGCCGATTACGTCGCCGTCGGTGGCTACGGCGCCCTGGCAAAGGTCCTGGCATCGATGACCCCGTCGCAGGTGATTGATGAAATCACCAAATCCCGTCTTCGCGGGCGCGGCGGCGCTGGCTTCCCCACCGGTCGTAAATGGGCCACCTGCGCCCAAGCCGAGGCGGACGTCCGCTATGTTATCTGCAACGGCGACGAGGGCGACCCGGGCGCCTTTTCCGACCGGACGACCATGGGAAGTGATCCCCATTCGGTTTTGGAAGGGATGATTATCTGTGCGTATGCGGTCGGCTCGCCCCAGGGATACATCTATGTCCGGGAAGAATATCCGTTGGCCGTCGTTACCCTCCAGAAAGCGATCGATCAGGCCCGCGAACATGGGCTTCTGGGCGAGAACATTCTCGGCCGCGGTCTGAATTTTGACATCAAGATCAGCCGCGGTGGGGGCGCCTTTGTCTGCGGCGAATCCTCGGCCCTGATGAAATCGGTCGCCGGCGAGGTGGGCGAGCCGCGGGCCAAATATGTCAGATCGGTGATTAAGGGACTGCACGACAAGCCAACCGTCCTGAACAATGTGGAAACGTTTGCCACCATCCCGGTCATTATCGAGCAGGGAGCCGATTGGTTTGCCGCTATCGGGACCAAGACAAGCACGGGGACCAAGGTGTTTTCCTTGGCCGGCAGGATCACCAATACCGGCTTGGTTGAGGTGCCGATGGGAATCACCCTCCGCGAAATCATCTTTGACATCGGCGGCGGCATTCCCGACGGACGGAAGTTCAAGGCGGTGCAGACCGGCGGTCCGTCCGGCGGGTGCCTGCCGAAAGATAAAATCGATCTGCCGGTTGATTTCGATACCCTGACCGAAGCGGGATCGATGATGGGCTCCGGCGGCATGGTCATCATGGACGACCGCACCTGCATGGTGGAAGTATCTCGGTATTTTCTGTCGTTTCTCGTTTCCGAGTCGTGCGGCAAATGCGTGCCCTGCCGGGAAGGTCTGTATCAGCTCCTGCAGTACTGCGCCAAGATCTGCGATGGCCTGGGAACCGAGGCTGACCTGGCGCAGATGGAACAACTAGCCAAGGTCATTCAAATCGGCTCGCTGTGTGGCCTGGGGCAATCGGGGCCAAATCCCTTTCTGAGCACCCTGACGTATTTCCGCGATGAGTACTTGGCCCATATCCGGGACAAGAAATGTCCCGGCGGCGTCTGTCGCAAGCTGATTACCTATACCATCAATGATGAATGCACCGGTTGTATGGCGTGCATCAGCGTCTGTCCCGTCATCGCCATCACCGGAGAGAAGAAGAAAAAGCATGTCATCGATCAGGCTATATGCAGTCGGTGCGGATCGTGTTATGCCGTCTGTAAGTTTGACGCTATCGACATCAAATGAGTGAGAGAAGAATATGGTGCATCTAACGATAAACGGGAAAGTGGTCAAGGCGGCCGAAGGGGAGATGCTGCTGCCGGCGATCCGTCGGCAGGGGATTGAAGTTCCCGCCCTGTGCGATCATGCCGCGGTGGAACCATGCGGCGCCTGCCGTCTTTGTATGGTGGAGATAACTCGCCCGGACTGGAATGGCTGGAAACGCCAGGTTACGTCCTGCCTTTATCCGGTTGAGGAAGGGTTGATCGTCAGCACTCACACGCCGCAGATTCTGGAAATCCGAAGGACGATTCTGGACCTCTATCTGGCGCGCTGCCCCAATTCCGACGTCATTCAGAAAATGGCCGAGGAATATGGCCTGACAAAAACCAGCTATGAGGTTATCCCCGAAGGCGACGACTGCATTATGTGCTACGCCTGCACCCGCATCTGCGAGATGCTTGGCAAATCGGCCATCTCCGCCGTTCAGCGAGGCCACCGGAAGGTGATTTCGGCGCCCTTTGGCGATAAGCCGCCCGATTGCATCGGCTGTCTCAGTTGCGCCTTCATCTGCCCCACCGATGTCATTGCATGGCACGACCAGAACGGCACCCGTACGATCTGGAACAAGGTCTTCGAACTTGTTTCCTGTACCGCTTGCGGAAAGCAAATTCTGACCCGCGATTTTGCCGATTACCTGGCGGCCAAGCGGGCCGTCCCTCGCGAGTACTTCGAAACCTGCGACGACTGCAAGCGGGTGGAATTGTCACGTAAAATGGGCGGGTTGGTCGATCTGGCCAAGGAGGTGGCGCTGTGACCTATCGCTATGTAGTCAATCCAGCCTTATGCACCGGTTGCCGTACCTGTGAACTGGCCTGTGCCTTCACCCATACGCAGAATCAAAAGCCGGGACGCAGCCGTATATACCCGATCGCCTATCGTCCCGACAGATTCGTTCCCGTCACCTGTCTCCAATGTGATGATGCCGCCTGTGTCAAATCCTGCTTGTTCGATGCCCTAAAGCGCAACCCGACCACCGGAGCGATCGAACTCGATAAACAGCGTTGCGTCAACTGCCGGGCCTGTGTGGCGGCCTGTCCTTTTGGATGCGCCCTGATCGATGATGTCCACGATGAGGTGGTTAAGTGCGACCTGTGCGGCGGAAGTCCCGCCTGTGCACAGTTCTGCCCCACCAAAGCGCTTACATACAGACGCATCGCATGACCCCCCTCCTCGCAAAACCACCCTTTCGGATGGTTTTTGCGATGACAAAGAGCCGGCTGACCCCTCAGCCGGCTCTTGTGCAAAATGACTGGCAGCAAGACCCATGGCCGCCCTTTCGATTGACGAAATCCTCAAGACGGCGTAAATTGAAAGATTATGGGCAGGCTTGGCGCTCTGCCCCTGGCCGCGATCATGGAGGAATAAAAATGAGACGACTGCTTCATGCCGTAATTATGGCCGCTTTGCTCACTATGGCACTGTCGTGCGACAAGGATCAGCCGAAGATTGACCCAGTTAATTACCGCGATTGGTCAACGTATTCATCTGGCCATTTTACCACCTATTGTGATCCAAAATCGGTCTGGGCATCGCAACTGGAGGCATTGACCCGAGGGTATGACCGATTTCTAACCGAAATCAGCGCCATCCTGGAAATGCCGGTGCCGGAGCAGCATATTGATCTCTATGTGTACGCTCCCGGTCCGAAGAATAAGGACATGACCGGTCATGATCTGCCGTTCTTCACCTATTCCCGCATCCATTTGGATGGCCTCTATCCTTACGGGTACGAATTGACCAAGTTTCTCCTGGCCAAGAAAGGGATCGAGCCGGGCAAGTTTCAAGTCATGAATGAAGGCGTTCCCCATTTGCTTGATTTCTCCGGCATTAACTACCACGACAAGGCCAACCGCCTGGTCAATTCCGGCAAGTTCGTCGGCTTGGCCGTGCTGGGAGATAATGCCCGGTTTGATTCGATCTCGTTTTCTGCCAGGCGGGCGGAGTCAGCCTCTTTATGCGGTTTCATCATGTACACTTACGGTCTGGAACGATTGTTAATGGTCTGGAAATCATCGGTTGACTGGCAGCGATCCATTGAAACGATTTTTCAATTGCCAATCGATGATTTTGAAAAGCAATGGATCAGTTTTGCCCGTGCTAATGCCATCGATCCGGCGGGGACGATGGACAACGACACTATCAAAGATGTGAGGATTTCGGTCCAATGAGTGAAGAGAAATGGCAGACGAGGATAACCGACATCGGACCGGGCCGAATCCGCGTCCGAGGGTACGATATTGCCGAGCTTATGGACAAGCTGTCATTTGCACAGGCGATCTATCTTATCCTGCGAGGCGAGCTGCCCGATGCCAAGCAGGCGCGTATGATAGAGGCAATCCTGGTTTCCTCCATCGATCACGGAGCATCACCGCCATCGGTTCTGGGGACGCGCACGATCATCTCCGGGGGAAACCCGCTCAATGCCGCCGTGGCCGGCGGGGTCCTGGTCATCGGCGATAGCCATGGTGGGGCCATTGAGCAATCGGCGAGAATCCTGCAGGAATGGGCCGGAAGAGCGGGAGGCCCGTCACAAGTGGCGACGGCGCTGGTGGCCGATCTGCAGGCATCTCATAAACGCATGCCGGGATATGGCCATCGGCTGCACACAACCGACCCCCGGACAGTGAAACTGTTTGAGATCGCCGCCCGGCTTGATTTCTCTGGTCGACACACCGAGCTGGCCAAAGCGGTGGAAGCGGAATTTGAACGAATCGGAGGCAAGAAGCTGCCAATCAACGTTGATGGCGCCATCGCGGCGGTAATTTCCGATATGGGATTCGACTGGCGGTTGGGAAAGGGGTTCTTCATCATTTCCCGGGTACCTGGATTGGTGGCCCACGCCTATGAAGAAATGACAACCCAGAAGCCGATGCGCCAACTGGGGGATGCTCAGCACAAATACGCCGGTCCGGCGGATCGCTCGATATAAGCGTTCTATGATTACCCACATGAGGCCCCGGAGCGGATGGCTATGGAGAGGCCGATTGTCGGCGGAGGCAATTTCAGCGATCTCAAGGGGGAGTGCCATTGTCGTGCTCCTGCTCTCTGCCTGTGCTCCTCCGCCGAAACCGAGTGAACCTCCACAGCCGGCGGAGGCGTTGACGACCAGATCATGTCTACCGCATGATCTTACGGTGGACGGCCGCGGCAGCCACACGGCGCGGATTGCATGGAACCCGGGATGCCCGGATGTACGGATACTGCGCGGATTCAATATCTATCTGTCGGCGGCTCCTCTAACGGCCCAATTTCCGGGTACCAACCTGCCCGACACCATCATGCCCTTCAATCGTGAAATCTTTCCCGGCGACACGCTCGGCAATCCAAACCGGGAGACCTATACGCTGGATTCCATTCCCAACGCGATTCGTTTTTTCATCCATGCCCGCGCGGTAAATATCGACAATACCTTATCTCGACCGACCAACGAGGTTCAGGTGATTTGCTACCCCCAAGGGGTGATCGAACTGGAGGAATCATTTTCGGGCAAACGGGATGGTTTCAGCTTCGGCGACGAGAGTTATTGCCGGACCGATGATCTGGCCAATGATCTCTATTTCTACCATCGCAACGGCGATGATTTTCTCTGTTCTCCTTCGCGCCTCGGGCCGGTCAATCAAACCACGAAGATATATGATGCTGGAGAGGGGATTCCGTTGGCAAAGCTGGATACCCTCGCTCCGATCGGCTCGCCATTGGAGAGGATTTCGATCCGCGTCGGAACGAACCTCGTCATCGTCACAGCCGATGGGCGCCCGGCGGCCCTTCACGTCATTGATCTTGTGGGAAAAAACGACAAGCACAAAGTTGTCATCGAGTACTTATTCAAACCATAAGCCACCCTCCCAGCGAATTGAGCCTGCTTCTCATGACCGGTCCGATGATCTTGTCAAAATGGTCTTGGCCGGGATAGGTCTATGCTTGCGTGACGACGATACCATGGCGGCGCAGGCGCGCGATCATGGCGGTCACATGGGTGCCGGACCAGTATATCCGTCGACAGGCTGGACAAAAACGATAGTCATCGTGGTGGGAATAAGTATAAGGGAAAATTCTGGCTTTGATCGTTTCCTTGGCAACGGCGAGGGTCAGAGCGTTGTCTTCCAAACAGCGCGTGAACATACGCTCGCGACTGTATCTAAGGCCGAAATGTTGCATTACCTGCCAGATCTGCTCCGGCCAAAGATCGGTCGTGAGCAAGAAGACGTCTCGAACCAGGATTCGTTCGATCATCCGGCGATCGCGAGTCAGAATCTGCCGATCCTCATCGAGTGCCACCTGAATCAGCCGGCTGTCATTCATATCTTTCTCGTAGGCCGTGTCGAATCCTCCGGCGCGAAGATACCGCGCCAGCCGACCCAGATGATCATCACAGATAAAGCGACTCTCCGGGCACAGTGCGCTGCTCATATAGATCTCTTCTCACTTCCTGGCGTCAGGGTCAGAAAAGCCTGATCCCCGTCAGTCATAATATATATGCGGAGATACTCAAGACGAGTGTTTTTGTATGCTAACTGCAGGAAATCAGGTCGGGTCCATTGCAGGTCCTGGGAACAAAAGGGGACCATGGATGGTTTTATCAGGGGGATAGCAGAATGTCAAATATGGATGATTCTCGCTGACGTCAGGCGTGAGGGAGAAGGATTCCTGAAAAGGTCGGCGCAATCCGGTTAATCGCAATTGCCCGGCCAAATGATTATGTATTAAGGATTTCGGTGAAGCGATTGAGTGCGGCCGGGATTCGCTGCCGCTGGATTTCCAGGAGCCTGAGGAATATCGGCGGTGCTGATTGCCCAATGTTTTCCTGGTGCTGCTCTCTGAATCTTTCTTTCGCGTCCTGGAGTTGGATCGCCGTCGATCGATCTTGATCAACTATCATCCCAGCCTTGTCAGTTCGTTTGCCACGGTTCATCTGGGGCGGGCAAGATTCCGATGGCTTACAACCTCGCTGATGGAATAAAGGCTTGATCCGCCGAAATCGATCTCCAATTCCCCCGATATTGATGACACATCATGTTCTAGGTCGGATAGATCGGTGATAGATTCCCGGTACAAATAACGTTACATTAATTATCAGTCATCGGCCGGGGACGAGTTTGTCCCCTAATTCCTTCTGAATGCTAGCGGCCCTTGCCCGGTCAACACCGATATATATCACGATACAATCGCCAATGGCTTTCAATAGATAGAATCGTCCTCTGGGATCGGTCATCGAGAACTCGGCACCATTCTTTGTACCGCCGACCGCCTTATTCGAAAAATCCGGATTTTGTCGAAGTTTTTCCAGCACCTCCCGCCACCGCCTTCGGCCTTCTTCCGGAGAGCCGTACCTGACCAGCAGCAGATCGAAACCATTGAACCTACCAAGGACTCCCTCGGCAAGGCCGAATACGTCATGTGCTCCGAACTTGTAGAAATTGCCCAGGGCCAGATTCCCCCTGAGATAAATAATCCTGGGTACTGGATATCCAACCAGCCTGACAAATCCGGCCAGCGACGGACGGCTTCCCGTGTCAATAATTTTGTCATCAATCGCTTTGGCCAGAGCTTCGAGACCATCTGTCGTTGCCTTGCTGCTGTCATAGCCAATGATCGTCACCAAGAATCGTCCCTTCCAGAAATTCAAATAGTATTCTGAAAGTCTGGCATCGGTACCGGCTCGTAACGGCCTCCCCTCATCATTGGTTTTGAAGGAATACATGCCGTATGCCGCGGGCGGGCCGGTCATCTCGTACAATTCCACCGTGACCGATTGCCCCTGGTCGTCGGCATAATCCCGCGTTGCCACTTGCCGGAAGCCATATTCGTGATAAACATCAGCGCCACCATCAATCAGCAGATAGAGGTCATCTCCCACAAAGATGCTGGCCGTATCCGATGGCTTCCATGCTCCGACTTCGCCGGCTTCCGGGAAATAAGGCCGCAGGTCGGTCGCCCGTTCCTGGGCCGCGGCGACGATTGCGACGGAGGGGGGAATGGTCACTGCAATCATAAGAACTGGTAATAGTGTTTTATGCATGCCGCTAAATGGTAACCTCCGATATTTTGAGCGTGTCGACGGCCATTTTCCCCAAGCCATGGTTATAAGCTTGCCTGATCATTTCGATTTCCGCCCCGATCAAGCCCAGGAAGGCACTGCAATACGAATCGACCGCGACAGTATCGACTCCGGCGACCACCTTGTGTGGCGAGGCGATCTGTCCGGGACCGAAGGGACCATTGGTTGTGATGAATTCGGTGGCGTCGGTGATGCACAGGTCTGGCCTTCGAATCAGATTCAGATCGGCGATACATTGCGAAAGATGGTTTATGTCGTCGTACCCCCCTTTAGCGCCGGAGCCGTAATGGCAATACCGGTTAGTCGGCTCGTAGGCGCTGGCTCCCATCAGGTTTTTCAGGCCGCCTGTAAATCCGAGGCCGGCGTTGGGCTTGGTGATTGCTATCGTGATGTACAGGTCGTACCCCAACAGGTCCTTGACGATATCGGCGGTCTTCAACGTCTTGGCCCCGGGAATTGGAACTGTAATAAATTTCTGCGAGGAAAATTTCAAGGTATCCAAATGCGCGCTGAGCATCTTATCTTCGGCGGCCCGACGCCAGTACCCCTGGGCCGTTTCTTTTAGGCTACAGACCTCTCTGGCCCCGGCGTCATTACACATCTTGACCACCGCCAGGACGATTTCCGGTTTGAC
>CAZPEV010000014.1:20601-32182 GCA_964585635.1 uncultured Ignavibacteriales bacterium
GGCCGGGATACCTGCAGACAGCATTGGGAAGGATTGCTACCCGAGATCCTTTGCTCACAAATCGTCTCATGCCGCCGACCAGTTCGACAGCCTTTATGGCGGAAGTAAAATAATCGGTGCCAGTTACGACCGCGATATCGGCCATGCCTGCGACCGGCGTCAATTCTGTTGTTTCGGCCAAAAGATCGTCGACCACTTCCCCACCGACGACGACGGCGGCTCCCATGGCGGCCGCGGTCCTAATAAACGACCGACGATTGATCGGATAGTCCATAGTCTCTCCTCTGCATGACTGACCGCTGAAATATAGTACAACATCGGCCCGTCGTGGGAACCAAAAATACTGTCGGCCGGCGGCTTCTGGAGATGATTGATTTTGGCGCCTCCCATTCCGTATGGCTGGCCTAGCGGTCGGAATCATTAACTAGGACTGCATTGAAGATGTCGCAGATATTACCGCCAGGCGCCAGTCTGCTGATCGCGGCCACGGTCTTCAGTATATCTTTCTACAGCGCTCGGGCGGCGGAGGAAGGGCCAGCGCTCTATCCCGGCGCTGGCTGATCAGGGGTCGTGCTCCAGAGCTAAAATCTGGAGCCCTTCTACTCCAAGCTGTCTAATATAGAGACGGTCCTTCTGTTCCGAGCCACGGTAGACACCGGGCATCGGGCGGAGGAGATCGCTGGCAATTCAGAGAAAAGGCTGGGACCGGTTATCAGCATAAAGGTGGGGGTGTTTCAAATCACCGAGCCGCTCTTGGCCGAGGTATGCAACTACGGCATGTATGACGCCCAAACCAGGCAAAAAGATATCGCCGTTACCATCCATGCCGTTTTCTAGAATAAGTAAACCATTGTCCCGGAAGATCGGCTGTCCGATTTCGGGAGGAAAATCAAACGGCCACCCCGGCGGGCGGCTATTTGACGATGGCCTAACCTGTCAGAAAAAAAGTTCCCGGGTGTCCCCGATCACTTTCCTTTGCCCTTTTTCTTGTCCTTGTCGGCCGCCTTATCTTTGTCGCCGTCGTTTCTGTCCGACGGTTGGCCGTCATCCTTATCCTTGATCTGTCCTTTGCCCTTTAACATATCGGAATTGATCTGCATGAAGGTCTGCCCGCGCTCCCGCATCTGGACAATCTCATCCGGTGAACATCCGTGCCGAACAGACATGAAACGTAGATCCACCAAATTGACGATATCAGCGTCCGCCAAATGAATCGTTTTCCACTCTCCATGCCTCTTGTTTTTGTAATGACCGTACGCCTTGCCATATGGCGGCTTGGATACAGGGTGTGCCAGAGGGACATAATATATGCCCGCCTCCAGCCCGAGGTCGGCCGTGATTTCCATCCAGCTCTTCCCCTTGAGACGCAACTGGACAATAATATCGGGTGCCGCCTTTGCCTGCCGAGCCAGGAAGAAGGCTACCGGCAATTCCTCGTCAGGGATGTTCTGCTGCCGAACGATCACAACCTCCTTCTCCGGTACCTGGTACTGCTCTCCGATAGCCAGGTAGAACAGCTTGATTTCATCATCGCCGATTGACAGACCGGCATTAATCTCCGCCCGGCAGTGATTTGCCGCTGGCAGAAAACAGGCCAAGAAAGCAACGGCAAAAGTAGCGGCTTTACGCATAGCATGCCTCCGCATTGAGATGTGAGCCGTTCCGCTCAGAGAAGCCATATATAATAAATGTCGGCAGGTAAAGGTTCAACATCAAGTTCAAACTTTGATCAGCATCTCGCCCGCCGACAACATCACCTCGCCCAACGATATTCCTAGAATAATCTTGTTGCATTATGCCAAAAAATTGATCATGATTTTTGGCAGAAGGTGATTGGATGGAGTGCTAAAGCCCTGTCCCTCGGTTTTCGCGGAAAGCGACGGTCAGAGCAGGCGGGGCGGTCGTGATATATCCGGGGTGTTTCCGGCGATAAGGCTCCGGGCCGCCTGCCCTAGGCGGAGGCCCGAGAGCGTGATGCACCATCTTAGTAGCTGAGGAGATCTGTCATGGGTAAATCAAAGGACAAAGGGAAAAAGGAGAAGAAGAAACCCAAAAAAGAAAAATCCAAGGGACCCGCGCCGGCTCCCGGCAAATAATTCCGCCTCAGGAGCCAAGGCAAAATCTCCTTACCAATCAGAGGATAATCATCGATTCTGAATTAATCGGCGACCCCGGATCCCATGGGTCGCCGATGTTGTTATTGGAGTGCTTGCAATTATTGGATTTTGCATAGGCACGACCAATGATTATCATCCCCTTAGGATCCGAGAATTCGGGAAGCCGGTAGGTGCCGCTATTTGACAATCACCTGGCAAAGCCTTGCCCGTCGAGTGAGTCTCGACTGCGGGGAGACGGCAGTACCGGCATATACCGGCCATACGAAAGCGCGCCCCGGCGGGAGTCGGTGCAAGCAGGGAAAGGCTTTCTCATTTGACGATCAGGTTGGGCGGTAATAAATTGGACCGTGAACCGTATGCCGATAGAAAGCGAGGTAATTCATGCACGCAGGCGTGGATAGCTGACCCACTCGGGGATGGACGGCCCCACGGAAAAAGGGCCACACCTTGTGTCTAAGGCAGAGCTCCACAGAGCTCTGCCATTCACCGCTTCGATGGTCATTCTCCACTGCCGGAACCGGATCGTCAGTCGAAACAACGGATTGTTATGTCCACGGGGGCCTTCATTTCAAAGCGCTCATAGAAAGACTGAAGTGCGCGGTCGCAGATATCGTTGACCATGTACAGATTGCCGAGGATGGTGAGCATCCGCCGCACCAATTCGATTCCGATTCCATGTCCCTGATATTCCGGGAGCACCTCAAGGAAAGGGAGATAGGCACTCAGGATGCCATCCGTGATGGCGGTGATATAGCCCGACGATTTTGCCGCTGTCCTCAACTGCCAGGATGACACGATCGCTGCCTTTCAGCAGCCACAACCGCGTCTCTGACGACGGTGGATTCGGCCAACCGACGAAGAAGCCCCTTAGGTCATTTGCCATGGCGCTGGAAACGGCCTGACAATACCGAATCATGATCATTCTCGGTGGTCGGCCCGCGCCACCCTAACTCTTGCCTAGCCTAGGCCGATCGCCGCCGGATCAGGACGGAGGAGTCGTCGTTTGTTACTCCAAATCAAGCTCGATTACGCCGACCATTCGGGCGACTAGGTTGTACAGGCCGGCCATGATCAAGCCGCCGATAAAACCCAGCGCGGCATAAAAGATCGGAAAAAAGATAATCGACCCGACTCCGATGAATGCCCCGAACCATGACCCGGAAGATTCCGAGAAGGTTGATCCGACTGCCGATATGAACAGGCTGAACAGGGAGACGAAGAAACCAATTATAAGGCCAATGAAGCCGTACAGGATGGCCGACACCTTGGCGCATGACAACGCCCCGATTCGCTTTAGGATCATTTGCACTCCTCCATTCTTAATCGCTATATCATCCTTGTGATCGATATGGCCGTCCCCGATAATCGCCGCATTCGACGATGCCGATAGGGTAAAATCATACTGCCGGAGATGTCAATACTAAAAATCGTGGGTCGACATCGATCCCATCGGCAAGTATTCAAAGGGACCAGAAATCAGAAGGGGACTGCGATCAGGGGCGAGGATGTCCCCCAAGAATCCGCGCCGGCAAAAGCATCATGGACCTAAGAAGGCCGAACACACCTTCCACCGCAATGCCGACCAGTCGGAATGGTAGAAGGACCAACCACACAAAGGGATATAGCACCAGCGCCAAAAACGCCAGCGGCCAGCAGATCACGAGCAAGATAAGCCAGAGAATTAGAGTCGCCATATGCCGTTTTCCTTAATCACGGGACAATTGCATTGCGGTCAGATACCCCTGGTGTGAATTCTCATATAGTTATCTGGCTGAACCTTCTCAACCGAGACCCGATTACATATTACGATAATTGATTCCATTTCACCTGTCAAGAAGGAATGGGGCCGCTCGACCCGTGACTTTCGCCCTGCACACGGGTCTAAATGACATAAGCATATAAACGACCCCTTACGAAAATGTGCCATGGCCGGACCTGCCATATCCCAGATATTGACGGCTGCATCACGTCTGCCCTACGACCGGCTCCCTGGGGATTAAGGGTCAATATTTGACGACGCTTGACGGCGCCACTGGAAAACATTATCATGATCAGAACCGGGAAATATTAGCGATCGGCAACCAATACGTATCGCGATGCACCGGGACGCTCCTATGGTTAAGGCCGGGAAGAACGGTTGAAAAGCGATCGTGGACAGAGTCCAAGGGGAAAGCATTGCCATTGAGCGCGAGCACAGAATGATGACCGGGCGCGGCGGGAGAATCTATCAGGCGATTCTTCGGGCGCTGCCGTCCGGCGCAGGAGATGGATATTATTTCGTTGGCCTGGTCCAAGCTGTCATCGACTCCCTAGTATTTTTCGCTATGCTATCCGTTGGGAATTCAATCGTATTATCTCATGTTATCGCTTTCGGGCTCGCAATAATCCCGGCGTTCCTGCTCTATTCCGGGGGTATTGCCGTCACAAATCTGCGGTTGGCGGAGTCCATAAGACGATGGAGATTCCCCGTTTTGGCGATCATCGCCTTCATGGCATTTTCCCTGCGCGGCGGTTTGCTGGCGCTGTCAACCGAACGATGGGGAGTTTCCCCGCATAGTGCCGTGGTGCCGGTAGCGTTGATTTCGGCAGTTTCTGTCCTCATAGGTTTTCGCCTACTACTGGGCGGTCGTTGTGCCACCAGCGAGGACGATGGCCGTTGGCACATGAGAATCGTGCTGGCAATCATCATCTATTTGGGTATTCTCCGCCTGGTCTATATCGGATTGCCGAACCTTATCATGGAAGAAGCTTATTACTGGAATTACTCGCAACATCTTGATTGGGGGTATCTGGATCACCCTCCGATGGTGGCGATGATCATCAAGTTGGGGACGGAGGTTTTCGGCAATACCGAGTTTGGGGTGCGGATTGGGGCCTGGATCTGCTGGCTGGTAACCGCCTTCTTCGGATACCGACTGGCGCTGGCAATGTTTGATAAGGAAACCGCGATCCATACCGTGTTGCTCCTATCCACGCTGACTTTCTTCTTCGGCGCCGGTTGCCTGATGATGCCGGACGGGCCATTGACCGCATGCTGGATCGGCGCGCTGTACTTCCTCTATCTGGCCTTGATGCAGGAAAAGGGGAGGGCCTGGTTTGGGGCCGGCTTCTGCCTGGGCTTGGGGCTGCTGTCAAAGTATTCCATCGCCTTACTTTTTCCGGCGGTCCTGCTTTTTGTGGTTGCCAACGGGCGGTCGCGAAAGTGGCTGGCCAGACCGGAGCCGTATCTGGCATTGATACTGGCAGCAGTTGTCTTTGCTCCGGTCATCTACTGGAACGCCACTCACGGGTGGGCGTCGTTTCTCTTTCAGACCGCGCGACGAGTCTCGGCCGCCTCTCATATGTCGCTGCACGTCCTCATCGGTTCGATGCTGGTGCTGATAACTCCGACCGGTGTCATGGCTGCGGCCGTGGCTCTTTTGGGCGGCGATTCTCACGGCGTCCATCCGGTATCGGACGAAGTCGGACGCCGCCGTTTTATCCGAATCTTCACCCTCGTGCCGATTGCGGTATACATCTTTTTCAGTCTGAATCATGAACCCAAGCTCAATTGGACCGGTCCCTGTTGGCTGGCGGTGCTGCCGGCGATTGCCTGGGTCATGACCTCCTCGGCCTTCGGTCGTGGAGGGCGCTTGCTGAGCGGCCTGCAGAAGGTATGGATGCCTACCATCATCGTGCTGGTGTTGGTTTATGGAGCGGTCTTTCATTACCTCGTTCTGGGAATCCCCGGGGTGCCGTATCCCCGCTCGATTGCCGACATCACAGGGTGGAAGGACTTGCAGGCGCAAGTTGAAAGGATCAGCGATTCGATCAAATCGCAGACGGGTGCGGCTCCGCTGGTGGTTGGCATGGACCTGTATCGAATCTCCAGTGAACTGGCTTTCTACGGGTATCCGGACGGCCCGCGCCGGACGGCCGGAGCGCACTTGTTTGGGCAATCCGGGTTGATGTATGAGTATTGGTTCCCGGCGGCGCAGCAGGAAGGGAAGACCATAATTTTGGTCGGAAGGGATGCCGACCAACTGGCGCGAGATGCTGTGGTTACCCGGTTCGACAGCCTGAGCGCCACCGGCCGGATGTCGGTTACTCTCAACGGTGAGACGATCGGCAGGTACTTCTATCGCGTGGGTTTTGGGTACAAAGCCGGCAAGTGATATCGGCCGATATTGGGCGAACGTATTCGGGTCGTCTGGAATTCTGTGCTTGGTGCCAGGACTTCCACGGCCGGCCGCGCGGCCCCGTGCAAACTCACGGCGCTCCGTCGCCCTGAAATTCAAGGTCGCTGATCGGCTACAAACCACTTGCATAAGATCGGAGCGAGGCCTTAGATTAAGCCAATACCAGGGGTTTAGACAGCTCAGAGAGCGACAAGTGCCGTCGCTTGGCGGCAGCGCAGGATCATGACAATGGTAAGAAGGCTTGGCTTTGTCAGCATTTCGGTGGCGGTGGCAATCGTTCTCACCGAAGTGACCCTTAATCTCTTCTTCCGTATTGATGATCCCTATCGGCTGTACAAGCGAGTCCGTGAAGGACCACGATACATCGAATCGCAGTTTTTTCCCAACGAGCGCTTCATCTTTTACCCCGAGCCGGAGCTTTCGGGGATGGCCGCTCAAACCCGCTTTACAACCGACAATTTGGGGTTTCGCGGTTCGGATATTCATATGCCCAAGCCGCCCAATGAGTATCGCATATTCATGGTCGGCGGGAGTACCACCGAATGTTTGTATCTCGATGATACTGCGACCGTGCCCGCTAGGCTGCAATCTACTCTCAACCGGCGTCTGCCCAGCGAGACCACTTACAGGGTCTACAATGCGGGCAAAGGAGGGGATCAAACGTGCGATCATGTCGCGATGATCAGTCAACGGATTGCCCATCTGCAGCCGGATATGATCATCCTCCTGGCGGGTCTTAACGATCTGCTGGCGGCCATGAATAAGGTCGACTATTTGCACTTGCCGGAACGGCCAGGCACGACCGTCTCGTTTCTTGATATGTCCAAGTATTTCCTCACCGAATTCCAGATTCCCCGCCGCCTGTACCACCTTCTCCATCGCCAATCAGAATCGGAGGTCATGCAGGAAATTCCCTTTCACTCCAGTTATAAGCGTCAGGTGGCGCTCTGCAACTCTCATCCGGTGGCAGCGGCCGGCCCGCGCACCGATCTGTCTCACTATGCGGAAAACCTGCGCACGATTATCGGCGTCGCGATGGCTCACAAGATCACGCTTATCTGCGTGGCTCAGGCGACCACCTGGAACAGCACGGTCGACCCCGGGGCCGCCGAATGGCATTGGCTGTTGCTGCAGAACGGCATTCGCTATTCCGACCGGTCCATGGATGCGGCCATGGGAGCCTACAATGACGTTACCCGCAGATTGGCACGGGAATTCAACCTTCCCTTTCTTGATCTCGCCCAACTGCTGCCCAAATCGCGGGAGTATATTTACGACGACTGTCATTTCAACATCGAGGGGGCGGAGATCGTCGGCGCCATGTTGGGGGAGATGCTGATCCGCGACAACCTCCTGTCTCGGTCTGATCGATGATGCGGCTAAAGCCTGCCGAATAAGCGGGCAAAGTACCGATGCACGGCGTGAATTCCGGTGACCGGCGGAGCGTACATCAGGATGCATTTGCGGCTGACGGTTTGCAAGCCCTTCGATTTGGCCTGGGCCAGGGCGCCGGAGAAGTCCTTCCCCTGTTGAAACCAAAGATGGGTAATTCCGGCTGCCAGGGCATCCTCGACAACCTGTTCGGCCGCTTTGGGGGAGACGGCGATGACGGCCGTCTTGATATCCGGAGGCAGAGTTTTCAGGGTGGCGTAACAGGCATCGCCGTCGAATGATTGGCGGGTGGGATGCACCGGGAAGACGGCATAGCCCCGCTGTTTGAGGGTCGTGTAGACGGCGCCGCCCATTTTCTTGTCTAATACGCCGACGACGGCGATACGCTTCGTATTGATGATATGCTCAATGGTGTCATTCACTTGTCATATCTCCTTTGTGCAATCGAGAAAATCTAGGGGCTGATGCGGCCATTGTCAATTGGCAATCTGTCCCGCCGCCTGCCAGCCTTGGAAGTGATAATCGCAAAATTGATGGACATTTCGCGTCGACAGCGTCTGTGATGGATGCCACTTTTCGTTGGATACGCTTGGCCGGCCACCGATCCCCGAGGAGGAGAAAGCCCATCATGAATGATGGGCCACCCGTCGGTTTGAAAACCCTCTATTTTCCGTAAACATCTGTACTAAGGTACTTCAGGCCGGAATCCACCATCAAGGTGGCTATGTTGGCATCCGGTCCTAATCGCTCTGCCACTCGGATGGCCGCGACGGCATTTGCTCCCGAGGAGGTTCCCGCGAACAGACCTTCTTCCCGGGCTAAGCGCCGGGTCATTGCTTTGGCGTCATCCGTACTGATCGCAATGACTTCATCCACCAGGCTTGGATCCCAGAGCGGTGGGGTATAGCCAATGCCGACGCCCTCAATTTTGTGAGGTCCGGCCTGACCACCCGACAATACCGGGGATTCGGCCGGCTCGACGATTATTATTTTGACCTTGGGATTGTGACGCTTCAACACGCTCGCCACACCTCGCGACGAAGCGGCGGTGCCGGCGCAGTGAACAAAGGCATCAAGCCGGCCGTTCGTCTGGTCCCAGATTTCCTCAGCCAAGGGAAAGTACCCGGCAATGCTGTCGACATTATGGAGTTGGTTGGTCCAGTAGGTGTGCGGCCTTTGACTAATTTCTCTGGCGGCTTCGATCATATCCAGAATCAATTTCTTGGTGGTCAGGCCCCCTTTGCTTGGCACGAGTGTCAGTTCCGCCCCGAAAGCGGACATTTGCCTCAACTTGTCCCGGCTAAAGGCGTCGGAGGTAACGATATGAAGACGGTATCCCTTGGCGGCACAGATTAAGGCGAGTGATATACCCGTGCTGCCGCCGGTGTACTCAACGATGGTATCGCCAGGTTTCATACGGCCATCTTTCTCAGCCCGTGAAATCATAGCCTGGGCCGTACGATCTTTCATGCTGCCGGTCGGATTTTCCCATTCGAGTTTCACAAGTACTTTGGCGCTGCCGGGCGGAACAACATTGCGCAACTGCACCAACGAGGTGTTTCCGATGGCCTGCAGAATATTGGTACTAATGCTCATTCTGTTCAGATCCCTTATGTGTTAATCACCATCTCATTCGACTCATGCCAAATTGAAAGCTGAGATCAATATAGGTGGTCTGGCCATTGATAGCCAATCGAATAGAAAAGCGGAAAAAGAATTGGCGAAATCCCGAATTATAGCCAAATCTAACCCAATTTTTGGTCGCATCTGAAAATGACAAGGTGGCCGGCACTTATATGTGGCCCAATTAGATACGGCGGTCGGCGGCAAGCGATATTGGGTTCGTTTCGTCATTTTCGGGGGGCCCCATAGTTGTTGCTTTTCTTCACGGCCGAGCGCGCCGGTGGCGGCTGGGGGAAGGGGGGAAGGGCGCTTTAGGGCGCAGATGTAGAATGCGAGTGTCCATATATAAGGGGGCGGAGTTGCATTCAACATCGAAGTTGTAGTGAATGCGGCCAGAGAAAGCCCATCATATTCGCCAGATAGTGTCATACCATTATCGAGTTGTGACTGACCATATCATAGCATATTATTGGGCCAATCCCAACTGAACCAGTTCCGACTCAGAAGGAGGTTGCCATGTTATCCGATACCTATGACCTATCAATGGCTTTGGCACAGTGAGAGTCAGCGTGAGCCTATCAAAAAGACGCAGAATCTTGAAACCTCCTATCTCGCGAATCCTGTTCATCTCCTGCATATTAAGAGCATTAGACTCCCGTGACTCGACCACATAATCCGGTAAGTATACAGGGTATTTACGGGGGAACAGTACCTCGGAAATCAAGAGTCCAGTTGGGTCGAATAAATCCATATTGATAGTGCACAAAGGATTATTCGACCAATAGTCGCCCTCCTCAATAACCTTCCTGGCCGCCTCAATAGTAAGCGGTCTAATCTGATCTGCTGAGTATCGATATGCGTAGCAGACTCTTTCATTGGTTTTTAATGCGGGATCGAAACGGACCTTCATTTGATTTGGGTCTTCCTTGCTTCGACCTGGTACACAATTGACAGAAACGCCCTTTGGTGAATTCAAAACTGAAAACTCGAAATCCTTCACCACCTCGAAGGGATGTCGTAGCCAATCAACATCGCCCAGTCCTTCGACGGTCTGTTGCAGGGCGTCAGTAAATGATTCCACTTCAAACTCACATGTTGTAACCCATGTCTTGAGATTAATAAATTCGTCACGAGTTTTTATGGAAACATAATAAAGGTCAGGTGAAGGAACATCCCCCATCTTGAATCGTTCTTCAAGCAGTTGGTAAAGGGCAATGAGAAATTTGTTGAACCGCGGAACTTGCAGAAGCAACTTTGCGGCATCTCTGGAAAACCGCTGATATCGTTCCTCCAATTTTATTAAACCGTCTATCTTAACATCTTCTTCCGCAAAAATCACTATTGGTATACCAACTGCATTTGCATATATTATTTCATGCTGTATCCAATTCGCGCAGACCCATTCACCAGAGTCAAGACGATCTCTCCGGGTCATTATTGCGACCAAACAGTCAGATTCTTTAATATGATTCTTTATAGATTCTGTGAGCGGGTTCGGTTCTTGAAAATCATACTTAAATACGTCCAATCCGAAGGATTCGAGATATGACTTGAAGAAATCCGCGATACTGGAATCGCTTTCGGAAAAGCTACAACTCATGAATGCCTTGAATTTCAAATGTGCCATATAACCTCCTTACAGGGACATCGTGTTACCGGTCCATTACATCGGTTAAGTCGCGACCTGCGAAGTTCGTGGGTCGCAACTGATCTCCCCTGTTCTTTCGGACAGCGAGTAGGTCGAAACCCTTGCGGTTTCGACTGCTGCCTTCCATCCTGTTACTCTCCATATGACCCGCTGAAGGTCATTGTCTCTCGTGCTCCCCATCCCGGAGAATAATACCCGGCTTCAAGGAACTTCTGATACGATGAAAAGCGATACGCCAATGGATCCGATGCTAAACCATGGTTGACGGGATTATAATGAATGTAGTCAATATGGCGATTCATGTCCGGTGTATCGCGAATGACGTGGTCCCAGAAATGAAACTGCCAGATTCGTCCCCTCACCATACTGGTTCGCCTGCGGTACCGCGAGGAAAAGGACAGTTTAACGCGGCGCATCATATATGATAAGTTGCCGCCGCCCGGGGCGATGAGAAAATGGCAATGCTCCGGCAGTACCACCCAGGCCATCAGTCCATCAATAGCCTCCCCAAGGACACCCTCCAGGCTCATCCATAGCAGGTCGAAATTGTCCACCAATATGGGCGCGCGATCATGGGTGACATGGGTTGTGAAGTAGATGTTGCCTGGACGATAGTATCGTCG